>JAFMDF010000043.1 GCA_017857395.1 Bacteroidota bacterium | reverse complement strand
AAATTCATTTTGTTTTAATTCAATTTTTCGACCATCCAAATCCTTAATAATAGCAAAGTAGCCATATTTCGAATGAGTTGGTGCTTTGAGGATTTCAAACTTATTTTTTTCTAAAAAGGGTATTAATTCATCTAGGTGGTTTACATCAAACCCTAATCTAAGAGAATTATCTGGCTTATTTTGATGCTTTAATAAGGGGTAAATCTCAAAAATAGTGCCTTTTAATTCAGCAGCATAATGAAAAGGACCTTTGCTGTGTCTATGGTATTGAAAAGTGATGCCTAATTTTTGATAGAAGTTGGCCAATTTTTCTATATTATTGGTTCTAATTACAATTAGGTTTATCTTCATTTACTGTGTATTAAATTGACTCTCATTGTCCAAATCATTATTTCGTTGCTTGATAAGCATTCATCAATACTTGTTCTTGCAGGTCTTCCTCCACTTTATCTAACAAAATCCATTGTTCCCCCAAAGAAGTTATATCTATATTACCATCCAAAGCCTGCCCTACTCTAAGACTATCAGTATTATCAAGATTTAATTTTTCAAAATCTGGTTTTACTAAGGAAGTATATTGACTAGAATGAATGGCAAATATTTCCCCACTTTGTTCATTGAGTAACACACTTAAAGTACCGAGACTATATTTGGTTTTTTTAGGCAATTTTTTTCCCAACTTACTTAATAAATGAACACTTCCTTTACCTTGACCGTTTCGTTGCCATTTAGCCAATTCTACTTTTGCTGGCTTTAATTTAAAGAAGGCAAAAATCGATTTATTTGCTTTTTGAGCGATTACTTTATCACTCAATTGATTACCACTCCCTGAACCAGCATTGTTCTTGTTATTGAATTTTTCCATTGTAAACTTTAAACCAATGGTCGCAAAAGCTTTAGTTGTTTCCGCCGCCGTTTTGATAACCTTGGGTAAAGTTACTAGTTCTTCCTTCGACCATTTCCCTAGCACAAAATCAGCTTGCTGCCCTTTATGATAATCGTTGCCAATTCCTAATCGGAGTCGAGCGTAATTCTGATTGCCTAGCACTCGATTAATGTCTTTTAAGCCATTATGACCACCATCACTCCCTTTTCCTTTGATGCGCTGTTTGGTAAAGGGTAGATTGAGGTCGTCCAAAATAATTAACACATTACTTTGTGGTACTTTATGCTTTTGCATCCAATAATTTACAGCTTTACCACTTAGGTTCATAAAAGTAGAAGGCTTTAATAAAACAAAGGTTTTGCCTTTGTATTTAAATTCGGCCATATCTCCTAAAGTAACATGTTTATAAGTAAGCTCAAATTCATTAGCTAGGTAATCGACTACATCAAAGCCAATATTATGTCTAGTACCATCATAATCATAGCCCATATTGCCTAAACCTACAATCAAATACTTCATTGGGTCGGGTTCTATTTCTTTAAAAAAAGGAGAAAGCTTATTTTTAAGCCAGTTTACCACGGTAAATAGTTTCGTTTGCTGTAAATTGCTTTTTAAGATGAAAAACTCACTACAAAAGTAACGGTTTTATTACTGTAGTGTCAAGACCTGTAGCCATTCCTGTAAATTGGAATTCGCAAAATAAACTACGGTTTTTGTAAACTAGTAGTAAAGCCTAAAGAAACCTTACTACTAGTTTGTAATTTGAATTAAATACTATAAACCTCCTCCAGCTCACTTTCAAAAAAATGAATCTTCATTTTCTCTCCATCAAAGACGCCATAAGAATTATGAACTAACCAATCACCAGTATTAATATATCGACTTTTTCCATTGGGCAATATCGTATTGATAGGTAAGTGCCGATGACCAAAAATGAAATAATCTGCCTTAATTTTTTCTGATTTTTTTACAGCATACTGATATAACCTTTCGTTTTCCATTCCATAAAATTGAGGTGCTGCTGGCTTTTCCCCTTTGCTTTTTACTACCCAAGTGGTCGCTAACCAAAGCCCAAAATTTGGATGCAATCGGGCGAATAACCATTGACAAAGCTGACTGGCAAAAATCTTTTTTAAGATTTTATAGCCATAATCATCTGGGCCTTTTCCGTCGCCATGTCCTATAAAAAAAGTTTTGCCGTTGATCTCTTCTAGGATAGGTTCTCTATAAGTTTTAATGCCAAATTCTTCTTCAAAATAATCGAACATCCACATATCATGGTTACCTGTAAAAAAGTAAATCGGAATACCTGCATCACTTAATTCGGCTAACTTTCCTAAAAACCGAACATAGCCTTTTGGTACAGTTCGTTTGTATTCAAACCAAAAAAATAAATCCCCTACTAAGTAGATGGCAGTTGCATCTGCTTTTATTTGGTCTAACCAACGAACTAATTGCCGTTCTCTTTCTTTACTGGTTTTGTTAGCGTCAATGCCTAAGTGAAAATCGGAAGCAAAGTAAATTTTCATGTGCGCGGGTTGCGAGTTGCGGGTTGCGGGTTGCGAGTTAGAACAACTGGTAACTCGAAACCCGCAACTCGCAATCGTTTATTCTAATCTTGCAAAAAATTGGAAATCTAATCTAGTTTCTAAAAATTGGGGGGAAATATCTCGTAATCTTAGTTCTACTCGAATATTAAATTCGTCTCCTGTCAAATATTCACTAATTTCGGGTAAGCTAGGAAACAAGGTAATGCTTCTACCTATATTTAAAGGAATTTCATCTCTATAAAATATTTCGACGCCATTATTATCTTCTCTAGTAAAAATTTCGACGACTACTTCTCCCACAAAAATAAAATCTACATTCGCAAAATTAATGGATAATTCAGCTTCTTTAGGTAAAATAGCAGTAATCTCATTTTCATTCGCTCCAGTTGTACTTAAAAAAGCGGCTTTATTGGTAGGAATACCATTTAACTCAAATACGTGGGTATCAAATACGCCCAAACCCGCAGGAATTTCAAAATCTCGTTGGTAGGTCATATTAAAACCTGGACCATTATCTCTACAAGCAGAAAAGATAATTAGAATTGAAAGTAAACAAGCGAACTTCGCAAAAGTGAACCCTTTATTAGTTATCTGGAAATTATTAAAAATCATTTATCTATTTTTTCAAATTGTAAAATTAACTATTTCGTTCAAAACCATACAGTTTTGAGAAGAGAGAATCGAGAGTAGAGAAAAGAGACGAAATTAGTAGTCAAAACGAATAATTATATCCAATAAGAATCGAAGAGTTAATCAGTTATCCGATTTTTCATCTCTATTCTAATTGATCTATGGTTTCAAAACTATTTTGTAAAGATTGCAAACCCAATATTGTAAATAAAATAGCTACCTTCGATACTTTCTTATATTCTCTTTTCAGCAATCAATAAGCATAAACATGAATTCTAAATTATTTTTTTTACTCTGTGCTTTATCCTTTTTTATGGCTTGCGCAGAACAAAAGCCCCTTATTCCTTTATCGGACGATGGTACGAGCGTTTTTTATGACCAAGCAAAAAAGCCTTTTTACCATGGTGTTGCCTCTGGCGACCCTTTGACATCAAGCGTTATTATTTGGACTCGGGTTACGCCTGATAATGTTAGTGACATTCCAGTAAAATGGAATATTTCGACAAACGCTAACATGTCGAATACCATAAAATCTGGTACTATAACGACCAATGCAACTAGAGATTATACGGTTAAAGTAGATGTGCAAGATTTGGCAGCAAATACGACCTATTATTATCAATTTGAAGCTTTAAATGGTCAATCAATCATTGGTCGAACAAAGACGACCGCTGCCGATGATAAATCACCTGTTAAATTAGCAGTTGTAAGTTGTAGCAATTATGAAGCAGGTTATTATAATGCCTTTGCCAGAATTGCCGAAAAGGATGATTTGAATGCGGTGGTACATTTAGGCGATTATATTTATGAATATCAACCTGGTGGCTATGGCGACTCATCTTTGGATAGAAAACATCTACCTGCCAGAGAAATCACCTCCTTGTCAGATTATCGTACTCGATATGCTCAATATCGTTTGGATAAAGATTTTCAAAAAGTCCACCAAATGCACCCCTTTATTACGATATGGGATGACCATGAAGTAGCGAATAATGTGTATAAAGCAGGCGCACAAAATCACCAACCAGAAGATGGTGATTTTATGACTAGAAAAGAAGTCGCTAAACAAGCTTATTTTGAATGGTTACCTGTGAGAGATAATGCGACTAAAGACATTTACAGAACCGTCAAATTTGGGAATACCGTTGATTTAATCATGCTAGACGAACGTTTAGCTGGACGAACTTATCCTGTAGATAGTGTGAGTCAATCCGAATTTCAAGCGGCTGATAGAACGATGTTGGGCGCTGAACAATTGGCTTGGTTTAAAAATGAATTAACAACCTCTGATGCGACTTGGAAAGTAATAGGGAATCAAGTAATTTTTTCACCTTGTGATATTAGTGATCTAGGTTTTGGCAGCCCCGTAAATTTAGATGCTTGGGATGGTTATCCTTATGAAAGAAATCAAATTAGTCAGTTTTTAGCCAATGAAAAAATTGAAAACGTTATTATTACTGCTGGAGATACCCACTCTTCTTGGGCTTTTGAAGTACCTTCTGAAGATAGGAAAAGTACAATTGCAATTGAAATTGGAACGCCTAGTATTACCTCTGCCAATTCGGATGAACGAACAGCCGTAGAAGAAGTACTACAAGCGGAAAAAGTTTTGAGTGCTAAAAACCCGCATCTTAAATATACCGATTTAAGGAATCATGGTTATGTTGTCCTTAGTTTGACAGAAGCAGAAACCATGGTGGAATGGTATTACGTGGATAAGTTAAATGCGCCTTCTGATAAGGAAGTATTGGGAAAGAAATATGTGGTAAAGAATGGGGTGAATCAGTTGCAGTAGACAGTAAGCAGTAGGCAGTTTGCAAACGATAAACTGCCTACTGTTGACTGCCAACTGCCTACTATAATTCCGTCATCCGAATATTTCGCCATTTCACTTTAATCCCACCACCGTCGTGAATTTGCAAAGCAATTTGCCCTGACGCCGCACCAATTTTAGCATCTTCCAAAGTAATCATTTCTTGTCCATTTACCCAAGTCGTCACAACATCCCCCATCGCTTTAATCCGCATGGTATTCCATTCCCCCATTTTCAAGGCTTTGTCTTTTTCTGGATCAGGTTTGATTAACCAACCTCTGCCATACGATTCGTAAATACCACCTGTACTATGATTCGGAGGTGCAACTTCTGCTTGCCACCCTGTTATTTTAGTACCTTCGATAGAACAACGGAAAAACACACCGCTATTCCCATTAGCTTCTTGCTGAAACTCTAAGGTCAAGTCAAAATTCTTGAATGTTTTGTCAGTTGCTAAATAACCATAAGCCTTATCTGGGCCACTTTCACAAACTAAATTCCCATCTGCTACATACCATTTTTCGGTACCATAGATTTCCCAACCTGTTAAATCTTTACCATTGAATAAGGAAGTAGCACCGTTTTTGCCGTCCTTGCCTCCTATTGCGTTAATACTACAACTAGTCAAATAAAATGCAAAAAGGGATAAAACCAATAATCTTGACAACATAATTTATATTTTTATAAGAGCGAATGAAAGATAATTTACTTTTCGCCCTAAACTTAAAAAATCCGTGGCTTTTATTCAGCTATGGTCTAAAAATAAAAGCCATAGATGGATAAAAAACACGGATAAGTATCAATTTTTTATTCAAATAGATACATCTTCAATTAGTAAGGACTAGAATTCACTCGTAAAATGAAAAACTACTTCTGGGAAATTATCCTGTGCCATTTTCAACGTCCAAGCAGATTCTGCTAGAAAAACATGATTGCCATCTTTATCTGTCGCCATGTCTCTTTTTCGACGATTCAAAAATTCTCTGAGTTTTGTTTCATCTTCACATTCTATCCAACATGCTTTGTGCATATTAACAGGTTCATAAGCACAAGAAGCGCCATATTCATGCTTCAAGCGATATTGAATCACATCAAATTGCAGTGCACCAACTGTACCAATAATTTTTCTGTTATTAAATGGTCTGTGGAATAATTGTGCGACGCCTTCATCCATTAATTGGCTTAAACCTTTCGCTAGTTGCTTGGATTTTAAAGGGTCTTTATTAACAACATAACGGAATTGTTCAGGTGAGAAACTTGGGATGCCCTTAAAATGTAGTTTTTCGCCTTCCGTCAGCGAATCGCCAATTTTAAAATTACCTGAATCGTATAAACCAATTACATCGCCAGGATAAGCCTTTTCCACGATGGATTTTTTGGCTGCCATAAAACTAGTGGGATTGGAAAATTTCATCTTTCGTTCTTGTCGGACATGCAGATAATTCGTATTTCTCTGGAATGTTCCTGAGCAAACCCGTAAGAAGGCAATTCTATCTCGGTGTTTTGGATCCATATTCGCATGAATCTTAAAGACAAAACCAGAAAATTTATCTTCATTTGGGTCAACTTTTCTTTCTTCTGTGATTCTAGGTAAAGGAGTTGGTGCAATGTCTACAAAACAATCTAGCAATTCTTTAACCCCAAAATTATTAATGGCACTACCAAAAAAGACGGGGGATAAAAGCCCTTCCAAATAATCTTCTTTCTCAAATTCAGGGTAAATCTCATCAATCATTTTCACTTCCTCTCGAAGTGTATTGGCTGCTCTTTCCCCAACTCGTTTATCTAGTTCGTCACTTGTTAAATCGTTGATTTCAAAAACATCTCCTGTTTGTTTACCATGCGGATTAAACAACACCAATTTTCTTTCATATAAATTATAGACTCCTTGAAAATCTCGACCCATACCAACTGGCCAACTTAGCGGACGAACCAATAAATCCAATTTTGTTTCTAGTTCATCCAATAAATCAAACCCGTCCAATCCTTCTCTATCCATTTTATTGATGAACACAATAATTGGGGTATCTCGCATTCGGCAGACCTTCACCAATTTTTCGGTTTGTGTTTCCACGCCTTTTGCGACGTCAATTACGACAATCACACTATCCACGGCTGTCAACGTTCGGAAAGTATCTTCTTGAAAATCTTGGTGACCAGGCGTATCTAGGATATTGATTTTTTTACCTCTATAATCAAAAGCCATCACAGAAGTCGCTACCGAGATACCTCTTTGGCGCTCAATATCCATAAAATCCGAAGTTGCACTTTTCTTGATTTTATTGGATTTGACCGCTCCTGCAGATTGAATCGCACCACCGAATAAAAGTAATTTTTCCGTTAAGGTGGTTTTACCAGCATCTGGGTGAGAGATAATACCAAAAGTTTTTCTACGTTCTATTTCTTCTTTGAAGCCCATTGAATATAAGGTTATGATTACCTGTTATTAGAAGTACTCAATTTGTATTGGCGAAATCATTCGACGGGTACAGATAAAATTTTTGGTGTTTGATATTTGAAGTTTGCAACTTCAAATCAATATCATTGCTGTCTTTGACAGCATTATGCCGACTTAATTTAAGTCGATTCGGTCTAAATCTAATTAGAAATAGTGGTCAAAGACCAGTGAAATATTGATTTTAAGATAAAATCTTAAAAAATCGAACCTCGATTAAATTATCTGTACCCGTCGAGTTCATTCGTCTTTGTATAGAATGGTATTAAACAGTAAAATAATTTGTAGAATTACAGCGGCGAATGAATTCGCCGATACTTTTTAAAACCAAATTGAGCATTGCTAAGCAATTATTAAAGGGGTAATAATTGCTAATAATTATTAATAACCTCCAATAACTTTTTAAAGCGTGGGCAAAGTTACGTTTTTACACAAAGTAGCACCTGCTTTAATAGAGATTTTGTTACGCTTTAAAACGAAAAGATAGTTTTCGGTCATTAATTTCTAAAGTTTAGATTACTTTGGAAAGATAAAAGGCAAGATTTTACCATGATTGACTTTTAAAAGTTGAGACAGTTTTAATTTAGTCACCATTTGAAAATTATTCAATCATTAAAAAGTTAGAAAATGGTGAATTTAATTAACTTTGTTTTTCGATTAAAAATTGGTGCTATGAAAAATTACTTATTGCTCTGTTTTTGTTTTTTGAGTTTTCAGTATACGCTGTTGCAGGCACAAAATCCATGTAATTCTACTAACCATGCTCAATTTGACTTTTGGCTAGGGGATTGGGAAGTGTATCATACACAAGCAGATACTATTGTAGGGCATAATACCATCGAACGAATATTAAATGGTTGTGTCGTACAAGAAAATTGGACAGGCGCAACTGGATTCAAAGGCAAAAGTTTAAACACTTTTAGTCCAATTGATACTACTTGGAATCAAATTTGGGTAGACGTGAGTGGCGCTACTTACCATTTTAAAGGAGAATGGGAATCAGGAGCGATGAAGATGAAAGGGCAAACCATCGGAGGGAATGGACAAACTATTTTATTTGAAATGAGTTATACGCCTGATAAAGAGACTAGCAATATTCGGCAACTTTGGAAACAATCCACTGATAGTGGCGAAAATTGGATAGTGATTTTTGATGGTATTTATAAAAAGAAAAATAAGTAACTGGTAGTAGTTTTAGTTGTGCTATTATTGGTTAATAATTAATGATTTTGTTATGATTAAGTATTATAATGTTAACGGAGAAATTGTACCGATTGAAAAAGCGGTTATCAATGTAAAAGATTTAGGCTTTTTAAGAGGCTATAGCGTCTTTGATTTTTTTAGAATTTACAAAGGTCAACCTGTTTTTATAGAAGACCACTTGGATAGGCTTGAAAATTCTTCTGGAAAATTAGGTTTATCATTACCCTACTCAAGAGAAGCAATAATAGAAAAGATTATTGCTTTGGCAAAGGTCAATGAATTGGAATTTGGTGGCATTAAAATAATTTTAACTGGAGGGTATTCTTTGGACGGTTTTTTACCGACGACGCCAAATTTTGTAATGGTAGCTAGCACATTACCAACTTACCCTGCATCTTATTACACTAAGGGCGTCAAACTAATGGCGTATCAATATACTCGCGAAACACCTTATACAAAGACGACTAATTATTTAAAACCAATAAGTCTGCAAAAAGAAATTGATGAAGCCGAAGCTTTTGATGTTTTATACCACGATGGCGAGTTTATTTCGGAATCTGCACGCGCTAATTTTTTCATTGTTAATGAGGCAGGAACTATTATTACGCCAGACAGAGATGCCTTACGAGGCATCACCCGTAAACATGTTTTGGGAATTGCGAATAAACACTTTAATGTAGAAATTCGGCCTGTATCACTTAAGGAAGCGAGAGCCGCTAAGGAATGTTTTATGACCAGTTCTACTAAGACTGTAATGCCCATTCGACAAGTAGATTTTTGGCGAATTAATAAAGGCATTATTGGGGATACCACTAAGCAAATCATGGCATTATTTAAACAACATGTAGAGGATTATGTAACCGCAGCGGTTTAAACTGTTACCAGTTGTCCGTTCTAATTTACTAGTAATTGAAATTAGAACGGACGACTATATACTACTTTGAATTTCTTCCGTTTGTTTATCTAAAAAAGCTAACCTGAATCTACTAACTTTTACGCCGAAAGGCATCTATTGCCCATTAGCTGATATTTATATAGACCCTTGTTTGCCCGTTAAAAGAGCGTTGATTACCCATGGTCACGCTGACCACTCTCGTATGGGGCATCAACATTATTTATGCACCAATTTTGTCAAACCAGTTATCAAATATCATCTCGGAAAAAATACAAATATCCAGTCTGTTGCTTATGGAGAAACGACATGGGTTTAGTTTATTACCCTAAAAAAGGTATTATAGTAAAAGTCTGATGAAAGAATTGTTTGATTTTGTCATAATGAAAAAAATAATATCTTTTTATTCTAAAATATATACACAATTTAATATCTTGCTGATTCAAGAGACTATTTTCACCAAAACGAATCAAAGATGCCTTCTCCAACAACTCAGGTTGATATTGCAACCATTATAGATCACACTTACTTAAGAGCGGATTGTTCCACTGCTGATATAAAAGTGCTTTGTAGTGAAGCAATTAGGCATGTGTTTAAGTCCGTTTGTATCCCCCCTTATTATATTTTTCAAGCAAAAAAGCTGTTAGGAGATTCCCGAACTAAAATATGTACCGTTATTGCTTTCCCAATGGGCTATAGTACTACTGGCGCAAAAGTAGAGGAGATAAAAAGAGCTTGTAATGATGGTGCAGATGAACTGGATGTAGTCGTTAATATTGCCGCTATCAAAAATAATGATTGGAATACCGTACGCAATGATATTGAGAGTACAACAATGATTAGCCATCTAAGAGGTAAAAAGATGAAACTAATCATTGAAATGGGCTTATTAGAAGAAGAAGAGATTGTAAAAGTTTGTGAATTGGCGATTCATTCTGGGGTTGATTTTGTCAAAACTTCTACTGGTTTTAATGGCACTATTACAACTCCAGAAGATATTAAACATTTACGTTCCTTATTGCCCCTTGATATAAAAATAAAAGCATCTGGCGGTATTCGAACGAACGAAGATGCTTTATTAATGATGAAGGCTGGTGCAGATAGGATTGGTACTTCCTCAGGAGTAAAAATTGTCTCGATGCGTTAGTATTTTCGCAAAAATTCAAAAATCAATCGAACGCCAACCCCTGTTCCTTCCTTATTTCTATAACTATCCGCTGCTCGCAAAAAAGCAGGTCCAGCAATATCAAAATGCAACCAAGGATAATCTGTAAAATGCTGTAAAAATTTTCCTGCTGTAATTTGTCCAGCCGTAGGGCCACCAATATTTTTTAAATCAGCAATATTAGATTTTAATGCATTGCCATATTCTTTCCAAAGTGGAAACTCAACCAATCTTTCATAAACTTGATTACCGCTATTCTCTAAGTTAGTTTTAACCTTTTTATCCGCAGTTCCCATATAACAAATCGCATGTTGTCCTAGTGACCGAACAGCTGCGCCTGTCAGTGTCGCAAAATCTAACACTAATTCAGGATCATATTTTTTAGCATAATGCAGTGCGTCTGCTAATATCAAACGACCTTCTGCATCCGTATTTAAAACTTCTACGGTTGTACCATCATACATAGTAATCACATCGCCAGGTAAATACGCCTCATTGCCCAAACGATTATCCGTAGCAGGTACTAAAGCAATTAAATGGATTGGTAATTTCGCTTTAGCTACGGCGACCATCGCTCCAATAACTGTCGCTGCGCCTGCCATATCACATTTCATCATATCCAAAGAACCTTGCGTCGGTTTTAGATTAATGCCTCCCGTATCAAAAACAACGCCTTTCCCAACTAATACAACAGGTTTCGCATTTTTTGCTTCTGGATGTTTCCATTCTAAAACAGAAAATCTTGGTGGGGCAAAACTGCCTTTATTCACGGCTAAAAGACCACCCATTTTTAAGGCTTGGATTTTAGCTTTATCGAGTGTTTCTACCTGAAATCCATAAGCTTTGCCCAAGGCTTCTATTTCTTCTCCTAGCTTTACGGCGGTTAAGTAGGATTGTGGCTCATTCACCAAATCTCTTGCTTTGTAAGTAGCGCATAAAACTGCTTCTAATTGTTCTAAAGCGAGTGGCGCTATTTCTCTCGCCAGTAAGTTAATCGTTTTAGCACCTCTAAATGTATCGTCCTTTCCACTTAAATATTTAGTGAATTGATACCCTCCCAAAACCATGCCTTCAACATATTCTGTTAAGTGATTTTGACCGCTTTTATTTAAAATGGTTAAGACATCAATTCTGTAATGCGTTACTGCGGAGATGATTTCATTTCCTGCTCGTCGATTGGCTTCTTTTTGGTCAATCACATTGCCTCTTAATTCAACAAAATGAACTAAAATACCTTGCGTTCCTTTTGGAAAAAAGACATAGTTAATCGCTTGTTCCGCAGCGTGGGTTAAATAAGCTTGTTCTGTAGTTGTCAGGTATTTTTTCGCCCAAAGTAAATCCCTTGAATTGGCAAGAATTAATAGATTATCGGTTGGTTTTGGAGATTCAATTCTATGGATGCTAAAGCTCATTTTGTGTCTAGTTTAAGTAGTCGCTTATTTTTAAAAAAGGGAAAGCTAGTATATTCGTATCTTTGCCTTGTTGTTTAAAGGAAATTTTAATGATTTGTTTCTGGTAAACAGTTATTTATCTAATTTTAGCTAAGGGTATAAAACAATGGGTAGCGGGTAAACATACTCCTTAATCCTATAAACCCTACGCCAAATAAATTGAACGATTGAGAGCTAAAAAATCTTATGGTCAACATTTTTTAACAAATGAAGACCTTTCAGAAAGAATTGCGAATAGTTTGCAATTGACGAATACTTACAAAAAAGTATTGGAAGTTGGGCCTGGTCAAGGGATGTTGACTAAATATTTGATACCACAAGATTTTGAATTGGTCGTCGTGGAAGCGGATAGAGATATGGTCTTTCATTTGAAGAAGCATTATCCTGAATTAGCAGGACAAATTATACAAGAAGATTTTTTGAAATTGCCGTTGGATGTTTTCTTTAAAAAAGAATCTTTTGGTTTAATTGGCAACTTTCCTTATAATATTTCCAGTCAGATTTTATTTAAAATGCTGGATTATAAAGCCCAAATTCCAGAAATGGTGGGCATGTTCCAGAAGGAAGTCGCTGATAGAGTCGTTGCGCCACCAGGGAGTAAAACTTATGGCGTGATTAGTGTACTCATACAAGCACATTATAGTGGGGAATTATTATTTGATGTGGATAAAAGGAACTTTAATCCACCACCAAAGGTTCAATCTGCGGTAATCCGATTGACACGTCGAGATGGTTTTGAACTGGGATGTAATCCTGTATTATTTAAAACCATTGTTAAATCTACTTTTAGTCAGCGTCGAAAAATGTTGCGCAATACGATGAAAGCGTTTTCAAAAGACCCTGACTTCTTAGGAAATCCTTTTTTCACCCAACGTCCTGAACAATTATCATTGGAAGATTTTATTGAAGTGACTAAATGGGTGGAAGCACATAGGAAAGAATTAGACAGTTAAATACATTCGGCAATCAATCATTTTCATTAACTTTGTAAAAATTAAAAATTACATTTGACATGAGTTTAGAAGCGAAAATTGTAACAGACTTGAAAGCGGCTATGAAAGCAAAAGATAAAGTTGCTTTAAGAGGTATTCGGGCGATTAAATCGCAAATTATATTAGCTAAAACCGATGGTAGTGGTAAAGAAATAGATGAAGCAGCAGAAATCAAGATGCTACAAAAAATGATTAAGCAACGAAAAGATTCTATTAGTATTTATGAAACACAAAATAGACCAGAATTAGCCGCCACTGAAAAAGAGGAAGTGGAGGTCATTGAAAGATACTTACCTCAACAAATGGGCGAAGCCGAATTAACTGGCGTATTGCAAGCTATTATTGCTAAAACTGGTGCCACATCTATGAAGGATATGGGCAAGATTATGGGCATGGCTTCTAAGCAATTAGGAGGTAAAGCAGATGGAAAGACCATTTCTGGAATTGTAAAAAAATTACTTAGCTAGATGGTGTTTAGACCTCCAAGTTTTTTGAAAATTTGGAGGTCTTTTACATCGCTGACAAGAAAACTACTTAATGGCAGCAGCGACAACCTATACAATTAAGCTTGACCAATTTGAAGGGCCATTTGACCTTCTGCTTTTCTTCATCGAAAGAGATGAATTGGATATTTATAATATTCCCATCTCCAAGATTACCAATGATTTTTTGGCATATATTCGACAAATGGAAGCTTTGAATATTGATTTGGCAAGCGAATTTATATTGGTAGCGGCCACCTTAATGCGAATTAAAGCTAAAATTTTAATCCCTAGAAAGCCTATAGATGAAGAAGGGAATGAAATTGACCCAAGAGAAGAATTAGTTCAACGATTATTAGAATACAAACGCTATAAATCTGTGTTGGACGAGATGAGAAAAATGGAAGAAACTCGATCTAAACAAGAAGATAGAGGTAATATTTCTAGAGAATTAAAAGTCATTGCCAATAAAGCCCTAGTCGATGTAGAATTAGAATCTTTATCGCTTTTTAAAATTTTAAAGACCTTTGAAAAAGTGATAGAGCGATTCGAGGACGAGAATCGCAAGAAAAAAATTCATACCGTAGTCGATTACAATTATACCATTCAAGGGCAACAGCAATTCATTTTATCCAAAATTAAAGCAGGCGTTAAGACGGGTTTTAAAAGTATTTTTGGCGAATGCGAAAATAGGGTACATGCCATTGTTACTTTTTTAGGATTGTTGGAATTATTAAATTTGGATAGGCTACAAATTGTGCAAGGTGAGGGAATTAATAATTTCTGGCTGACGCTATAATCTACAAGTATGCTTCAAATAATTAAAAAAGCCCTTGGTATAATTATACCAAGGGCTTTTTTAATTTATACTAGCTTTATTTAAAAGCTTTTGCCACCAAATCTTTCTGCTGTTGGTCAGAGACTTTCTTAAACCCACTTGCAGGAGAAGCACTAGATTTTCTAGAAATCAATTTAATATTGAAATCTTGATAGAAGGCTAAAAAGAATTGCCAAGCGCCCATATTAGAAGATTCTTCTTGAACCCAAAATGCTTCTGCGCCTTTATATTTCTTTTTCATCTTTTCCATTTGCGTTAATGGGAAAGGGTATAATTGTTCCAATCTGACGATAGCAACATCATCTCTTTTATCCGCCTGTTTCTTTTGTAATAAGTCATAATAGACTTTACCTGAACAATATAAAACACGCGTTACTTGCTTAGCCATTTTTGCGGTCTTAATAGCTGGATCATCTAATAACTCTTGGAAGTTAGTACCTGTTTCTATGTCTTTCGCATCAGATACACAAAGTGGATGTCTTAGTAGCGATTTAGGCGACATCACAACTAAAGGCTTTCTAAAAGGTCGCTCTAATTGGCGACGTAGTAAGTGAAAGAAATTAGCTGGTGTCGTTACATTGGCAACGGTCATATTAAATTCTGCACAGGCTTGTAAAAACCGTTCTGGTCTAGCACTCGAATGTTCTGGGCCTTGACCTTCATAACCGTGTGGCAATAGCATGACCAAACCACTCATTCTACCCCATTTACTTTCTCCCGCAGCAATGTATTGATCAACTATTGTTTGCGCTCCATTATAGAAATCACCAAATTGTGCTTCCCAAAGTACCAACGTATTAGGATTAGCTAAGGAATAACCATATTCAAAACCCAATACGCCAAACTCTGATAAGAAAGAATTATAAATCATAAATCGACCTTGGTCATCTTCCATGCCCTCCAATCGATTTAGTGGCTTAAATGTTTTGCTATCATTAAAATAAGCGTGACGGTGAGAGAATGTGCCTCTTCTCACATCTTGTCCACTCATTCTTACATCTTTTCCTTCTAATAAAATAGAACCATAAGCAATTAATTCTGCAAAAGCCCAATCTATATTTCCTGTATCAATTAATTTTTGCTTGCCTTTCAAAAGTCGATTCACCTTACTCAATGGCGTAAAATCTTTTGGTAAAGTCATTAAATGATTCGTGACTTTATCTACCATTTCTTTAGCAACACCCGTCTTAGGCGATTTAATGAAATCTTTAGGATTTTTTGTTTTGATTAATTTCCTCCAAGCTTGTTCTGGTTCTTGATAAGTATAAGGCAATGATTTTTCCTTGACCAAATCTAATCTATCTTGCAAGTCAGACCAAAAATTTTCTTCTAACCCTTCTGCCATTTGTTTTTCTACCTCTCCTTTCTCAATTAATTGCTGAGAATAAAGTTCTCTTGGGTTTTTATGCTTATTGATGATGTCATACATTTCTGGCTGCGTAAACTTCGGGTCATCGCCCTCATTATGCCCATGCCGACGGTAACAAACCATATCGATAAACACATCATTATTAAACTTCTGGCGGTATTCTAAGGCAAACTCCATTGCAAACAACACCGCTTCTGGATCATCTCCATTGACATGAAAAACAGGTGCTTGCACTACACTTGCAGCGGCAGTACAATAGGTAGAAGATCGAGCTTCTTCGTAACTGGTCGTAAAACCTACTTGGTTATTGATTACAAAATGAATCGTTCCTCCTGTATAATACCCTTCTAATTGACTCATTTGTACCGTTTCAAAAACAATTCCTTGTCCTGCAACGGCAGCATCTCCATGAATTAGAATTGGTAAAATTTTATCGTAATCACTTCCGTATAAAACATCTGCTTTAGCTCTAGAAAAACCTTCCACTACTGTATTAACAGATTCTAAGTGAGATGGATTTGGAACTAATTTTAGATGTACTTTCTTACCAGAAATCGTTTCTACAATAGAAGAATAGCCCAAATGGTATTTTACATCCCCATCTCCAAAACTTAAATCAGGAACTGCTGTTCCTTCAAATTCATTAAAGATATGTTCGTAAGTCTTGCCCATGATATTGGCCAACACATTTAATCGACCACGATGAGCCATACCTATAATGATTTCTTCTACTCCTTCTTCCGCCGCTCTACTAATCGCCCCATCTAAAGCAACAATTGCTGATTCTCCACCTTCTAAAGAAAAGCGCTTTTGTCCCACATACTTCGTATGTAAAAACTTTTCAAACATCACCGAACCATTCAACTTCTCTAAAATTCGCTTCTTTTTATCAATACCAATATCATAACTTCTATCGGGGTGATGTCGCTCAATTTTTGCTCGAATCCATCTACGCTTTTCTCTGTCTTGAATATGATGGTATTCAAAACCAATATTTCCACAATAGATTCTATTTAAATGCGTGACAATTTCTTGCAGCGTCTTATTTTCTAACCCTGCTTCCTTTCCCGCATTAAATACCGTTCCTAAATCTGCTGTTGTCAAGCCAAAATCTGCTATAGCTAATTGCGGATTTCTATCTTTTCTTTGTCGAATTGGATTGGTTGTAGCTAATAGATGTCCTCTATTCCGATAAGCTTTAATTAAAGATAAAACTTGGAATTCTTTTTCATTAAATCCGGCACTAGTGGAAGTACCGTTGGTAGCAGCTAATTTAGCTGCTCCATTCCCATTAGAAACTGCACCTTCTGAATAATCAAACCCTTTAAAAAAAGTTCGCCAGCCTTCTTCTACAGATTCAGGATTTTCCTGATAGCGTTGATACATGGAATCAATAAAAGAAGGATGGGCATTTGCTATAAATGAATAATCGCTCATTGCTATTTTTTTTAGAATAGAGAGTAGAGATAAGAGAATAGAGACCTAATCTAATTATTAATCACAAAAAATTATGATTAAACTTTGATTCTTTTTTGAGAATAAATCCTCTTTTTCAATTCCGATAAACTATTGAAATGGTCTATCTTCGTTTTATACTCAATAAATAATTTTTTATGTTTATTTCTGGTGGACAAATTTCGGTTAAATAATCTTACCTAACAATAATTAAATTGTTTTATTCTTGACCTTGTTTAACAATTGAAGTGAGGAAAGGTTTTTAACCTATTTCCCTTTTGTTAAATAGACGCCTACCAAAATCAAACCCATCCCAACAAAGTGCAAAATAGTAATCGACTCCCCATCAAAAGCACCTAATAACATCGCTATCATCGGAATCAAATAACTAACCAAAGAAGCAAATAAGGGGTTGGTCAATTGAACCAATTTAAAAAATAAAACAGTTGCCATTAACGTACCACCTAAAGCTAATACGGTAACGGTGCCAAGTGACCTCCAACCATATTCATGTGTCTGAATTATTTCCACTATATCTGTTGTGAATAAATAACCTAAACAAGGAATACCAACCATAAAAAAAGCAATTGCACTTATTTTGAAAGAACTCATTTCTTGTAAGTGCTCTTTTACGATATTTGTACTAATCGCATAACAAACACAACCAATAAGAATAAAAAGACCATACCATAAATTGCCTTTGATACCTGCATCTTGTCCGAATACAATTAGGAAAATAGCTCCCATCAACCCTACTAGGATACCTGTTAATTTTGACCATGCCGATGCCGTTTTAAAAAATAACGCGCCAATAATTAAAGTAAAAAGTGGCGTCAATGAACTTAGCGTACCTGCCACAGAGCTACTAATTTCTGTTTGCGCCAATGGAAACAAAACAGCGGGTAAACCACTTCCACAAATACCAACAATTATCAAGTATTTTAACTTTGACCATTCAATCTGCTTAAAATGCCATAAAAAAATAGGTAAGAAAGCAATCGCAGAAATACTTAATCGCAAGCAACCAATTTGTAGCGGAGTAAAGGCAACTAAACTTTTTTTAATTAGAATATAAGAACTGCCCCAAACTAAGCTTAATAATAAAAGAATACCCCAACTAAGTAGAGAAGGCCGTTCCGAAATTTGTGCTGATTGCGTATCCATAATGGTCGAACACCGTTTTGATGAAAAAGGTCTGCAATATAGTTGTAATTTTTTCAATGACTAGTAAAGCATCCATTTGTTAGGCATGGTTTTTTTTAGGATATTTGCAGCCAAATTAAATTTCTATTTATCATACTAGAAGTGATACTGGTTTTTACTTCTTATAAAATTAAAAAACGATGTCAGATCATATCGAAAATGAAGGAGGAAAAGGAAGAACTATATTCTTTATCTTTTTAGCTTTCTTCTTATTTATCATTACTTGGATTTCTGTTTATAGAGCTAATTTCCAAATGGAATTCTAGAAATGAGCTTATAAGGTGATGAGTTAAATGAGTTAATGAGGTATACCGTTTATGCCCTCATTAACTCATTTAACTCATTCCTTTTTATCTCCTCACAACTTACCCTTCTAATACCTCTTTTAAAATTTCATGTGTATTCAGACCACTGAAACTCTCTATGTGGATGCGATAGTAGTCAATGAGTTTTTGTACGATTTTCTGCCGCTCTAGTCGTGTCAATTTTACGGTTTCCTTTTTCATTAATAAACCTACCTGCTTGCTCAAGTTTTTATCAAAAGTGTATTGGTGCAAAGGTTCTTCTTGGGTAAAATTACCATCCTTCATATTGAGCCAAGGCGTTGTCTCACTCCAATTACCTCCAGGGAAGAAACCCAAATAACCCGATAAATCTAGCATAAAATAAAGGTGAAAATTTGGGTCGATTTTTTCAAGTTGATCTAGGTCTGCAAATTGACTAAATAAAAAATTAAATAAATCGGGATTACTTTCCTCTTCTTTAATCGTTTTCTGCGCTAATTCTACCATAAACAAACTAATCGTTCCTTTCATTAAATCAAATGGAATGGATTGATAAATTTGTGCAGCTTTTATCTCTTTAATCCGATTCATCGAGTTAGTATCTCTAAAATAAGCCACCATATCTACTAAGGTCGCAACTTGTAATAAACCCGTTTTTACCTTTGATCGCTTATTTCTCACTCCACTAATAATATACTTCTGTAGTCCTTTTTCTTCGGTATAAATATCCATTATCAAACTCGTCTCCGAATATTTAATGGCTTTAAAAATAATACCTCTTGTCTTAATTAGCATATTAAAATTTAAGTTGAATCAAAAATATTTTTTAGATTAGGCTAAAAATAGTATTTTTACAAAAAGAAACCAAAATAGATTGGTTCTAATTAAAACCCAAGATAATGAATCCTATCTCTAAAGCAGAGGAAAATCATCTAAAAGCTATTTTTAACTTATGTGAAGAAACGGGTAAGCGAGCTTCTACTAATGCTATTGCTAAAATAATGCAAACGAAAGCGGCGTCAGTTACTGCCATGATCATCCGATTATCTGGAAAAGAGATTCCACTTGTTAATCATCAAAAGCATAAAGGCGTTCGATTAACAGAAGCAGGTAAAAAATTAGCGACTAATTTAATTAGAAAGCATCGCTTGTGGGAAACATTCCTAGTAGAAAAACTTAATTTTTCTTGGGATGAAGTGCATGAGATTGCCGAAGAATTAGAACATATTAAAGCCGAAAAATTAATTGACCGTTTGGATGAATTTTTAGGTCGCCCTAAATTTGACCCACATGGGGATCCGATTCCTGATGCGGATGGTAACTTTACGTTTAGGAAGCAGATTTTATTAACGGATCTAGCCGAAAATCAAGCAGCAGTTGTCGTAGGTGTTTTGGATGATTCTCCTTCTTTTTTACAATACTTAAATAAATTAAAGTTAGTACTGGGTTCTAAAGTACAAATATTGGAAAGGGTAGAATACGATGGTTCTAATCGAATTTTGTTAAACGACCAACAAGAACAGGTTTTAACCAATAAAGTTTGTCAGAATTTATATGTCAAAACACTTTAAATAGTTATGAATGGGTGTCCAAGCATTTACAAAGCTTTATCGGGTTTAATTGAACAACTTATTTTACAATCTACTAACTTTTTAGCTTCCGTTTAAATTTTATTTTATGAAAAAAATAGGACTTTTTTTAATCATTAGTTTATTCACTCTTTCTCTTTTTGCACAAGAAAAAAAGACCGTAGTAGCTACCGCTTCGATGATGGCGGATATGGCAAAAAATATTGCTGGCGGGATGGTCAACGTAGAATGCATTGTACCGATTGGCGGCGATCCACATTTGCACGAACCAACGCCTAGAGATGCACAAATGGTCAATCGAGCGGACTTGATTATCAAAAATGGGTTAACCTTTGAGGGTTGGTTAAATGAATTAATTGAAAATTCAGGAACAAAGGCTAAAACCATTCGAGTAACCGAAGGCATTCAACCCATTCAAAGTATAGAGTATGAAAATTCAGCAGATCCGCATGCTTGGATGGATGCAAGTTTGGGCTTGACCTATATCAAAAATATCAAAGATGCACTTTCTGAATTAGATCCTGACAATGCAGATATTTATGCTTTTAATTATGGCGTTTATAAAACACAACTAGAAGATTTAGATAAATATATTAAAACAGAAATTCAGAAAATTCCTGCGCAAAAACGGGTCTTGATTACCTCTCATGATGCGTTTCAATATTATGGTAGAGCGTATGGCATTCAACTAGAAGCAATTTTGGGTACTTCAACCGATGCGGAAGCACAGACTTCTGATATTATCCGCTTGAATAAAGTGATTAAAAGTAATAAAGTACCTGCCCTTTTTATTGAAAGTACCATCAATCCTAAACTCTTAAAGCAATTAGCTAAAGACAATGACATTGAAATTGGTGGTCAATTATATGCGGATTCTATTGGAGATGAAGAGAGTCCTGCCCCTACGTATATTGATATGCTAAAGCATAATACAGATGTAATGGTAGCCGCCTTAAGTCGGGAAAGTAGTAGGGAGAAAGCACTAACAGCTGATGGTGAAACAGGTAGTAATTGGTTGCTTTGGGGAATTATCGCAGGTTTATTAATTGGTGGTTTTGTATTGATGGTAAAGATGCAGGATTAAAACCCTAATTTTTTCGAGCCCGTTCCAAATAATCTTGTTGCCTTTTCATCCATAGCATAAAAGACAATAATAGCAATACACCACCAGCAGCACCAACGCGCATCCAGACTTCCTGTTCTGCTTGAATTCGACTTTCTAAATAATATTTATTCGGTCGATTAGGCGAACCTGTTCCTACTAATGCTTCCCAATTTTCAATGTCTCCATTGTTCAAATTAGGCAATAATAAATTGAGGGTAAAGGCGGAATCTCTAGGCACTAAGTCATAATAAAATTTATCCACAGAAGCCCCTTTATTATCATAGAGGCTCAGTTTTTCCTTTCTTTTACTAAGCCCAAAACCTAAATTACCATAAAAATTGGTAGTTGTAGGAAAGTGCTTTGCAAACTTAATCGAGTCCTGACAAATCGTTACATAATCTTTTGATGCTAGTATAGTTGCGGGTAAGTGATAACTATGTTTATTGTCCGCAATAATCCAATCTTTTAAATTGACATTTTTATCTGAATGATTATAAATTTCTACCCAATCCCCTGTTTGTTTATTATTACAACTAATTTCATTGAACATAATTTGTCCAGCAATTGGGTTAGTTATCTTCTTAAAAACAGCCCTTAGACTTGACACCTCCTCCAATAAAGCCATTGTTAATTCTCTTGTTCCTTTA
Source organism: Bacteroidota bacterium (assembly GCA_017857395.1). GTDB lineage: Bacteria > Bacteroidota > Bacteroidia > Chitinophagales > Saprospiraceae > JAFMDF01. The sequence goes on along the minus strand of JAFMDF010000043.1, from coordinate 22,351 downwards.
TCTACATTAATACCTTCCCAATGAGAAAATTGATAGCCTAGTTTAGGGTCTGCTTCGATATGAATAGGCACCCGTTCAAAATAGATACCACTAAAATTTTTATTTGACTTAACTTCTAGATTATGATTTAATCTAATCGTGCCTCCTTCTGTACAAACGAGGTTCAGTTTTACAGCTTTGCCCGTATTGAATTTTTCCATTAAGTGCATACGCATGTGATGTGGTCGTTCTTTTGCAAAAGTCCGCATAATTTGCACTTGTTCCTCCCATTTTCGTTGACTTAATCGCCAACGTTTAAGATGTTTGGGCATTTCTGGTTTTATCTGGCGGTAATGTTTTTCAATATACGTTAATACTCTTTGCGGGTGAAAAGAATAATTCATCTGATCAGCAAAGCGATTGATAAATTCTTGCTTAAATTCGGGATTATCTAATAATTTTCTAAGAATGAAGGTACTCCAAGGCGGGTTAGGCCAGTTAGGGCCTTCTGGTTCGGTATGAAAATCTAGACTATTATGTTTATAAGCAGTCTTGCTATGTAGCCCAAATCCCCAATCTGTATCATATAAAATCCAGCGCCAACGACCATCCTCGGTTTGTGGTCGCCAATACTTAATATTGCCACCTGCATCTACATTATCATAAAAAATTTGAGCCACTTTATAATTCATAAAATTATCTACATCCATTTGTGTTTGGATATAAGCATAGTTTTCTGCTCGACTCAAATCATTATCCTCTAAAAAATCAAGCATCCGTTGATAATGCTTTTTACTACCTCTTTTTCGAGATAACTTATGTTCGATTAAATCTAAACTATCTTTATGATTGCCCCAATGAGATTCTAAAAAATAACGGTTAACTTTTTCTCTGATGTGATAAATACCCCAATATTTTCCGTTAATATAAACGTGTGCAGGTCGGTCTGCTTGTATTTCCATATCCCAATGCTTCACTAAGTCGGTCATGAAGGCATCTCTAAAATGCGATTTCCCCCAATCACTTCCAGAATTTCTTAAGACCAAAAATTTATATTTAGCAGGTTGTTTTTTACCAAAAATCTTGTGCTTAATTCGCTTTTCCCCGTATTCGTCCCTACTAACCAATACCATCGACTTTTGCGGAAATAAACGACTCATACCACCAAATAATCGAAAACCAGTTGTGTTTCGGAAAACACATTTACCATCTGCTTCATATATTTCAGTATTGATGATTTTTTCCGAACGACTCCAAAAATTAGCTCCTGGCTTACGCCAAATAGAATCAATGGCATCAGGACCATTCATAAAAATACCAACTTCTGGATCAAATAAAACCCAAGGAGAAACACTTAACGAAACTGTTGGAAAACTATTGATTGGTTCTTCTAAAAAATAAGTATGCCCATAGATATCACTCTTCTTTTTGTTCTTGAAGGCTCTTGCTCGAATAACCGTCGTTTCAGAGATAACAAGTGGAAACTCGTATTTTATGGTTTTCTTAGTGGGTAAAGAACCATCTGTCGTGTAATAAATATCCGCTCCAGGAGAACGCAATTCCAGAATGACTTCTTCTTCATAATATCCACCTTGGTCAGAAAATTCAATTTCTACAGGAATTTTTTCCTTAGGTAGGCGCTGTTGTTGAGCTAGGAGACTTGTCCAAGCTACTAAAAATAATAAAATTAATGTAGAATAATGTTTATTCAAAATCGTCAATCTTTGGTTGCTCAATTAGTAGTTTCGTTGACGGATAAAGAGGGGGTAGTACTTTCTTCCGTTTCTCATGGTTAAAAATATAACATTTTTGCTAAGCATGCGATTTTTATGGTGAGAAACCAACAAAACAATTTTTTATATTATAATTAAATCAAATATGAAGCCAAGTCCACAAAAATCTTTTCTTCTAAGTGTACGGAATGATTTAATTCTGGTTCAAGTTATTATTTTCAAGTGATTCGGAATCAAAAAGGTATAATTATATGAAAGAAGGAAGTTCTTTATCAAGGTTGCCTTTTTTCTTAACCTAGTACGATCTACTTTTGCTCCGCTTTGTAAAATTTACAAATAAAAATAAAGTCTGTCCGAAGTTTTAATTAAAACCTAAAAATCAACGAAACCTTCGGCTAATCCTTTATAAAAATCACCAACCTCAACGATATGAAACTTTGGCAAAAAGACATCCAAATCAATCAGCAAATAGAAAATTTTACGGTTGGCAAAGACCGAGAATTAGATTTGTGGTTGGCAGAATATGATATACTCGGTTCGTTAGCGCATATTGAAATGCTGGAAAGTATCAATTTGTTAGAAAAAGACGAATTGAATCAATTGCAAGTTGAACTAAAAAAGCTCTATAAAAAAGCGACTAAAGGTGACTTTGTCATTGAAGACGGTATCGAAGATGTACATTCCCAAGTCGAATTATTATTGACCAAAGCACTAGGCGATATTGGTAAAAAAATTCATAGCGGCCGATCTCGAAATGACCAAGTGTTGGTGGATTTACGTTTATTTTTTAGAGCAGAAATTAAGGACTTAGCAGAGACCACCAAGGATTTATTTGAGACTTATCTTGAATTAAGTGATAAACATAAGGCAACTTTAATGCCTGGCTATACGCACTTACAAGTGGCTATGGTTTCTTCTTTTGGTTTATGGTTTGGCGCTTATGCAGAGTCTTTAGTGGATGACATGACTTTATTACAATCGGTCTATAAAATTGTGAATCAAAACCCATTGGGTTCAGCAGCGGGTTATGGTTCTTCTTTTCCCTTGAATCGAACCATGACGACTGAATTATTAGGTTTTGATAACTTAAATTATAATGTGGTGCATGCCCAAATGGGTAGAGGGAAATCAGAATTATTTTTGAGTTTTGCTTTGGCGGCAATCGCTAGTACTTTAGGTAAATTTTCGATGGATGCTTGTATGTATTGTAATCAAAATTATAGTTTTATTAGTTTTCCAGACGAACTTACCACAGGGTCGAGCATTATGCCACATAAAAAGAATCCTGATGTTTTTGAATTGATTCGAGCGAAATGTAATAAACTGCAAAGCTTACCGACAGAAATAAGTATGACCATTAATAATTTACCTGCTGGTTATCATCGAGATTTTCAACTATTAAAAGAATCCTTATTTCCTGCGATTCAGGATTTAAAAAGCTGTTTGGAGATAGCGACTTATATGCTACAAAATATGTCCATCAAAGAAGGGATTGTTGCGGATGAGAAGTATAAATATTTATTTAGTGTAGAAGCGGTGAATAATTTAGTTTTAAGCGGTGTGCCTTTTAGAGATGCTTATAAAATTGTCGGAAAAGATATTGATAGTGGTAATTTCACGCCTGACTTAAATGTTCAACATACACATGAAGGGAGTTTGGGAAATCTTTGTAATGAAGAGATTCAAGGCAAGATGAAGCAGGTTTGGAAGGGGTTTAAATTTGGGAAGGCGGAGAAGGCGATAAAAAAATTAGTGAAATAAATGAAAAATCCGTTGGACTTCATTCATTCATTCATTCATTCATTGGGAAATCCTACTATCAACGGATGAATGAAGTCCAACGGATAGTCATTTGCTTTTATTGGCGATGCCCTCATCCATGTTATAAAAATATCTGCGCTACGCTCACAGCTCAGAGAGCTATGTTATTTTTATTGAGTTTCCTAATTCAAATCATTACTTAAAATCTTAAACTCCACCCGACGATTTAATTGCATGCCATCATCCGTACTATTTTCCGCTATAGGCAATTCACTACCAAAACCTTTGTATTGCATACGGGCAGGATTGATGCCATTATTAATTAAAAAGAGAACAACTGCCTTCGCTCGTTTTCGAGACAAGTATTTATTATAAGTTGCTTTACCTCTAATATCGGTATGCCCTCTCATTTCGATGATCATATTGCGATTATCTCGCATTAATTTTAGTAGTTTGTTTAATTCAATATAAGAACGAGGTAATAATTCGTATTTATCAGTTTCAAAAAAGATATTTTTTAAGGTGACTATCTTTCCTTCTTCTAAAGGAATTTTGGTCAAATCATCTTCCTTGATGGGGACATTTAAAATAGGGTCTTCCTTTTTTAATAAAACATCATCAATATAATAATAGGCATAAGTCAGCGGGTCTCGGCTATGCGTTTCCATTTTAGTCGCTTCGTCCGTAAAGAAATTACCAATGGTTAAGTAATTAAATTCATCTGTTGCTTGAAATCTTCCTGCAATACGTACCCAACCACTTCTTGGCGTATTAATAACTTCGGTCGCATTGACTTGTGGTGTTCTTTCAATCAATTCATCTGTAATCGCATTCATCTCTTCAATAGAAAAGTGGCCGCCTAGATTATTGACTTTTAAAGACCGAGGTAAACGATTGGCCCAAAATTCAAAATAGTAGTTTTGCCCAACAACTAGCGGTTCTTTTAACTGGATTTGGATATACTCTCTGCAATGTGGTTTGCCATCTTCACAACCATAAATTGTTAAACCGACCATGGAATTGCCACTTCGAGGAGGCTGTTTGCCAAAGCCTTTTTCTGCCCAATGTTTGGGAATACGTACTTTCGGTCCAAAAATATCAGGAGAAGCGCCTGTCGGCGCATTCCAATATTTCATGACATCCGTAAAATGCTTGCCTTTATAGAACCAACCTAGTGGAATCCCCGAATATCGCTCAAAACCTGGATTGGGAACGATATTGGCCATTTCCTTTGCCGGTTCTTGCTGACCATTTAAGGACACCGACAAAAATAAATATAGAAAGAGTGAATAGAATACCTTCATCCAATTGATTTACTGGTCAATGAATACTAATAAGAAAAACCGAAAAATAAATGGATAAATCTAGAATTTTGATTTGCTGATTATCAGTACTTTTAGATTTTGAATTTATAATTTTACATTTTCAATTTTTCTAAGTGGGGTTCTAAAGTTGGAAGTTGCCGTTTTGTGGTTTGTATAATTTAAAAACGGATTATCTTCCCTTAATTGTATTACTACCAGTAATTTAATGCCAAATCTTTAGCATTTCCTTTTATTTAGTACTATTCGTGTGTTTTGTAGCTTTATTCTAAGGCGAGATAGTATAAATAGCTATACCTAATTTTTTATTCGGTTAAAATTTGAGTAGACCTGTACTTATAATGCTAACTAACTCATTCATCCGTTGTCCTTTAATTATCCATTGTATAAACATTCCGACAACGGATAATTAAAGGACAGCGGATTTCTCTTCTTTACAACTCTAATTCCCATTCCCCTTGCTCATTCTGAATCAATTGTCCATATCTAGACTTTCTATTTCGTTTATCCGCTACTTCCAAAAGGGTAAATTGTAGTGTTTTTTCATCCACCCATTTAGGCAATACAGGTCGATATTCATCCAACGCTTCTTCTAAAACAACAACTAATTCATTTCCTACATACCCAAATAATTGAATCCCTCTAAAATTTCCTTTATCGCCCCAATCTGGATTTAAACAAGCTATATATTCGCCATCTATTCCCGCTTTTGGATAACCTTTAGTTCGAGTGATTTGCCCAGTTTTATCATTGATTAGCAAATACCCTTCTTGAATGCCATATCTGCCATGTACGACAAAAGAGGCCATTTCTTTTAGATAATACCGGTATTGATAAATAGAATCCGCACCAATATTATTTAAGGTAAATTTATCACCGCTTAATAATTGAAAAGTAATGCCACTACTAGATTCTGTTACGAGTGAACTTTCTTTTTTAAGTTCTCTAAAATGCGTTCGGTCGATGCATTTATTGGCTTGCGTCATCTTACGGTCTTTCTGTAATTTAAAACAGTCATCATAAGGGGTTGGCGCTTCATCTACTCCGATTTTATAAAATTTCACACCGCCTCCATAGACCCAACCTTCTTGGCCATTTTTAGTGGAAATTTTCAACCAAGGCTCATCAAATAAGGTACCTCGAAGACTTATTTTTTCCGTAAAGTCGGAACGCTCATTTAGAAATGTTAGGGCATCTCCTTCTTTTAAGGTAGCGACCATTTCGCTTTGAGTGGTCGGTTCTGCCCTAAGTCTTAATTTATCCACCCAGACATATATTTCGATACTCGTCGGTTTTGCTACTTCAACGACTTCTGGTAGGTTTTTTTCTAGTTCTTTTGAGGTTTCCGCTGGTGTTTTGTTTGTTTCTTTGCAAGCAAAGAACAATATGCAAAACATTAATAAGGTATTAACACCTAGTTTAGACATTTTTAAGAAAGTTTTTGCGTTTGCTTTAAGCATAGAAGCATTTACGCTTTTATAACTTAAAATAATTGAGAGAATGAACAAATTTAGAAAAACGACAATAGAAATTGTTTATTTTGTGTCGCTAAAATCAAATAAGATGATGATCATTAGAAATATTATTTGTTTACTCCTTTTTTCATGGACAAGTTTACTTGCAGGAGATAAAAATATTGAAGCCTATATTGACCAATACCAGGATATTGCTATTGGTGAGATGGAACGGTCAGGCGTTCCAGCCAGTATTAAATTGGCGCAAGGCATCCTAGAATCGAATGCGGGTAGAAGTACGTTGGCAAGAAAAGCCAATAATCATTTTGGTATTAAATGTGGTAGTAGATGGAGCGGCAAAACGCATTATCGAAAAGATGATGATTATAAAAAAGGGAAATTGGTTAAGTCTTGCTTTAGAAGTTATAAAAATGTGAGACGGTCTTACACTGCTCACTCTGATTTTTTATTAGACAATAGTCGGTATGATTTCTTGTTTAGATTAAAAAAGACGGATTATAAAAAATGGGCAAAGGGTTTAAAAAAAGCAGGTTATGCGACGAGTAAAACGTATGAAAAGAAATTAATCCGAATTATTGAGGAATATAAATTATATGAATACGATAAGATGTCTTCTGGTGGTGAAGTGGCTAAAAATAAAAATAAGCCGAAAATTCCAACCGATATTTTTTATATTAATGATGCTAAAATGACTTTTGCAAAAGTAGGAGAAACCCCTGCGATGATTGCCAAAAGAACTAAAACATCTATCAATCGAATTTTAAAATATAATGAAGCCATTCAATTAGCCAATGAACCATTGGCGGTAGATGCTAAAGTTTTTATACAAGAAAAAAGAAAAAATTTTAGAGGAAAACAAACAACGCATATCGTCAAAGCGGAAGAAACCATGTATGATATTGCCCAATCTTATGGACTGTGTTTAGATAGATTATACAGAAAAAATAAAATGTCAAGTAATACGCAGCCCGCAATCGGAGCTGCTATTGCGATTAGAGGAAAGGCTAGAAAAAAGCCTAAATTAAGAAATGATAAGATAGTTCCTCCACCAAAACCTGTTTTAATAGAGACAAAAGAAGAAGTTACTGATGAAGTAGCAGAGGAAAAAGAAGTTGAGCCAGAAAAAGTAGAAGAGTTAATTCCTGTCTTAACACCTACGAAAGAGAAACCAACTACTCAACCAACTCAACCAGAAATTACAATTCCAATAGAAAAGGAAACGACACCAATACTTGATAAACCAACAACTATTGAAACCAGAAAATACCATACTGTTATAAAAGGGGAAACTTTATGGCGTATTTCTAAAAAATACGGCACAACTGTTGAAGCTATACAAGCATTAAATAACTTAAATACAAAGATTATTTCTATTGGAGCGCGACTTCGAGTTGAATAATGTTGGTAAGTTGTTTAATATTGTTTGTACTTAGTGTTGCGTTGTTGCCATGTTGCCTTGTTACGAATAAAACATGGCAACAACACAAATTAAATCGTCAAAGACTTATAAATTGCATCACTAGTTGCTAAGAAACATTTCCTTTCTACCTGTCGGTAGACAGGCATTCCTTCAATAATTCAATCCTTGTTCCTATGACAAAACGATTACTTCTTTTATTGACTTTATCTTTTAGTGTTTTTGCTTTGACTGCTCAGACTTTTGCTTGGGGGGTTAAAGGTGGTTTATTAGTAGGCATACAGAAATGGGAAAGCTTGCAGCAAGACCCTTTACTAAAATATCAAGGGAGTATGTTCATTGAGTCTGTTCCTGAAGACAATTCCTTTGCGTTGTATGGTCAAGCTGGCTTGCATTTAAAAGGAAGTGCGATTAGAAATCAACGGTTTATCAATAATGGTCAAATCTTTAATCAACCGACTACTGAATTTATCTTTAGAAACTTATCGGTTGTGCTAGGCGCTAAGCAAAAATCAGATTTTGGTGCGACGGCCAAAAAATTCTATTCTTTTGGTATTCGAGCCGATTATACCTTAAATACTAACTTAGAAGATTTACAAAGCGGTCAATTGGTAAGTATTGCTTATCCTGTTGATGCTTTTGTACGGAAGTTTAATTATGGGGTATCTGTTGGTGGTGGTTTAGAATTTCCTTTTACAGAATTAATTGGTGCTATCGTCGATTTAACAATCAACCCTGATGTTTCTTTCCAATATAGACAACCTCCTCTAGGTAACGTACCTAGTCCTTTTGATCCTGGACAAACAATTAGTGTCTCTGAAAGAAGAATTGTGAATGTAAGTGTGGAATTAAGCGTAGGATTTCGTTTCTTGCGAAAAGTAGAATATATTGATTAAAGGGGGGAAAAGGTCTAGAGGTAGCAAGGTTACAAGGTTTTCAGGTGTAAGAAGTAGGCAAATTCTATTCACCCAACCTCATAACCTCATAACCTCATAACCTCATAACCTCATAACCTCATATAAAAATGTCCGCAATATCCGTAAAAGGTTTATCCGTTTCTTTTGACCGAAAAAGGGTTTTAACCAATATCTATTTAGAAATTGAGGCAGGGAAAATTTATGGTGTCATTGGTCCAAATGGTGCTGGGAAATCAACTTTATTTAAAGCGATTTTAGATTTATTAGAGGTGGATAGTGGTACGGTGAAAGTAGAAGGAAAGCCTATTGAAAAGATGCGTAAAAAAGTGGTCTATGTCCCACAAAAAAACGACGTAGATTGGCAATTTCCAGCTACTGTTTTTGATATTATTATGATGGGACGTTATCCACATAAAAAAGTATTTCAACGACTCAATAAAGAAGATAACGAGATAGCCATGCAAGCTTTGGAGGAAGTTGGAATGACCGCTTTTAAAGATCGTCAAATTGGTGAATTGTCAGGCGGGCAACAACAACGTGTTTTTATTGCTAGGGCTTTATGCCAAGAATCAGATATTTATTTTTTAGATGAACCATTTGTCGGTGTGGATATGACGACAGAAGCCAAAATTATTCAAATTTTAAAACGCTTAGCCCAAGAAGGAAAAACCTTATTGGTGGTACATCATGATTTAGCAACCGTCAAAAAATATTTTGATAAAGTCATTTTACTCAATCAACGCATGATTGCTTACGGAGATACCGAAACGGTGTTTAACGAAGAAAATATAGCTCGTGCTTATGGTGGGCAATTGCCTATTTTACATAAGATGGGGAATATTTAATTTAGGTGACAGGTAACTGGTTTCGGGTAGCAGGTGTGACGAAAATAAATCTAGCCTGCTACCCGAAACCAGTTACCTGATACCATTACTTAGTTTTAACAATATGAAATTAGAAGATTACCCTTTCCAAATAGATTGTACGGTCAGATGGGGAGATATGGATGCCAATGGTCACGTTAATAACACGGTTTATTATCGCTATTTTGAAAATGCTAGGGTTGAAATTTTTCAAGAATTAATTAAGGAACGACCTCAAACTCAAATAGGCCCAGTACTCGCTTATATGAATTGCCATTTTGTGAAACCTATTAGTTTTCCTGATAAAGTTGTCGTCGGCACTCGCGTAAAATCTTTGGGTAGAACGAGTATTGTTTTGGAACACTTAATTCATAGTGAACAAGTTGGCGTTGCCGCACATGGAGAGTCGGTCATTGTTATTTTTGATTTTGATTCTAAACGAAAAATTCCTTTACCTTTTGCTTTGAAAGATAAGTTGTTGAGTGTTTAGTGCTCAATGAGTAAATGAAAGAATGAAGAAATGAGTAAATAAAGCCATCTCTTCATTCCTTTAAAAAATTAGTCATTTACTCCTTATTCTGGCTACCCGTCTAACGTAAGTACTCAATTGAAAATTGAAAATTGTTTAGATACCTGTAACCTTAGATCTATCACCCTTATTCTTAGTTAGACCATCAATTATTATCCCGTGACTATTTGATTTAGCCGTCTAATTATATAATAATGAACAACCACAATTCCCTATTTTTCCTATTTTTAGTTTGCAGCTTTTTTTCTTGTGCCAACATCAAAAACATTCCTATTGCACCTAAAAATAATTTGTCTTTTGAAATTACGCTGCCCACTTCGCTTAGCGACCAAGCATTGGACGGGCGATTATTACTATTAATTTCCAAGAACAATGATGCAGAACCTCGTTTTCAGATTGCAGATGGGCCAAACTCCCAATTAGCTTTTGGCATAGATGTGGAAAATTTTGGTGGCAAAAATACAGCTACTTTTGATGCCGCTGTTTTTGGGTATCCCTTAAAAAGCATCACCGATATTCCGAAAGGAGAATATTATGTGCAAGCCTTATTACATGTATACGAGACTTTTAATCGGGCTGATGGGCATGTCGTCAAATTACCGATGGATAGAGGAGAAGGGCAAAAATGGAATCGAGCGCCAGGTAACTTATACAGTACCCCACAAAAAATTATGATTGATGCGGAGCAAAATCCAAAGATTCAAATAAGCTTAGATCAAAAAATTGCACCCATTGAGCCGCCAAAAGACAGTAAATACATTAAGCATATCAAAATAAAAAGTGAGTTATTATCCAAATTTTGGGGTCGAGATATGTACTTAGGCGCACATGTTTTATTACCCGAAGGATTTGAGGAACATCCAGAAGTCAAGTATCCGTTGGCAATTATGCACGGACATTTCCCCTATGATTTTGGTGGATTTAGCGAAACGCCACCCGACCCTAATTTAAAACCTACTTTCAGCGCCCGCTTTGGGATGAATGGTTATAATGTATTGGAACAGCAAGAAGCGCATGATTTTTATAAACTCTGGACAAGTCCTAAATTCCCGAGAGTCTTAGCCATCAAAATTCAACATGCCAACCAATATTATGATGATTCTTATGCGGTGAATTCCGAAAATTTAGGCCCTTATGGAGATGCGATTACTTATGAATTGATTCCACATATTGAAAAACAGTTTCGAGGCATTGGCGAAGGTTGGGCTAGATTTGTTTATGGTGGTTCTACGGGCGGTTGGGAAGCCCTAGCCGTACAAGTAAAATATCCCGATGAATACAATGGCTGTTATGCCGCTTGTCCTGACCCGATTGATTTTCGAGCGTATTGTTTGGTCGATTTATACAAAGATAAAAATGCTTACTTTTTAGAAAGTGATTTTAAACAAACGCCTCGCCCGATGCACCGAAATTATTTAGGACAAGTCAGTTCCACCTTACAAGATGCCAATTATAGAGAATTGGTTTTAGGTACAAAGAGTCGGTCGGGACAACAATGGGATATTTGGGAAGCCGTTTTTTCTCCCGTCGGAGAAGATGGTTATCCAAAACGAATTTGGGATAAAAAAACGGGCGAGATTAATCCAGCAATTGCCAATTACTGGAAAGAAAATTATGACTTGACTTATATTATGAAAAGAGATTGGCAAACAATTGGTCCAAAACTCAAAGGGAAAATTAATATTTACTGTGGCGATATGGATAATTATTACCTCAATAATGCTGTCTATTTAGCCGAAGACTTTTTAGAAAGTACGTCCGAACCTTATTATGATGGCGAAGTAGATTATGGCGAATTGGCAGAGCATTGCTGGAATGGCGACCATACGCAGCCGAATGCTATTTCTCGATTGCGGTATCACTCTATGTTTATTTCTAAATGGGCTCAGGAGATTGGGAAGCGGGCGCCTGAGGGGGTTGATTTGGAAGGGTGGCGGTATTGATTAAAACCAAACCCAAAAGAACTTTTCCCCTAAAAGAACTGTCCTATAAAGGATAGTTCTTTTCTGTTTGATAGAAATCAATACAGAAACCTATCCGATTGATTTATTTTTGTAACTTTCCTTTTTTCAAGAGAGTTTAAATAGAGGACTTTGACCATATTAAAAACGACCAAAGTCTATCTTGACCATTTAAAATATTTTCCATGTTTAGAAAAATTACGGCAGTAGGATTTATCCTTTCTATCCTTACGTTTAGCCTTTTTGCACAAGCACCAAAACGATGGACGTCTGGTGAAATTCATGATGGAATCCAGAAGTTAAACGTCTTGGGTTCTGCATTATATGTGGCAGCGCATCCTGATGATGAGAATACCAGTATGATTGCCTATATGGCAAATGAATTAAAAGTCAACACAGCTTATTTATCTTTGACTAGAGGAGATGGTGGGCAAAATCTGATTGGGACAGAAATTAGAGAATTATTGGGCGTCATTAGAACGCAGGAGTTATTAGCTGCTCGTAGAATTGATGGCGGCAATCAATTATTTAGTCGAGCCAATGATTTTGGATATTCTAAACATCCAGATGAGACGCTAAAAATTTGGAATGAAAAAGAAGTTTTAGCCGATGCCATTTGGGCGATTCGAAAATGGAAACCAGATGTAATTATCAATCGCTTTGACCATAAATCAGCAGGAAAAACGCATGGTCATCATACTGCTTCTGCCGTAATTGGTTATGAAGCTTTTGATTTGGCCGGTAAAAAGAGTAGTTATCCAGAACAATTAAAACTGGTCGATACTTGGCAACCACAACGCTTATTTTTTAATACCTCCTGGTGGTTTTATGGAAGTAGAGAAAAATTTGCGGAAGCAGATAAATCAGATATGGTGAGTGTTGATGTTGGCGTTTATTATCCAACTAAGGGAAAATCTAATTCTGAAATTGCAGCAGAAAGTAGAAGTCAGCACCAATGTCAAGGCATGGGACGTGCAGGAAGTAGAGGAGAATCTATCGAGTATTTACAATTATTAAAAGGAGATATGCCTAAGTCGGCGCACGATATTTTTGACGGCATTGATATAACTTGGAATCGAGTGAAAGGCGGTGCACCGATTGGAAAAATTTTAGCAGGTGTAGAAAATGATTTTGATTATAGCAATCCAGGGGCAAGTGTTCCTGCATTAATGCAAGCTTATAAATTAATCAAAGCACTACCTGATGGGTATTGGAAAAATGTCAAGCAAGCAGAAGTAGAAACCATTATCGAAGCTTGTATGGGGCTTTTTGTAGAAGTTTTGGCAACCGATTATTCAGCAACACCAGGCGAATCTGTTGGCCTGGATATAGAAGTAGTTAATCGTTCTGATGCGAAAGCGACTTTACAATCTTATACCATTCATCCAATTAATAAAGATTCTGTTTTAAATAAAGTGTTAGCGAATAACATCACTTTTAAAGCTAAAGATAATTTAGCAATTCCTGCTGATATTGCCATGACCAATCCTTATTGGTTAAATAAAAAATCGGAATTGGGGATGTACACGGTAGAGGACCAAGCTTTAAGAGGTTTACCAGAAACACCTCGACCAATTAAAGTCCAATTGAATTTTGTGGTAGAAGGCGAACCCATTGCTATTTTTAAAGAGGTCGTGCATAAAAAAGCAGACCCTGTCAAAGCAGAAGTTTATCGACCTTTTGAAGTAACGCCACCTGTTTTTGCTAATATCCAAGAGAAAGTTTATGTGTTTGCGAACGATGCACCAAAAATGGTTAGCGTTTTAGTCAAATCTAGTAAAGAAAAAATTACTGGAAAAGTTACTCTAGCTCGACCTCAAGGTTGGAAAATTGAACCAGAATTTATTGACGTGAATTTAGGCATTAAAGGAGAAGAACAATTGGTCACGTTTAAACTCTTTCCACCAACAACTCAGGAAGAAGGCTTGATTTCCCCCATCGTTACTTTAGCGGATGGATCAAGTTATACCAAAGGCGCTACTTTTATTGAATACGATCATATTCCAACACAAACGATTTTTCAGCCAGAAGAATCAAAAGTTGTTCGATTAGACATTCAAAGAAGAGGCGAGAATATTGGTTATATTATGGGTGCTGGAGATGAAATCCCTACCAGTTTAGAGCAAATTGGTTATAAGGTAACAGAATTAAAAGATGCAGAAATTATCGCTGGTAATTTGGATAAATATGATGCTATTATCTTAGGCGTCCGTGCTTATAATACGGTCGAACGTTTGAAATTCTACCAACCTAAATTATTCGATTACGTGGAGAGAGGGGGAACAATGATTGTCCAATATAATACCACTTGGCGATTAAAAGTAGATAAAAAAACAATCGCTCCTTATGCGATGAATATTTCTAGAGATAGAGTCACGGTAGAAGAAGCAGAAGTAAGAATGTTAGTGCCTGACCATCCGATTTTAACTACCCCGAATAAAATTACCAGTAAAGATTTTGACGGTTGGGTGCAAGAACGAGGTTTGTATTTTGCCAATGAATGGGATAAAGAAAAATTCACAGCTATTTTATCGGCCAATGACCCAGGAGAAGAACCAAAAGATGGTGGTTTATTAATAGCTCAACATGGTAAGGGCTATTATATCTATTCTGGTTATTCTTGGTTTAGAGAATTGCCAGCAGGCGTGCCTGGCGCTTATCGCTTATTTACCAATATGATTTCTATTGGGAAAGAGCCTAGGCCGTAATAGTAATCTCTTTAATTTTATTGAACTCTAAATACGGACTTTATTTCGTATTTAGAGTTCAATAATCAATAAGATATTCTTGGTGCAATAAATTTTAATGGTATTATCATTTGCATTCTTTCATGATAGCTAGTTACATAAAAAAGAGTTTCTAAACTACCCCATTTTCTAATAAAGTAATTAGCCCTTTATCGGCATCCAAACTCGCCTTCGCTCCAATTGGCAAAGTCAAATTATCTCCAATATGGCCAATAGCCGCTCCATAAAAAACAGGGATATTCAAATCGCCTAACCTATCGGTTAATGTCTCCATTAAACTCAATGACCGACTGCCTTCCTTCATTTCACAACCTCGAAAAACACCTAAAATAATTCCTGCCGCCGCTTTCAAAGGATAACTTTGCCGCAATTGGGTTAACATGCGGTCGATGCGATAAGGTGACTCTCCTATTTCCTCAATGAATAATAATTTCCCTTTGATGTTGGGCTGGTATTTTGTGCCTGCCAAAGGCGCTAATAGAGATAAGTTACCACCTACTAATTTTCCTGTAGCTAGACCACCTCGGATAGTGGCAGTTTGAAATACCTTATCCGTTTTGGCCAATTCCAGATTTTCCTTAGAAAGGGCAATAGGTAGTTTATCAGTCGGTTCAATTAAAACTTTCGTTAAATATTCCTTGGTGTAATCTGTAAAATCGGAAGACCCAACAGGGCCGTGAAAACCGACTAAACCTGTTTCTTTATAAATACCTTGCAATAAAGCCGTAATGTCACTAAACCCAACTAATACCTTCGGATTCTTTTTGATTAGGGGATAGTCAATAGTTGGTAATAAGCGTCCACAGCCATATCCACCTCTTGCGCACCATATACCTGCTACTTGTTTATCGGCAAACAAACTGTGCAAATCCGCTAATCTTTGGGCGTCCGTTCCTGCAACAAATCCTTGTTCTGCTCGAATATTTTTGGCTAGTTTTACTTGAAAGCCTAGGCCTTCTAAATTGGTTATTGCTTTTTGCAAACCATCGTCATCTATATAACTGCCTGGCGTGATTAAGCCAATCGTATCTCTTTTTTTGAGTCGTTTGGGTTTAATAGTCTTTTTATTTTTACTAGAAATCGACTTAGTTACTAAGAGCGTACTTCCTAAGAAAGCACTTGGTATTATTTTGGTAAATTGTCTTCTTTTCATATTTATTTATTTTTGTAGTCCAATAGTGCGATTCCAATTTATTGGAATTTAGTAATTAATGTACGCTTTTTAGTGGTAGTAAAGAATTCTTGCTCAATTACAGCCTTAAAAAAGTAGACTTTTTTTACAGTAAAAATTTAAACTGCGCTCGTCAAAACTATGTGAGCTATGTAGTAAAAACAAAATATCGTTCATAAAAGAAACTCCGTGCCCTCCATAAACTCCGTCCCTCCGTGCTAAAAAATAAAGTTCCGCTCGTAAAAAACTAGGTGAACTACAGGTACTCTGTGGTCAAAAAATCTCACTAGTCAAAACAAACTAATAAATCCAAAATGAACCTTAGCCGCTCGAAATTCAAAAGCCGTCTCCTCCAGCTTCCCTAAAGCATAACTAATCCCAAAAATGCCAGCCTTCGTTTCAAAAGTCATGCCTGCTCCTACTCCAATTAGTCGGTTAGAAAAATCATTTTCATTCGTTTTATTTTCTAAATAAGCCATATCTCCAAACACAAAAAAGTAACTATTCTGACCAATCAAGTACCTATATTCCAATGTTCCCAAAACATAATTCGTTGCAAAAATACTTTCTTCATCAAATCCTCTTAATAGTTGATTACCGCCTAATCTAAATTGTTCATTTCTAAAAATGGGTGTTTCAGAAATAATTGCTGCGCCTTGAATGCACGTTTTCAAAGCAGCTCTTTTGCCAATTGGAAAATACTTATCTACTCGACCGATTAATTGGTACTGAAAAGTATTTAAATCTAAGGCATCATAAAGACTTTCGAAATCAAATTCCCGATCATCTTCATCCAGTAAGTCAGTAATTTTATTATTTTTTTGAATGGTTTTAAAACCAGCACTTCCTTCCAATTGTAATAACCAACCTTTTCTAGGATTAAATCGATAATCTAATTTTTCCAATTGATATGCCAAGCCAAACGCACTATTCCGAATATCCAAATTTTGAGGCAATTGTCGATTGCGAATAATTGCACGTTCCTCAATCGTCAATAAAGCCGAAGCCGTATTCTTGGAGAAAGCTTTAAAATAATTACCGCCTTCAAATAAATATTGCAAACCAATATTCCAAATCAAATCTCGGTAAGTAGAATCTCTTTTATATAAACCAAATTCGAAGTCAATCCCCAAAGGCGTATTTAATAAATAAGGATAATTAGTAGCTAAAATAATGCGTTGCGTTTCAGGGCGGAGTTGTTCAAATTCAAAATAAATCCGTTCGCCTTTACCAAATTGATTTTGGAATTCGGCATCAATATCTGCGGTAATTAATACTTTTCCTGATTCTCGGTTATTCGGTAATACACCAATTAAAAAATCAAAACGATTCGCTTTTTTAGGAGCTAAAAATAAATTAACCGTTGCTTCTGCGCCTTTAAATCGAACAGCAGGCGAACGTGTTTCTTTGATAAAGGGTAATTCTTGTAGTTTTTGGGAAGTGGCTATAATTTTATCTTTTTGAAAAATAGTACCTTTTTTTAAACCTAAATAATTTTCTAGATAAGCAGTATTCAATTCTCCTTCCCCTTCTGTTTTTAATTGCGCTAATCGAATTAGTTTCCCCTTATTTACAGACAATTGTCCTTTAATCCGCTCGCCATCAATTTTTATATTTTCCAATCGAATCGTTGTAAAAGGATAACCATTATTTTCTGCATCGACTGCTAATTTTTCTTGAATTTCTTTTAGTTGAAAATAAGTAATTGATTCATTTAGAAAACGGTCTAAATTAGTTCGCTTAGCAGTCAACGCATCAATATTCCCATTACTAATTTGAAAATTATTATACTGTTTACCTAAAAATAAATAAGCCGTATAAATAGTATCTTTTTGAATAAGACTATCGATTGACGCAGTTAAAAACGCCGCTTGTTGGAGACTGTCTATTAAGTGGTTTAAGGTTGTTTGAATAGTTGTTGAATCTGCTAATAAATAAGATTGTGGTAAGTTAGTTGGTAAGGGCTGACTTTTATTGGTCGGTAATATATTTAACAAAACGCTATTAGATATCGCCTTTAGTTCGGTAGCTATTAGGGTTTCTAATTTATTTTGCCCGCTAATTTTGCTAAAACAACAAAGAATAAATAGCAAAATAGCTACTAAGTCAATATATTTTTTAGATTTATTCACAAACAGATAACGACTAAATTAAAAGTGTAGTTTTAATAAGAATAGAAAAACTCAAAAATAAACTATTCTATCGAACCCCTGTTTAACGCTCATGAAAAAAGAAAACTTGCCTACAAAAATTTGCCTTGTCTGCGGTTTACCGTTTACTTGGCGTAAAAAATGGGCAAAAAACTGGGCGGAAGTAAAATATTGTAGCGAACGCTGTAGAAGAAATAAACAAAAGAACAAAGAAAATTAATATGCCAAAAACATTAAGACTCATCTTGGGTGACCAACTCAACTATGCCCATTCTTGGTTTCAAGAAGTAGACAAAGACGTTTATTATGTCTTGATGGAAATACGCCAAGAAACGGATTACGTCAAACATCATATTCAAAAAATAATTGGCTTTTTTTCTGCCATGCGCGCCCTTGCAGGTAATCTAAAAAAAGCAGGACATCAAGTTATTTATTACCAATTAGATGACCCTAAAAACAAGCAAAGTTTAACGGAAAACCTAAGTCAATTGATCGAAAATTTAGGTATTGAAAAATTTGAGTATCAATTACCTGATGAACATCGACTAGACGAGCAATTAAAGACTTTTTGTGAGCAGCTTTCCATTGAAACGATGGTTGTTGATTCAGAACATTTCCTAACACAAAGAAATGAATTAGCTGATTTTTTCAAGGGTAAAAAGACCTATTTAATGGAATCTTTCTATCGCTCGATGCGCAAGAAATATGACATTATGATGGATGGAAAACAGCCGATTACTGGTAAATGGAATTATGATAAAGAAAATCGTAAGAAGTTGCCCAAAGACCATGTACCCACTCAACCCTTTCTGTTTGAACGAGATGTTACGGCTATTTATGAAATGATTCAAGCAACGGATATTCAAACGATTGGAAAGGTCAACCCAGAAGCATTTTTGTGGCCGATTGACAGAACAGAATCCTTACAATTACTCACCTTTTTTAATGAACATTGTTTACATTTATTTGGTGCTTATCAAGATGCGATGACGCCTACTTATTGGTCGCTTTATCATTCGAGGTTGTCTTTTTCTTTAAATACTAAACTGCTCTCTCCTTTAGAGGTCGTATCAAGTGCCGTTAGTTATTGGCAAGCCAATCAAGAAAAAATAAGCATTGCGCAAATAGAAGGATTTGTACGGCAAATTATTGGTTGGCGAGAATACATGAGGGGAATTTATTGGGAAAAAATGCCAGCATATCAGGACTTAAATTTTTTTGAAAATAAACGCCCATTACCTAATTTCTTTTGGAATGGACAAACCAAAATGAATTGTCTAAAATGTTCGATTGGGCAATCTTTAGACTATGCTTATGCTCACCATATTCAGCGATTAATGGTAACAGGAAGTTTTACTTTATTAGCAGGGATTCATCCCGATGCGGTGGATGAATGGTATTTGGGCATTTATATAGATGCGATAGAATGGGTAGAAATTACGAACACAAGAGGGATGTCCCAATTTGCAGATGGCGGAATTGTTGGCACGAAACCTTATGCAGGTTCTGCCAACTATATTGATAAAATGTCTCATTATTGTGGAACTTGTTATTATAAAAAGAAAGAAAAAACGGGAGCAAAAGCTTGTCCTTTTAATAGTTTATACTGGCATTTTTACGATAGAAATCGAGCCAAATTGGAAAAAAATCCACGAATTGGAATGGCTTACAGAACTTGGGATAAAATGGATGCTCAAAAAAAGGAGGGAATTCTCTTGCAAGCAGAGGCTTATTTAGAAAATATCAACTTACTTTAACCTGTTATTAACTAAACACGGTTTACATAAAAAGGAAGATTTGTTATTTTTGCAGATACTACAAGCTTTTGCTTGTATTTAGTATTCATAAATTTGACAGGTTAAGTGTTATATTGACTATTATAAATGGAAAAATTAAGGGCTTTAGCCCTGACCCTGTCTGTAGAAATATTGAATATCCGATAAATTTCCTAAAAGGAGCATCGCTCCGACACCATATTTAAAATCGTGTCGAGGCTAAAGCCCCTCTAGGTTTCTGAAAAATCACTAAATCTACAGACAGCATCGAAGCTAAAGCTCCTATATCACATTAAAAAAAGTAATCAACACGATTAAAACTCTGTACTATCTAAAAAACCATGCCCTTTCGTTTCGAAAATGCCGACTATTTATACGCGTTGCTTTTATTGCCAATTTTTATGTTATTATTTTGGTTGATAAAAAGAGCAAGAAAAAATGCGTTTGATAAATTTGGGAATAGTACGCTATTATCTCAACTAATGCCCGCTTATTCTAAATATAAGCATATGGCTAAATTTGTCCTTTTACTCTTTGGTTTATCCTTCTTAATTGTTGGTTGGGCAAATCCACAATGGGGGAGTAAGAAGGAAAAGGTCAAACGTAAAAGTGTTGATATTTTCATTGCCTTGGATATTTCTCAAAGTATGATGGCAGAAGATATTCGACCTAATCGAATGGAACGTGCTAGACGTTTTTCACAGAGTCTTGTAGAAAAATTAAAGGGTGACCGTTTAGGCATTATTCTCTTTGCAGGCAATGCTTATATGCAAATGCCTTTGACCACAGATTATGCCGCCGCCCAGTTGTTTCTGCGAAGTGCCAATCCGAATCAAGCCCCAGCCCAAGGGACTGCGATTAGTGAAGCGATAGATTTAGCCGAACAATCTTTTGAAGAAGAAAATAAACAGCACAAAGCCATCATTATTATTTCTGATGGAGAAACGCACGACGAAGATGCTTTAGATCGAGCGAAAGAAGCGGCTGAAAATGGGCTATTGATTTATAGTATTGGAGTAGGTACGCCTTCTGGTGGATTTATTCCTACCGTTATTGGTGGACGGTCAGATTATAAACGAGATAAAACAGGGAATCCAGTTAAAACAAGTCTGAATGAAGCGATGATGCAAGATTTAGCGAATGCAGGTGGCGGTGCTTATTTTAATTTGGCGGGTAATGAAGTGGACGCAGTTGCAACTGCTTTGAGAACTAGTGTAGATAAATTGGAGAAAAGAGAATTTGAGGCTAGGGTTTTTAATGAATATGAAAGTTATTTTCAATATTTTATTGGCATAGCTATTTTGTTTTTAATTGCAGAATTCGTGCTGTCTTATCGAGAAAATAAGTGGTTGGCTGGAAAGGATTTATTTGGCAAGTAGGTAATTTTTAATTTTAAAAAAGGATTTGGTCATTTAGTGCTTTTTCCAAACGGATTTTATTTCTCCACGGATATCAAGTATGTGCTAATGGCTAATTGTATTTTGAAAATTGAAAATGAAAATTGAAAATTATGAAAACATATTTAGTAGTATTTTGTACTTTATTTTTTGGCATTGCTGTTTTTGCCCAATCATCCCATAAACTATTGCGTAGTGGAGATTCGGCTTATGATAATGATGATTATCAAGCAGCGGAAGAAGGATACCGCAAATCTCTAGAAGAAAATAATTCTACCAAAGGTGCTTATAATTTAGCCAATTCTATTTATCAACAAAAGCGATTTGATGAAGCGATTCGGCATTATACGACTGCTGCGGAATCTGCCAAGGATAATACCGTTAAATCTAATGCTTATCATAATTTAGGAAATGCCTTATATGCTAAACAGGATTTTGAAGAAAGTGTCAATGCTTATAAAAACGCATTACGATTAGACCCGAAAGATGTGGAAACCAAGTTTAATTTAGGGCAAGCACAACGGCAATTACAAATTCAGCAACAGCAGCAACAGCAGCAGCAAAATAGTGATTCTAAAGAAGGAGAAGAGGAACCTGATGACCAAGAACAGCAGCAAGAAGGCGAGGAACAACAAGAGCAACAACCTCAAGATCAGCCGCAACCCGTTGGAGATGACCAAAAAGAACAGGAACAACAACCTCAGCCTAAGGATTTAAGTAAGGAAGAGGCACAACAATTATTGGAAATTATGGATGAGGAGGAGCGAAAAGTGCAGGAAAAAGTGAAGAAGAAACAATCAAAACCTTCTAAATCTAGTAAAGATTGGTGATTTGAGTTACGGGTTGCGAGTTGCGGGTTCAAAAGGATAGAATTTGAGCATGAAATTCTCAAGATTCAACTAATTCCTCAGAATTTAAATAGAAATTCTATACAACCCGCCACTTAAATTTAATAAATAAAATTTAAAAATTGACATCATGAAAAAGCTATCTATTTTTCTTGCTTCCTTTATGATAAGCCTAATGGCTTTTAGTCAGCAAGAAGCAAAATTAACTGTTGAAGTGAGTAATGACTCTATTTTATTAGGGAATTACGTAGAAACGTGAGTTTTGGATATAAAAGATTGGTAATCAAATAATTATCGTGAAATATT
>JAFMDF010000284.1 GCA_017857395.1 Bacteroidota bacterium | reverse complement strand
CTAATTTAAGTGACTTTGTTCCTATAGCAAAGCCTGTTAGAAATTTTTTCCATATCAAAGAATCACCTGTTACGTCAGGATTGTATATTGGTACCGATGCACCTGAATTTTCCACGCATGCTGCTGGACAAATTCTAAGTATGTATTTACCTGCCCATCAATCGGCGGCGAATCCAATGATTTCTTACATGACCCATCCTGATACTCGAAATTTCACCGCTTCTCCTTCTGGAAATCATTCTGGTTTGTATCGAAATCCTGTTCCATTAGCCAATGGTGCAATCATTGTAAGTCACACTACTGAAACGAATCAGGATAGCAATGATGGCACTATCGAAAACCCAACTAGCCGTTATGCCTTTCGACTTAAATATTTAGTTCAAAATGGGACTTATTATGAAGCTGGTTCTGCTTTAACCAATGGCATTTCTAAAAATGTTTCTTGGTACACCCCTGATAATATGGCAACTTATAATGGCGAATTATGGGAGACTTTTCCTGTAGAAGTGCGGGCTCGACCTAAGCCTTCAACAAGCACTTTAAATACGGTAGAAGTTCCAGCTACTGAACAAACTATTTTCGATGCTGTTGGCATAGCTGTCAAAGACATGAAAAGGTTTTTAACCAGAAATAAATTGGCTTTAAGTGTTACTAGAGATGTAACTAGCAGAGATGATTTAGACCAACAACAACCCTATAATTTAAAGGTAGTCAATAGTAATACCCAAACTGTTGACCCTAATAATTCGGATAATGTGTATGAAGTGGAATATTTACAATATTTACAAGGAGACCAAATCAGAGGTATTGGTGCTAGGGAAGGTTTAAATGACCCAGATATTAACCCTGGCCGCAGAACACTTGCTCAATACATGCACGATACAAGTGCTTTGCGCTATAATCTACCCACTACAGGAGATGAAGGCAGTATTAACTTAGCATCAGACGGTTCGGTAGCGGCTTTTGTACCGGGCAATAGAGCCATGACTTGGCAATTAACAGATGCTAATGACAAACCCATCGTTCGAGAAAGGGTTTGGCTGAGTTTTCAAGAAGGGGAAATTAGAGTTTGTACTTCTTGTCATGGAGAGAATGATTTGAACCAAGCAGGTACAATTGCTCCAATAAATGCACCTTTAGCCTTAACTCAATTATTGAATCATGTTAAAACAATTGACACGGATAATGATAATACTGTTGACTTATACGATGCTTATCCTCTAGATAATAGTCGGCATATCGGAGAAGTAGTCAATGATGACTTTAAAGATGCCTTAAGCAATTGGATTAATAATAACCCAGATATGGATGGTACTACTTGGGAAACAGCCAATGTTCCTTGTAAAGATGAAGTGGTTGTAATTAATAACCAAGCTGGAAATTCTGGCGGCACGATGGATCAGTTAAGTCGTTATATTGATTTAACAGAAATTTATGAGGCTTCTTTAAGTTTTGATGTTGCTTATGCATCTCTTGATGCTACTACTTTTGATGGACTTAGTGTTAAAGTACAATCCTGTGATAATACAAATCCGACCACCGTTTATGAAAAATCTGGAAGTGAATTAGCGACCGTTCCAAACCAGCAAACGCTCTTTTCTCCGAGTAATTGCGACCAATGGCGTACTGAAATTATAGATTTATCTGCCTTTGTTGGACAAGCTTTTGAATTAGTATTTGAAAATATAGGAGGCGGTGGCAATCAATTATTTCTAGATAATATTAAAATCCTGGAATCTAATAATTTAAGTGCTGATTGTACTATGGATAAAGTGACCTTAACGGATGATATTGCTAGTAACTCAACCATAGCGGTCCAAGATACCTTAACCGCCAGCAACGTTATTCTTGCTACTGCTACGGTGACCTATAAAGCAGGAAAGGCCATAAACCTCTTGCCCGGATTTCAAGTAACCTCAGGAAGTAATTTCTCCGCTATTATTGAAGATTGTAGTATGCCTTCCCTACAAGAAGAATCGACCACCTATAGTCAACTAAATAAACCCGTCATTTCTATACCAACAACAGAAAATCTGGATTTACAATTAAAAGTTTATCCAAATCCTTTTAATTACCAAGCCAATATTGCTTATTTTTTACCCCAAAAAGCGGTAGTTAACATTAAAATACTAGATATTATTGGGCAAGAAGTACAAGTAATCAAACAAAAAACGGTTCAAGCCGCTGGGAATTATCAGGTAAATTTCCAATCCCAAAATTTAGAAAATGGCACTTATTTTATAATGTTGCAAAGTGGAAAGTCTATTAATACGGAATGTTTAATATTGATAAAGTAGGGCTTAGTTACCGACTCCGTTACAGAGAAAATAGAGCGTCAGATAAAAAAATGATAAATATCCGTGTCCCTTCACTTATCCGTGGTATTGATTGCTACCACGGATAAGTGAAGGGACACGGATATTAGGCTAAATTAGATGGCAATAATATTTTTTGTAATATCATTTTTTTATCTGACGCTCTAAAATAAGTTGTACATGTTACATTTAATTTGGTACACATTAGGGTTTGTTCTAAGATAAATCGTATGGGAA
The DNA here is from genome assembly GCA_017857395.1 of Bacteroidota bacterium. Lineage (GTDB taxonomy): Bacteria > Bacteroidota > Bacteroidia > Chitinophagales > Saprospiraceae > JAFMDF01. Next base: position 9,479 of record JAFMDF010000284.1, on the reverse strand, counting down.
GTGCTTCCAGAACTTGGAGTTCTGGAAGCACTATGCTTGTTCTTCTAAATTTATAAAAGTATATTGAAATGGCTAATGGATTTTTAATTGTTTGATAAAATCTAGAAATAAATTATCTTTGTTAAAAAAGAATGATATGAGTGCAGTATTAAGTAAGCTACCTTTAACCTATGAAGCGTTAGTCAAATTAGCTGGAAATGAATTAGTTCGAGTTCCTGCCTCCTTTGATGAATATTGGCATTTTATTGGTCAAGCAGAGTTTCGTGCTGATTTTTACCAAAATGAAATAATTACTATGAGTTATGAAAACGAACACCACAGCGATATTGTAACAGAATTATCGTTTCTTTTAAAAACTGCTTACCCAGGAAGGAATCGAAATTTTAAAGTCCATAATCCCAATCGTCCGATTTACATTGGCAATTTCACTTCTGACCATTCTGTTTTCAATCCAGACGGGTCTGTCATTGCCCAACCTCCCATTCATTATGAATATTCTCCAGGGATGAACGCAGAATCAACTCCAATTTTATTATTTGAAGTTTTATCAAAATCTACTCGTTCTTACGATTTTGGCACAAAACTACCGCTATATAAACAAATTCCTACTTTAAATACCATCATATACCTTGAAACAAAAAAGGTTTCTGTTTTAGTAATGGAAAGAGAAAGTAAAAATCGTTGGGTAGAAACAGAATACACCCAAAAAAATGACTTTTTCATCGTAAATAAAACAACAATTTATCTAAAAGATATTTACCTAGATTGGATTGACTAAACAAAAAAAATCCACCAACCTAACAGTCAGCAGATTTTTTATTTTATATTAAACAAAGCGGCTGTAATACTCCACAGCCGCCCTATTTATTTTAAGCTAAAGCACTCAACGCCTTCCGAGCATAAACGCCCGCCATGTGTTTTCGGTATTTTTCTGCTGCAAAATGGTCGCTCATAATAGAAACGCCATCTGCTACGCTTGCGGTAGCGGTTGCAATAGAACCTTCATTTAACACACTTCCTTTTAGTGATTTCTCCACATTACTGTCTCTAAAGGGAGTTGCACTAACGCCACTAAAAGCAACTCTAGCCTCGGTGATGTAACCATCTGAATTCGATATCGCTGCTGCACATCCTACTAATGCAAAACGAGAAGCAGGTTGTGGAAACTTTACATAAGTCGAATTCTTATTAAATGCCGTTTTAGGGATACGAATAGCAGTGATAATTTCTTCTTCGCCCATCGCCGTCATAAATAAACCTTTGAAAAATTGGTCTATATCGACTTCTCTCTGCCCACCAGCATGCGATAAAACCACATTCGCATCGGCTGCTAATAACACCGCTGGCCAATCTGCCGCAGGGTCTGCATGGGCAATACTACCGCCAATGGTACCGAAATTTCGCACTTGTATATCACCAATCATGGAAGCTGCTAAGGCAACCATTGGCGCATGTTCTTTTAATGCGGCGTTATTGGCAATTTCACCATGTGTCGAGTTGGCACCGATGGTAATTGACTTTTCATTGTCTCTAATCCCGCCCATTGAGTCAATTCCTGAAACATCAATGATATGTTCGGGGTCGTTTAGTCGCAGTTTTAAAACGGGCACTAAACTATGTCCACCTGACAATATTTTAGAATCGTCACCATGCGTTGCTAAGAGTGCAATCGCCTCTTTTACGGTGGATGGTTTATGGTATGCAAATTTACTTGGAACCATTATAGTTGATTTATTATTTTATTATTAATTATTTAAATCTCTTCTTTTGCCGATGGTTTAAGTCTCCAGACTTGAACCCTGTATCTGGTCGTCTCCTGACGACTGTGACAAATTATATTTTCGTTTATTTCGGTCCTCTGAAGACGACCAGATAGTGATTTCAAGTCTGGAGACTTGAAATATCGTAAACGTTAATAATCAATCAACTAACTCCCATGAATGATATTCCATACTTTTTGAGAAGTAACAGGCATCTCGACATCATGAATACCATATCCTTTTAAGGCATCCATTACTGCATTGACGACCGCAGGCGTTGCACCAATACAACCAGCTTCACCTGCTCCTTTCACACCCAATGGATTATGTGGACAAGGCGTCACCGTTCTATCAATCTCAAAAGAAGGTAAATCATCTGCTCTAGGCATTACATAATCCATGTACGTACCGTTAACCAATTGACCACTTTCGTCATAAATAGCCCCTTCACAGAAAGCCTGTCCAATTCCTTGAGCTAAACCACCGTGAATTTGTCCATCTACAATCATTGGATTAATCACATTTCCTACATCATCAACTGCTATAAAACGTTTGACTTTGACGACGCCTGATTCTTTATCAATTTCTACAATACAAATATGACAACCAAATGGATAAGTGAAATTTGCAGGATCATAGAAACTAGAAAAATCCAAACCTGGTTCTAAGCCTTCTGGATAGTTATGCGGTACATAAGCCGTAAGCGATACATCGCCAAAAGCAACCGATTTATCTGTGCCTCTTACCGTCCATTTACCTTCTGCATAGTCTAAATCTTCAACTGATGCCTCTAATAAATGCGCTGCTATTTTTGCGCCTTTTTCTAATACTTTTTCAATACTTTTTACAATCGCACTACCACCAACTGCCAAACTACGAGAACCATAAGTTCCCATACCAAAAGCAACGGCATCGGAATCTCCATGAATGATTTCAACATCTTCCATTGGAATGCCCATCTTATCTGCCACTACTTGGGCGAAAGACGTTTCGTGTCCTTGTCCATGAGAATGCGAGCCAGAATAAACACTTACTTTTCCTGTTGGATGAACCTGTACTTGTGCCGATTCAAATAAACCTGCTCTTGCACCTAATGCTCCCACAACTGCTGATGGTGCAATACCACAAGCTTCGATATAAGTAGAAAATCCAATGCCTAATAATTTACCTGTACCTTCTGCTGCTTTTTGGTCAGCTCTAAATTGCTCATAGCCAACCATTTCTAGGCCTCTTTTCAGTACAGGTGCATAATTCCCACTATCGTATTGTAACGCCACTTGCGTCACATACCCTTCTTGCTCTACCCCATCAAATGGTTCGATAAAATTTTGCAAACGTAATTCCGCAGGGTCTCTGCCCATTTCTAAAGCCGCTGTATCCATTAATCTTTCTAATAGATAAGTCGCCTCTGGACGGCCTGCACCTCGATATGCATCAACTGCTGTGGTATTCGTAAAGACTGCATCAACACTTACATTAATTAAAGGTGTTGTATATAAACCTTGTAATAAAGTACCATGCAAGTAAGTAGGAACGGCTGGTGCAAAGGTGGACAAATAAGCACCCATATTCGCAAAAGTATCCGCCGATAAAGCCAATACATTTCCATCTTTATCAAAAGCCATTTTTGCAGTAGTAATATGGTCTCGACCTGCTGCATCCGTCACAAAACTTTCACTTCTTTCTGCCGTCCATTTGATTGGTCGCTTAATTTGGTTCGACCCCCAAATCACTAATGCTTCTTCTGTATAATGAAAAATTTTACTACCAAAACCACCACCTACGTCTGGTCCAACCACCCGAACTTTATGTTCTGGTAAGCCCAAAACAAAAGCACATAATAATAGGCGAATTAAATGTGGATTTTGCGTAGAAGTATATAGGGTATATTTGTCATAAGCCGTATCAAAATGCCCAATCGCACTTCTTGGCTCAATCGCATTACAAATAACACGCTGATTGATAAACTCTAAAGTCGTTACGTGGTGCGCACCTGCAATAGCGGCATCTACTTCTTCTCTTGGATTACCCAATTCCCAATCAAAAGCTAAATTGTTCGGTACATCTGCATGCACTTGTGGTGCACCGTCTGCTCTCGCAGCTTTGGAATTGGTAACTGCTGGTAATACGTTGTATTCGACGATTACCATTTCAGCAGCATCCTTGGCTTGCGCATACGTTTCAGCAATCACCATAGCGATTGCATCTCCTGCGTGACGAGCCTTATCTGATACCAATAGTGGATGCGGTGGTTCTTTCATTGTGTCGCCGTTCTTAAAATCGACTTGCCATCCACAAGGAACGCCACCAATGCCTGCAGCATCGGTATCTTTTCCTGTAAATATCTTAACCACACCGTCCATTTGTTCGGCATGGGAAATATCTACACTTACAATTTCTGCATGGGCATGTGGACTACGCACCATACAAGCGTAAGTCATCTGAGGCAGCACAATATCGTCTGTATATCTACCTTGTCCGGTGATGAACCGTTTATCTTCCACTCTTTTTACGGAGGAACCTATATATGTCATTTTTTATTTTTTATTTTTTTAGAGGTCAGAAGTCAGACCATAAATTAAAATTTATTGTCAGAAGTCAGACGAGTCTAGTTGTCAAAGTCGTAAATCTGACTTCTGACAGCGCAGCGGTCTGACATCTCTCTTCTTTTTAAGCCATCTTCTTCGCCGCATACTGAATCGACTTCACAATATTGTGATAGCCCGTACAACGGCAGAAATTACCTTCTAAACCGTGCCGAATTTCTTCTTCGGTAGGTGTAGGATTATTTTTTAATATATCGGCAGCACACATAATCATACCGGGGGTACAAAAGCCACATTGTAGACCGTGTTCCATGTGAAAGCCTTCTTGAAGTGGGTGAAGTTCTTCTCCATTTGCCATGCCTTCGATAGTCGTAACTGATTTTCCGTTAGCTTGGACGGCTAACATCGTGCAAGATTTGAGGGCTTTTCCATCCAAATGAATGGTACAGGAACCACAACTGCTGGTATCGCAACCAATATGAGTTCCTGTAAGTGCCAGTTCTTCTCTTATAAAATAGACGAGTAACATCCTAGGCTCGACCATTTTGTCGTACTGTTTTCCATTCACAGTAATCGAAACGGGTACTTTCATAATTTAATTTAAGGTTTTGTTATTAGATTAAAAAGGAGAGAATAGAGATTAGTGGGTTAATATAAGTTATGTCTCTAATCTCTGTTCTTGATTCTCTTTTATTAAAAAAGATTAATATTCTGCCAATTTAGAAATTTTTTACGCTTTATTAGGTAATTTTACCCAACAAAAAATAAAAAGTTTACAATCCATGAATATTCAAGATATTTCTAATAAGAAGTTTTTTATTTTTGACGCTTTCGGGACATTGTTTAAGACGAGTGAGGTAAAAGCGGAGTTAACCAAAATAGCAGGCGACAAAACAGATAATTTAATCAATGTTTGGCGGAACAAGCAGTTGCAGTATACTTGGTTGCGCAATGAAATGGAACAATATCAACCCTTTAGCGTTGTGACTAGAGAAGCATTAGATTATAGTATGCGGTTAAATGGCATAACAGATAAAAAAGTCTTTGATATTTTATTACCACTTTATGACACCCCTCAATTAATTGATGGTGCCAAAGAACTTTTAAAGACTTTAAAAGATAATGGAAAAACAGTCGCTATTTTATCGAATGGTACTCGGTCTATGTTAGATAATGGGGTGCAATTAACAGGTATTCAATATTATGTAGACCATATTCTATCTGTCGATGATATTGGTATTTATAAACCTCGTCCTGCTGTTTATCAAATGGCGTTGGATAAGCTAGGAGCAACTATTGACCAATTGATTTTCTTTTCTTCTAATCAATGGGATGTTTCTGGGGCTAGTATTTTTGGCTTGGATGCTTGTTGGATCAATCAATATAATGAGACTAAGGAAGGATTGCCTTTTGGGAATGTAGTGGAAACGGAGTCTTTGAAGGAGTTGACAGGTTATTTTTGATAGTTTACAATTGAATGATAGATTCCAAAGCATCTATCAATGGCATCTGGTCACCATAAAAAGGGGCTTTTGTAAAAAAATCACATTTATAAAAATTTGGGTTGACCATTGCTTTTTCAATTTCAGCATCGGTGCGATTATACTTCACTTTAAACTCAAATAGCGGATTCTATACAAGAATTAGCGAAAGAAAACGACCCTTTTGACGTGTTAGCTAATCAATCCAACAAAGTGCTTTTTGATAGCAAAGAAAATTTTGATAATGCAGGAAATGGTTATAATTATTATCGATAAATGTGCTTAGATTGCTACTAGACTTGTTACCCTTTGAGAAGTGCTACAGTAAAATTCGTATTTTTTCGATAGTTTGGCTTAAAAAATTAGTGCATAGCCCAGTTACGGACTCATTTTTTAGGTTAAAATAGCGGAAAAAGACGTTTTTAATGGAGTATTTATTAAAGGGTAACAAGTCTACTAAGTAATACAGATTTATTACATAGCAGCATCTGTTGATTAATTGGTTAGAATTATTTTCCTGTCCTCAAATCTCCCCAAAATTTAGTTTCAGCGATGAACTGCGCCAATCGGGTTTTAACGTCAAAAGAGGTCGGAACCAGTTCGGGATGATGAAAATATTGATACCGTGGCCCACCGCATAATCCAAAATCATAAGCTATTCGATGGAGATATTGTGACAGCGGTAAAGTAAGTTTTGGATTAAAATTAGTCCAATGGTCTTCCAAATTAAGTAGGGTTGGATTTGACTTTCCTTGTTCAAACAACATTAAATTTCCCTCGTCCCGTGTATTGAAATCAAAATAGCGCAATTGAGCTCGAAAAGCCGTTTCAGATTCAAATGTTTGCGCTCCAAATAAGAAAGGTTCAGAGCTTGGTTCATCTGGTGTTTCCATGTATTCCATAAAGGCTATTTCTGGGGCAAAAGGACTTTCCTCTTCAATATCTTCGTATCTTTTAATAAATACATCCTCCAATGGTAATACGATAATTCGCCCATCAAACGGAGGGCCATAGATTTGCAATAAGTCCATACAAAAAGGCAATTCGGAGGTGTCTATCTCGTATTCACCCCCTTGAAATCTATCAGATTGCTTGAACATCCATTCAATAGCAAGTCCATTATGGTGGCTATAGAAAGCTTTAAGTTCGGGATGTAAAGGCGCTCCTAAATTCTTCTCCGCCTTTTCAATAGCCGCTGCACTTGCTCCTGGCAGAAATTGAGCCCGAGCTAACCAAATATCTGGATGAGCTTCTAGTGCGTTTGCAAGGTCTTCAAAGTTTATCATTTTATGACGATTTTAAGGTGGCTTACTCTATTTTGTCCTTCTTTTCCGCCCAATAGGGCAATACCGTAAATAACCAAAAGCTAATTAGTCCGACTAGTAAGGACATTTTACCTGCAAAGCCTAATTTAATTTGTAAAGCAAAATAATCAGGCGATAGATTGATAAAGGATGCGACTGCTCCAAATAAAATCATGCCTAAAGAAATAAAGGTATTCTTTTTCATAATTAATTCTTTTTCGTCAATTTTTGAATATTGAATACAATCCATCTAATTTTAATTTCGCAACATTTAAAGCCCGCATGGTAGATTTTTTCTTTGAACCGTGGGCTTCCATTTTTACTAAAATTCGTTTTAATAATTGAACTGCTTCTACGATATGATGCCCTTTATTTAACATGACACATTCTGCCTGCGCACTTAACAATAAATCAGAAACCTCTACTCTCTTTTTCTAAAATGGCGTGATAAACTTTAGTTAGTGCTGTTTCTAATTTCTTCATGAATATTTTAATAGGACTTAATTAACCGTTCTTTTTTAGTTACACATTTCCATTAATATCTTCTAGTAAAATAGCATAACGCTCTATCATTTTTTCACTTTCTGTGTCCTCATATCTTATTTTTTAGTAGTTGGGTATTTAGGCTCTTAGGAGTCAGCTCTTTATAAATTTCATAGACTAGATATTCTTTTAGGACATTAGGGTTAGCAGCGTAACCATCTAAACAATGAGTCACTAATTTCATTCTTTTGTGATTGCTACTAATCCCTCTTTGTTTTAATTCTTTTTTGGAAAATCTAATTTGTAAAGGAGGAAAATCACAATAATTTCTGCGAGATTTCCCTCTCGGTCTTAACTCTATAGATTTATTAATCAATGTGCCATCCAACGTAGTGTACGTCAATGTTGCAGAATGAATATTATCCGTCTTCTTATCTGCTACTAGTTTATTGATCGCTGTACGAATCGTAATAGTTTGAATTTTTTCCGCTTGTAAAGTCTTAAAAATAGTACGCGCTGCTGCTTCATCGTTTAAGCTACCGATTTTAATTGAATCATTCTCTTTAGCATTTAAGCACGGGAGTAGACATAAAATTGTTAAGCTATAAATAAAGAAATACTGGATGCTATTAATTTTCATAATTCCGAATTTTAAAGGATTACTTTACTAAAATTTTAATAAGGAACCAAAAGATTTTTGTCGATTACCTAACTCCATAGGCAAGGAAAGTTTAGGAGGTACTGCTGATACTACCTGAGGGTATTTTTCAAGTATTAAATGTATCGGAGCAGTACCTTTTAACACTTGTTCCTTTGTACTAAACCGTTTTACGACTACCGATTCCATTAAATTAAGCGTAGCTAAAGCGCTGTTATTGGACCTAAACAGTTTGGAGGACTTGTTACTTTTCAATGCGTTTTGTTTCAATAAATGCATTGATTTCATATTGTTATTTTTAGAAAAGTCATACAGTGCCATTTCGATAACTAAACTTTCGATTAGCCAATTGGCATTCATTACGCTTTTTTTAGCAGTCACTTTTTCGCCCCCATTATTATTAATTGCCGAATTAGTAGTGGATTGCCCATGACCAACCATTGCGGATAATAGACAAACTAAGGTCATTAGATTTGATAAATTTTTCATAATTCAGGGTGTTAAAAGGTTAAAAATTCCAGAGCAGTCAAATAATTTTGACTACCAACCAATTTGTGTCAGACCGCTCTGGACTTATATACGTATGAATCAATTTTCTTTTTAATTGCCTAAACGCTTTCGCTTTTTAATTATGAAGTAAAAGTACGTTTAAATTTAACATAAAACAAGTTTTATTATTATTTATTTTAGTTTTATTATCAATAATAATAGCTTTACTATTATTATAGCATGAACGAATGATGTTTTGCTCAGTAAAAGGCTAATAAAATTAATTTTTCCGACAAGTTTATCAAAGTAGTTGACACTTTTGTTAATTTTTAAATTCAAAATGTAAAATGTAAAATTCAAAATTAAAAAGTGGGGCATCGGGCATATCTATTTCATTATCAGAAAGATAACTAATTTAGTCTACTTTTAGATTTTAGATTTCTAATTTTCAATTTTAGATTTTAGATTAAAAAGTGTCAACTACTCCTATGTTGTAATCCAAATTTTCAGCTAAAAAAATAGAGAAAAAGCGTAAAAAAGTTGAATATTATTGACAACAAGGAAGCTAGAGGGCATACTTGGGCTAAAATAGTGAGTGCTCGATGCTCCTTCTATTTTAATCAAATACTTAAAATGTTCGTTGAACATTCTTGTATAACCGATTACCGTCGGCTGACTTGGGCCAATTATATGTAATACTTTAAGATAGGCTGTGCAAACGAGGAAAAAAAAATCCCCGTATTTTTGAGTTATGCAAC
>JAFMDF010000283.1 GCA_017857395.1 Bacteroidota bacterium | reverse complement strand
ATGTATTTATGTCAAAGAACTATGCTTTTTAAAAAGATGTGGGGTGTCGTTAGATCTCAAAACTACCATCCAGCCCTGTTTGACCTTCAAATACGGTGACGCCTCTATTTACTCCTTCTACTTGTACACCGAATAGTTTTTCCCCAGTAATAGAATCGGTCACAATTCCTTCAAAAAAAGCAGCCCTTAAATAATTTGGCTTTAATATAAAAAGGCCATTTTCTATGTCTGTAACCAAAATAATATTGGAGGAAAAGAAAGGAAAAGCACCCCAAGCACCATAATCATTGCTATTAGGACCATCATAAGTGTCAAATTTTCCGACTTGGACTAAATTGTTTGGCCTTGAAGCATCTGTAATAACCACCCCTTCTGCATAATAAGAGGTCACTAAAAAATCATTTTTCACATGTACATTATGTGGGATTAAACCAGTACCTTTCGTTCCTGTTGGATAGAATTCGTCCAAAGCTTTTATATCATTGACGTCCGAAATATCGTAAGCCGCAAGAGGTGAATTGCCTATTTCATCAGTCGTAAAAATGGTTTTCCCATCGTCAGATAACCAAGTATTATGCGTAAATTGAAAAGGAGTCGATTGGTTTGCAATGACTGTTGGGTTACTTTTATTGGTAGCATCAATGATAGAAAAGACACCGATGTTCATATCCGCACTATAAATGGTATCGTTTCTTACATAGACATCATGAGAGTAAGTCGTATTTGTTTTACCCAAATAAGCAGGTAGTTCTCCAGTAATGTCAAACATTAAAACACCACCTCCGACTATACTACAACCAGACAAATAAGCAACGCCTGTTTTTTCTTCAATATAAATATTATGACAGGCGCCTAATCGGCCAAATCCCCCAAAGGGCGCTTCCCAAAAAAGGCTGGTAGCTTCACCATTTGATAAATTTGCTAAATCTATAATCTGCATGCCTTGTTGATATTCACCTGTAACAAACGCTCGATTTTTGTAGGTTTTAATATCCTTCCAATTAGAAATACCTCCAGGGATATTGGCAACTTCTTTTGGGTTGCTAGGGTCGCTAATGTCTACAATAGAAGTGCCATTTTCTAAGCTTACCAAGGCATATTCCCGCCCATCTTCATCCGTATATCCCCAAATATCACTTAATTCGACATCATATTCGACTTTGGACAATAAACTTATGTTTTGGGCAAAGAGACTGGATAAGCATAGAAGGAAAGTAAAAGCACTAATAAAAAATAACCTCATGTGGATAATTTATGTTAACCTAATTTAATAGCCAATATAGTGCTAAATTTTAGAAAGAGGTTGCAGAACTGACTGTAATTTCAACTATTTGCTAAACAGTTAGTTTATTAGAATTACCTTGTGTGCTACTTCGACAAATTTAACGAGATATGAAAAAGAAAATGACAGAAAAAAATGTTTTAGGTACCGAATTAAAACCCTGCTGTTATGACCCCATGACAGGCTTTTACAGAGATGGGTTTTGCCAAACAGGCCCGACTGATTTTGGTACACATGTTATTTGCGCTCGGATGACTACAACGTTTCTAACGTATACAAAAAGTAGAGGGAATGACTTAAGTACGCCTATGCCGATGTATCAATTTCCTGGCTTAAAACCAGGCGACCAATGGTGCTTATGTGCAAGGCGGTGGAAAGAGGCTATGATAGCAGGGTATGCACCACCCGTAATTCTGGAAAGTACCCATGAAAGGGCTTTAGTTATAGTGACAATGGAAGATTTGAAAAAATACGCTGTTCTACCTAAATTGGATTAAGTATACTTAATTTTTAACACTGATTTCGCTATTTAAAAACTAAAAATATTATCCGAGTTATAATTCATTCAAGAAATCCGTAAGATATACTACTCGGACAAGAGTGTTCGAGATACGGTAAAAACATTCGTAGTGAAAAATATGCTTCTTAGTGAAATCAGTATCAAAAAAACAACCCTTATCGACTGCCAATAAACAACGCCTCTTCCCCATGTTTAATCCAATTCTCTTCCTTATAATTTAACCTATCTGCAATAATTTTTAAGACTTGAATATTGACCCCCATCCCAAGATGACTACTCTTGACTTCAATATTCTGATGCGTATCATCTTCTACCTTTTCCATACAAGTTTGCCAAGGGACAACCCCATCTTTTTTAGAATAAATAGCCGTACTTGGAACAGGTGCAGGATTGGGTAAAGTGGCGACAAAATCGGCATCAATTTCAGGATAACCTTTTAACCATTTGACAAATTCAAAGGTGAAATAAGCGTTATTCGGTTCAAAAATACCACCAAAAGGAGAACCTAATGTAATAACTTGGCGGATTTTTTCGGGATGTTCTTTAGCCATTTCTCTAACATAAACACCTCCTAGACTCCAGCCAATTAAGCTAATGGGTTGTTGATTTTTGGCATATAGCTGATGAATCTTTTCAGAAATAACCGCTAATTGTTCCAAATCTCCTAAATTCCTGCCCAATTCCCAACCACAAGTTTTATAACCAATTTTTTCTAAAAACCTTCTAAGCGGTTTGGTAGAAGTATCACTGGCTAAAAAACCGGGAATAACAAATACGGTATGCCCATCTCCTTTTTGTTCAACTTTGTATTTTTTGATAAAAGGCAATGCTTTTACTAATTCTGCGAGTGCTCTCCAAATTTCTGTTAAAAAGAGAAAGACGGAAGGACGTTTTATTTTTTCCATAGTATTTTGTTGTGAGAGGTGAGACCGTTACCTTTAATAACTGTTAAAAGTCAGATAGTTTAGTATTGAATGATTGATTATTCGTTTTTACACTAATTATACTGAATCAGGGTGAAAAATAGACTTTCTCTTGAAGATTGTTGAATTGTTGAATTGTTACATTGCTTAATAATTGCAGCTTAAAATAGGGATAAAACCCTACTCAACAATATAACCATAAAACAATATAGCCATTTGGGGATATAACTTGAGCTGCTCAATTTTTTGAAAATGTTCAAATCTTAACCTGTTAAAGTATAAGTCTGCCCCCTGACAGAAAAATTCATTTTTCGGTCTGACTTCTCTTCTAAGCTTTACCAAAAAAGGTGAGGAATTCTTTTAGAATCACTCACCTTCTGAAAACGCGTGGTTTCAAGAAATTATCGAATGTTTGTTGATAATTTTTTAAACCTTTTTTATTATAACTTTATGCTTAATTATTCGTGAATAAGGCTCGGAAACGTTTTACACTGTCTGTTACCTGATCCTTAACTGCACCTAGTGTTTCAAAAACGATTTCTTGATTTTTTTCGTTTAATTCTAAACCACTATTTACTGCTTTTCTAGCAACTCCTTGCCATTCTTTACCATTTTCAACAACTGTTTCAACAACTCCTTCTACAGTTTCTACACTGTACTTATTGATGTTTTGAGCCGTTTCTTTTACATACTTCACACCATTTTCAAGCTTCACATTCTTTACTGCTTCGATAGCTTCATTTACTCTTGTAGTTGCTACGGCTCTAATTTTTTCGCCGTTATTTCTTAAATCTTCTAAAACTTCTGTTGCTGTAGTTAATACTTCGTTATTTACAGTCTTAGCAGTTCCTTTGATTTTTTCAACGCTATTAGTAAAGTCAATTATTGTAGTTGCTGTTGCTTTCTTAGTTACTTTTTTTGCTGCTTTTTTAGTAGCCATGATATTTAGATTTTAATTGATTTTTAATAATAATTTTTAAATACAGTGCAAATATCGGAATGGATAGTTACAAATGAGTTACACTATTAAGAGCGGTGTATACTTTCGCCTTATTTAGCGACTTTTCCACCCTTTAATTCATCCTGTAATTTTGCTAATTCCACTGTTTTACCAGCTGCTGCTAATGCTGCTTGTTGGTTCCAAGTTGCAGGATTGTGCATTTGGTATCTTGAGCCAGCTGCTGCCAAAATAGCTTTTAAAGTTGCTTGTGGTGCATCCGCTAATTGTTGGAAAGTGAAAATACCACCTGCGTTTAATAAGCCTTCAATTTTTGGTCCGATGCCTTCGATTGTTCTTAAGTTATTTTTTGCTGCTTTAGCAGTAGTTTTAACCGCTACTTTTTTAGCAACAGGCTTAGTTACTTTAGCAGTAACTTTTTTAGCAGTAGTTTTAACCGCTACTTTTTTAGCAACAGGCTTAATTACTTTAGCAGTAACTTTTTTAGCAGTAGTTTTAACCGCTACTTTTTTAGTTACAGGCTTAGTTACTTTAGCAGTAACTTTTTTTGTTGTTGTTTTAGCTTTAGCAGTTGTAACTGCTTTTTTAGCTACTGATTTTGCAGCTTTTGTCTTTGCTGTTGCTTTTTTAGTTACTGCTGCACCTCCAGAGAATCCAAAATCAAAATTGAATAATTCTTTTAATCTGAATTTGAATTCTGGTGTACCATATTGCTTCTTTAAATTTTCTAAAGTAGTTAAGGTAATATTTTGTTGTTGCCCAAAGAAATCAACACCATTTTTTAAAGACTTAGCAATAAAATCTTGTACTAGTTTTCCGCCGTCTACTGTTGCGTCAATAATTTCTTCTGCTGTTTCTATATTGTATTGGTGGATACCTTTAACTGTACCTTTTACAAATTTTACCCCATTGTCAATTGTTACATTCTCTATTGCTTCTTTTACTCTAGCTGTAGCAGCTTCTCTAATCTTCTCGCCATTTGTTCTTAAATCTTCTAAAACTTCCATAGTTGTATCTACTACTTCTGTATTAACGGTCTTTGCTGACCCTTTAATTTTTTCAATGCTATTTGAAAAATCAATTGTTGTTGTTGCTTCTACTTTTATTTTCTTAGTAGCCATTATTATTGGTATTTATTGAATAAAAATTCTGTTATTTAATTAATTATGACACAAAGATAGAAGGGGGGAGTTACAGATGAGTTACAAGGTTGGAATGGGGGGATTATTTTAATAGCAATGTCAATATCAAATGGCAACTTCAATGTCAATATCAAATATCAAATATCAACTTCAATGTCAATAGCAAATGGCAACTTCAATAGCAATAAGGGTAATTGGGATTGCTATTGAGGTTGAAGTTGTTATTAAGACGGATCCATCCGAAACGCCATTTTCTGAATGGCTGCAATTATTTTATCCAAAGCAGGCGGATAATCTACATATTTTATATTGCGATTGTCTTTACCAAAAATATTAATGGTCACTACTTTTCTTTTATCTTTATAAGCAACTGCTAGCCGAAGTGGTACGGGAGCAGGTTTCTTTTTTTGACGATTTTGGCACATTTCTGTCTCACAATCATAAATACGTTCCATATTAAAGAAATCTTGTGAAACAACGTATTCGGCAAATTTTTCTAATTCTTCTCTAGGAATATTTCTTTTAGTAACGACTAAGCCATTTTCTCGATTTTTATATTCCTTGATTAATCTTCCATCATTTTTGATGTGTATATAATCTCTATAAGTAGGGTTGATGCCACCATAAAAACCACCACCTACTATTTCAATGCTAATATAGGGTTCGTTTTTCTTTGGAGCAGCTTTCTTTTGTTTCTTTTGTTTCTTTTTAGACTGATTAAAAACCCACCATTTTTTTTCGACTTTATTGGGATTGATTGCTTCTACATTGACATCTGGTAATTCGTTAGGTGGTTTGATGAAAGGACTATTTTCAGAAGCTACTTTGACAAAATGATATTGATAGGTTCCTCGACTATTGGGTTGGTTGAATTCTAAAATCAATACTTTTTTATTAGCCGTAGCAATAGTGAATTTTTTAATATGCTTAAAACTATAGAATAGTTCATTTTTCTTTAATTGCCAGTTACCCTTGGAAAATTTCCCATTTAAATATTCCTGATAAGTATAATTATACCGAAAAAATAAAAAATATTCATAAGTATCTTCTGCTCTATGAATAATGGTATTAGATTCTAGATGAAGCGCATAGGTATATTTCCATTTAGTCTCAATTAATCGCCTTTCATCAATCTTAAAAAAATCATCTCCTTTTTGATAATTACGATTTTGAGCCAATAAAGAGAGTGAAGAAAATAAGCATACTACACCGAATACTAGTCGAAACATACTTTTCATTTTTTGAGTGTAAGTGTAAAGTGTATTAATGGCACAACAACTTAAGTTGCACTACCTGCATTGCAAGAGGGGCAGTAAAAATGAATGGTAAGTTTTGGTAAATAAAGGTGGAAAGGTGAAGAGGTTGAGAGGTGTAAAGCTATAGTGGTCTAAAGGTATAGCAAATGCTTAGCTTAAACCTTTAGACCCTTATACCTTTGAACCTCGATACCTTTTAAAACTTATACCCAAAGGTGAATAGCAAATTATTGCGCAATGCATTTGTCGTTACACTATTCTGTGGATAAACATCGGAAACGGTATAAGGGGTAAATGTATTTTCACGATTAGCAAATTTAAAAGCAAAATCTATAAAATACCGTTCCTGCCGAACACCAAAACCTAGAGCATAAGCTGTACTAGTGTCACCAATTCCTTTTATATTAGGGTTATCCCTAATATAATTAGCAGCATAAGGCGTGCCAGATACGGTAACACCAGCTCTAAATCGGAATATTTTTAAGGCATATTCCCCTCCAAACCGCAAATTAATGGCAGATTGATAAATATTGGCAATTTCGCTATTTAAATTATCTTGAAAATCTATAGTTCCTTGACTATTATCAGTAACGGTTAAATCGAAATTTGCAGCATTATATTTTAAATATTCTACTTCCGCAGTAATAAATCCTGCTCGCTTGATGATGAATCCTGCACTACCTATAAACCGCCAAGGCGTTTTTAATTTATATTCAAACTCCCCTTGGTCTGCTGGTGAAGCCGATTCTAAAAATTGATCATTCCCATCTCCATCAATATAAGTATGCTGCATGCTAGTCTCAAAATTATCAACTAAGGTACCATAAGTAGTGGGCGTGTGAATGGCTCCTCCCAAACGAATCATTTGACTCAATCTAAAAATAACGCCTAATTTTAAATTAACTCCAGATCCTGTAGTGGTTAATTTTTCGTTGAATTGCATATTCACATAAGCAGGTACTTCATCTGCACGATCTTCTTCACTATATACTTTTTCTTCGGTGTAATTTAGGATAGGAAATCCTATAGACAAACCAATCATCAATCGTTCCTTATAATTACCTGCAAAGGCTAAGGATAATTCACTAATGCCACCTCTTCTCTTGACTGTCTGCTCTTTTTGAAGCAAGGCATTTTCATTTAACTCTACATCTGTTTCATAAAATAAATCATCATCTATATCATAGATTGCTTCTGTATCAAAAGCTAGTCCTGTGGTAAAGTTACTTAACTCGCTTGGTGCCAAATCTATAGAAGCTTCTTGAAAAAAGTCAATATAAGAACCTGTACTTTCTCCACGATAAGTGAAAGTTTGATTAAAACTAGCGATGCGATTGATGCCAATACCAATATTGGAAGTTTTCCAATTAGGATTTCTTCCTTGTCTGGAAAATGCCAATCCTAAATTATTTAAACTAAAAGCTACTTTATTTTTTTGCACAGCCGAGCTATTACTACTGTTCTCTAAAATTGCATCTGTACTGTTGAGTGAAAAAGAGGGAGTCACTGTAAATTCAGAGCGTCTAAAAGCAGCTAAACCAGCAGGATTGGTACTCAGTACAGAAAAATCTGCACCCAAAGCGCCAATACCTCCTCCAATACCAACGGTACGAGCTGTTCCCAAAACATCAAGAGAAGAGAAACGAAGTGCATCGGCTGGAACTTGTGCTTGAACGGATACCCAGGAAAGAATAAAAAGAATCAAAGAAAAAAATAATCGTTTCATATATATAGGTTGATTAGCTTGCAGAGCGCAAGGAATATTTTATAGGAAAATAGGGGTAATAAATCCAAGTTGTTACGATGTATCGAAGTAAATTGGATTATTCCGACTTAATCGGAACGAGTTCAAAGACGAATAGAATTTGAGTATAAAATAGTCGAAATTCGATTAATTTCTCAGAGGTTGAGTAAAATCGTTTGCAACTCGAAACTCGTAACTGGCAACCCGCAACTCTAATTAATTATTTTTTGCAATAAAAAAGAGGATGGAATATTAAATTCCACCCTCTCAAAATTTCTAAACACGCTATAATCTTTATAATTCAAGAGGGAAATTTTTCAAAAGACTCTTAAATTTATATCTTACTTGAGGTCAAGTTTCTTATTTACAAACTCAAAGATAATAATTGATTTTGAAAAAACAACTTGAAATCAACTTTTTTATTAGTTTCTTCTAGAAGAACTTCTGCTAGAGCTGCTACTTCTGCTGCTAGAAGAGCTTCTGCTTGGAGCAGCACTACTTCTGCTAGAGCTTCTACTTGGTGAAGCACTTCTGCTAGAGCTACTTCGAGAAGAACTTCTACTTGGTGAATAGCTACTTCGAGAAGAACTTCTACTTGGTGAAGCACTACGTCTGTTGGAACTTTTGCTAGTATTATATGATCTAGTTGTTCGACTACTTCTACTTGGTGTTGCGGTACTTCTTGTACTTCTAGTCGCAGACCTTGTCGCTCGGCTATTAGTTGATCTAGTAGCATTTGTACGATCCGTTCTTCTAGTTGGTCGATCATAAGAACGACTATTTCTTGAAGAGCTAGAAGAAGCATTTCTGTCTGCTGAAGATCTAGTTCTAGTTGCTCTTCTGTTACCGCTTGTATTCGCAGTGCTTGCTCTACTACTTGCGCTAGAAGAATTCCCTCTTACTGAATTCTTGTTCGTGTTGCCTCTTCTGGTAGAAGTTGCACTTGAACGACTACTGTTGGTACTAGTTCCTCTAGGGCCAGCTGAATTATTCACAATGTTTACATTAGTAGTGTTGCTAGCAAAGTAATAGCCATTAGTTGGCGGACAGTAGGCATTATAGCCTCCATAACCACCACCACCGAATCCATTTCCACCGAAACCTCCACCGTAAGAATTAAATCCACGATTATTTCCAAAAGAATTATAAGGATTATAAGGATTATAAGCTGAACGATAGAATGGGTTATAAAATGGATTATTATTATATCTGCTAAGTCGATTAAATCTATTAGCTCTTCTATATCTGTTATAGCTAAAAGGACTTCCTACATAAATAGATATACCGGGGCTATATGCACGGTTATAGTAATAGGCATCTGTGTAGATTGGGTCGTAATAATCAAACCCTCTGTAAGGTTGATTGAAGCGACGGATACGAGAAGTATACTGATAATCATAATCATCATAATACTCGTAGTCATCATATTCTTCATCATCGTAATCATACTCGTCATAATTATCTTCCTCATAATCATACGTAGAAGAAACGGCGGTAGAATTATCATCGCTTGGATTATAGTACAAATCATCGTACTGAGCGAAAGATACTGTTGCGAAACTCAAAGTGAATAAGGCAACTAAGAAAGATGAAATTTTATAAATCTTCATATTAAATTGTTTTAAAAGTAATTATCTTTATATAAGCTCTTACTTATAACCCTAAAATTATTACTTTTTTGTATAACTTTCTGTTAAGAGGTCAATAAAGTAAGTATTTCAAATGTTAAAGTAAGTTAATTGGAATTTAAATTACACTTTTTAGACGTGAGAAGCCCTCTTTAGTAACTTCTAAAAAATATTTTTAATAAAATATTAACTATTGTGGTATTTTAAATCGACTAACTATCTATTTTAGATTAAACAGCACTAACGAAATAAAGGTTGCTTTGAGTTCACCTTTATAAAATTTATGAATAAATTATTGTATAGTTTTGAGGGCTAGGTTTATTATAAGTAGCCCTAAAATAACCAAGTCCTTTTGGCATTCGTTGAAGATGTTTAATTCGAGTGGCATAGGAAAATAGAGAATTTTCTTCAAAACCATTATCTCCAGTTTGAAATTATTCGATTGAATTGGCCTGTTCTGTAGACTTTGCAAAGGAAATAGTAAAAAGATTTAAAAAAACTGCGATTAGAAGAAGTGAAAGAAAGGATGTTTTCATAAAAAAATAAATTTGATAGTAATTATAGGTGCTCTTATCTACATAGCCTAAAGTTATTGTTTTTTTATATAAGTTGCTGCTATTTGTTTGATAAATTGACTGTTTTAATTTTTAAAATGTGGATAGGAGTCGGTTTTTATAGCATTTAAATATTTTATGGAAAATCTTGTTTGGTTTTAGGAAAAAAATTGCTTTCCAATTCTGTTGTAGTTGCCTTTCTAATTAGCTAATGATAACTATTTGGGGTGACGATAAATATTTGGACAAATTCCCACTCATTTTCCACCAAAAAATTTAAAGTACCCATCATTGAATTAAAATGTCTAACGTCTCCACTATCTGCTTGAATTCGATTAATCCTATTTGATTTTCTTGACTGTCCATAATCTATACAAACTATGATTCTATTAACCGTTAAATCAATCCTAGCATAATGATATTTTATGCTTTGTAGGCTTATTACTTGGATACTTAAAAAACAGCCAAATAATAAAATCATTCCTTTTTTCATCGACATTTAATTTTGAAAGCTGGAAAAGCTTCTTTTGGGTAAATATCAAATTGGACTTATTTGACAACAATAAAATTATTACATTTGCGCCGATTTTGCTGTTAAATAGGGAATAAGCTGAGCGTTAAAAAGCGTTAATTGGCCGTTATTTTTCTTAACTTTTAATTTAAAATACATTTTTCGGCACTTTTTATTAACACTTTAGGTTTTTAGCAGTACAAATAGGTCATATTTTATAAAAATAGGGGATAGGTTTATCCAATTTTACGGCACTCAAAACCGTAAAATATTAACCCTTCACCGTGAACCGTTTTAAAAATGAGTAAAGGTATTACAAGCAGAGAAGAGAATTATTCTCAATGGTACACCGACATTGTGAAAAAAGCACAGATGGCGGATAATTCAGCAGTTAGAGGATGTATGGTCATCAAGCCTTATGGGTTTGCTCTATGGGAAAATATGAAAGCTGAATTGGACAGAATGTTCAAAGAAACTGGACATGTAAATGCTTATTTCCCTTTATTCGTTCCTAAAAGTTTGTTTGAAGCAGAAGAGAAAAATGCAGAAGGATTTGCGAAAGAGTGTGCAGTAGTTACGCATTACCGACTAAAAAATGACCCTGAACGACCAGGGAAACTAATGGTCGACCCAGAAGCAAAATTAGAAGAAGAATTAATAGTTCGACCGACTTCTGAGGCCATTATTTGGAATACTTATAGAGACTGGATTCAATCTCATAGAGATTTGCCAATTTTGATTAATCAATGGGCAAACGTCGTTCGTTGGGAAATGAGAACTCGGCTGTTTTTAAGAACGGCTGAATTTTTATGGCAAGAAGGACATACGGCGCACTCGACTAAAGCCGAAGCAATCGAAGAGGCAAAGCGAATGCAAGAAGTCTATGCCACTTTTGCGGAAGAATTCATGGCAATGCCAGTTATTAGAGGTAGAAAATCAGATAGTGAACGTTTTGCAGGTGCAGAAGATACGTATACGATTGAAGCTTTAATGCAAGATGGGAAAGCCTTACAAGCAGGAACGTCTCACTTTTTAGGTCAAAATTTTGCGAAAGCTTTTGATGTCAAATTTGCGAATACGAATAATAGAGAAGAATATGTTTGGGCAACTTCTTGGGGTGTTTCCACTCGATTAATCGGTGGCTTGATTATGACGCATTCGGATGATGAAGGTTTGGTATTACCTCCAAAACTAGCGCCAATTCAAGTAGTTATCATTCCAATTCCAAAGCCAAACGAGGTGATTGATGAAGCAGCAGATGAAATTATCAAAGCCTTGAAGGCAAAAGGGATTCGAGTGAAATACGATATGGATAAGAAAAAACGGCCAGGTTTTAAATTCGCTCAATACGAATTGCAAGGTGTACCAATTAGGATTGGGATTGGCAAAAGAGATTTAGAAAATGGTGAAGTAGAAATCGCTCGAAGAGATACCAAGGAAAAAGTCAATGTACCTTTCAAAGGGGCAGCCGTTTATGTGGCGCAATTATTAGAAACCATTCAAAAAAATATGTTCCAAAATGCTTTAAA
>JAFMDF010000042.1 GCA_017857395.1 Bacteroidota bacterium | reverse complement strand
CCACTAGGTTGAAACGGCTTTACACTTGGGCCTCCTACTTTTTCATGAAGAAGGCCGCTGATTTTAAGGGCCTGATCCCGAATCATTTCGGCCGTTAGTCTTTGTTGAGTGCCCCTACCCAGCCATCGGTTATCTGGATCAAATGCCAATTGGATACTATCCGTTTTTGAAGATTGCTGATAGGTCGCAGATAGAACCATTAATTTCAACAGCTGTTTTACATCCCAGCCCGATTCTATAAATTCCACAGCCAACCAATCGAGTAATGCAGGATGGGTAGGTAAGGATCCCTGGCTGCCAAAATCATCAGGGGTATCCACCAAACCACTACCAAAAATCATTTGCCAATATCTGTTCACAGCCACCCGTGCAGTCAATGGATTTTCGGGGCTGAACAACCATTGGGCAAGACCCAATCGATTCGAAGAAAATTCCCGGCCAAATTCAAAAATCCTTTCTGGAGTTCCGTGGGATACGGTATCTCCATGATTATTGTAAACACCCCTGTTTAAAATGTAGGTTGGACGGAGGGTATCCATATCCTCCATAATCATGACTGGTTGCAGCATGGCTTCCATCTCTTCCTTCCAATTGGCTTTGTATAGTTGATCTTTATCCTGTACACTTCCATTTTTATATTCCAATGCGATAAGTTCATCAATGTAACGGCGAATTTTTTTCACTTGCTCCTCGGGAAGTTCAAGATATGGAGCAGATTGTTGATTATAGTTGACTTTTTTAGAAAAAGAGGCGGTTACTCCTTTTTCAGGTACTTGATTAAAAAATGCAGAAAGTTGATAATATTCTTTCTGTGAAATAGGATCATATTTATGATCATGGCATTGGGCACAGGCGACGGTTAGCCCTAAAAAAGCTTTGCCAAAAGTATTAGTCCTATCGATGACATAAGATACTCTAAATTCCTCATCCAGCGACCCACATTCCTGAGTTGTGCGATTGTTCCGATTGAATGCCGTAGCCAGTTGTTGCTCGTAGGTGGGCTCGGCAAACAAATCTCCTGCCAACTGCCAGGTGACAAATTGGTCATAGCCCATATTTTTATTCAAGGCATCGATTACCCAATCTCGCCAGGGCCACATATTTCTTTCCAAATCGTGATGAATACCATTGGTTTCAGCATAGCGAGCTAGATCCATCCATTCAGTAGCCATTCTTTCTCCATAGGCCTCTGAGTCTAGTAATTCATCCACTATTTGTTCAAAAGCGTCATTTGATTCATTGGATAAAAAGGCGTCAATTCGCTCCCGACTTGGCGGCAAACCAGTCAAATCAAAGCTTACTCGACGTATCAACTTCTCCTTGCTTGCCTTAATAGAAGGTTTATTGTCCAATACTTCCAATTTGTTCAAAACAAAAAAGTCTATGCTATTTTGTGGCCAGTCTGATTGTTTAACTTTCGGTAGGGTATTTTTTTCGGGCTTAATAAATGACCAATGTGGTTTCCACGCTGCACCCTGTTCGATCCAACGCTTTATTAATGCAATTTCATAGTTAGACAGACTAAGATTTGATTCCTCTGGAGGCATTCTCTGTTCCACATCGGTTGTTATTATTCTTTGGAATAATTCACTTCTATCTAAATCTCCAGGTTTAATTACATAATTGCCTTTCAGACTGTCCAGTAGATTAAATGCAAAGACCTCGTCATCAAGCCTTACCTCCCCTTTTCTGGCAGTGGCATCAGGTCCGTGGCAGGCAAAACAGCGGTCTGAAAGAATGGGCTTTATATGAAAATTGAAATCAATTTTCTCTGGTAGATTTCCTACATATTTCACCTCCTCCCGAGAACCACATCCTAACAAGACTGCAAAAGCGATGAGAATTATAAGTAATGTTACATTGTTATTCAAACTATTAATTTTTTAATCCAATGACATTTCAGCAATTGGCAACACTAAATTAGTATTTTTCGCATAATTTCATTCATTTATTTTTTAGTTCCTCAATTTCCTTATCAGAAATATTGGATTCTTTCAAAAAATTATATGCCTGTCGGGCGATGAAGCTATTTTCATTTTTTAAAATTTCACCTACAGCTTCCAATGTTTCCAAATCATTTATGGCATGTGTGGTATACAATTTCAGGAAGTCGCCTAGTTGTTTTCCATTCCATTCACCGAGTAATTTTCTGGAGCTTGTTATCAATTCCGAACTCAAATAGGGCGCTTCCATCAGTTTCTCAACAATCATCCTTTTAATAGGATGATTTGCTTTTTTGTAAATGGAGAACAAAGCAAATTGTAGGGTATCAGAATTGAGGTGCGACCTTCCTGCCTGAATGGCAGCAATAGTCCCGGCGGTTCCTCCGCCCACTACCAGTATATCAGTTATAATACTTTTCTTTTGGATTTTATAGGGCGCGACTAATTTTTCTACATTAGCCAACGAAGGTGCAGCAATACCAAGAGACAAAGTCCCTAGCGATTTGATGGCGTTTCTTCTTTCCATTTTATTCAATTTACTTAAACCAATTAATTATTTCTTTAGCAATGAGTTCATGTCCCATTTCATTAGGGTGATTAACCTGCGACATATATTTAGAAAGCGCTTCTTTGTCTGAATAGAGAAATTCAAACGCCTTATAACTATCCACCAAACCTACCTGATTTTCTTTGGCTAGTCTAATGATTTGATCGCTATGTTGTTTCAACTCATTGTCAGCGGAAACATAATCGACCCTTTGATCTGGTGAAGGGGTCAACAGAATCACTTTTAGATGCTGTTTTTTTGCCTTTTTTATCATCTTACTCCAAGCTATATAGGACTTTTCGAGACCAACACGACGATCGTTTAGCGCATAATCTATTAGTAATATATCAGGTTTATGAGTCAGCACTTCTTTTTTAAATCGTTTGGCGCCAGCTACTGAATTTTCTCCTCCAATCGCAGTTACTATAATATTAACAACCGCATAGGGATATATGGATTTAATTTTTTGTAGCACTAAAGAGGGATAGGCAGCTAAAGTATTTACCTGTGGCGTTTTAAAAAATCCAGCAGGCACACTATGTCCGTGAAAGACAATATTGATTGTTTTATTTTTCGGCCATTCTATTTGTAATTCCGTTTTCAGTTCGTTCAAATAAGTGCTAGGATTTACCTTATTTGATGCTGTATTTTGACCAAAAGCAAGAAGCCCTAATAGCATAATGGGTAATAAAAATACAATCTTCATTTTGTTAAAGCTTTTGAGGTGGCTAATGCAATCACTATATTCTACTGCATTGTAAAAATAATAAACAACTCCATTCCATTTGATTATCCATGGTTTAGGAGCATACTTTTCATCATACACTTCTGAAGGGGCTATTCAACTACTTATCGTTTACAAAAAAGTATCTAATTCTACAAACATGTCCTTCACGCTGAGCATTCTTAGTTTTGCTCATCCGTATTTCCAATACATGCTCCTTTTGTTCCAATTCTCCTGATAAGGTATAATACCATGGCAGATGTAGATGACTGCTCCATTTTGTAAATAAGTCCAATTGGTGCCATTTATTTCCATCTATTCTGTATTCAATGATTCCTGCATCTGGACCTGCAGCTACTGCAATACCTACGGTACTCCCTTTAAATGTTAACTTCAAATTACCTGCTGATTTCGTGCTGACCAACATAGGCACATTTACATAATTGGCTCTGGTATTGGTTCCGTCATTTGGATTCCACTTTGGGTCTATACGCCAACCTTCCGATAAATTTGCCTTATCAATAGCTACCAAATCTCCTGCATCATAGCTATAATCAGCTAACTTCTTTTCAAGAGGGTGGGCTACTATTTTCTCCTCATTGTCAAGGTGACCGTCGTATGCCTTGGAAAGAAAAGTAATTATTGAGTTGGCATAAATACCTTGTCCAAATGGAGAAGGATGAAGGTTTTTGAAATCCTCCTCCCAAGTAAATTCTTTATTTTTTATTCTATCTGTAACCTCTTTGGCAAGATTTATTGTTGGAATGTTATAATGGGTTGCCACCTGATTATGATTGGTGATTACTTCTGGTTCAATGCTATTATTATATTTCTCCATTTTATCTGGGTCAACAAAATGCATCATAACAATATCGCTGGCTGGGTTTGATTTTCTTGTATGTCTTATGATTCCCTCCATAGCTCTAATCTGTTCGGTTGAAGTTCTCCCATTGGACGAATCATTGACAGCGGCTTCTTCAAACAATAAATCTACCGCACCCTGTGAGAGTACATCTCGCTGCAATCTAAAAGCTGCGGGAGTGGTGCCCATGGAAGGAATACCTGCGGCAATAAATTCAAACTCCGTATCGGGAAAACGCTTGACAAGATAAGCACATATACTATCTCGCCATCCAGGATTATACGTTATTGACCCTCCTAAAAAAGCTACTCGTCCTTTTTTCTCCCGTTCAAATTTAATATAGGAATTCTGTAATCCACTTCGTGTATGATGATAGTTGGAAGCGTCTAATGGTTTATCTTGAAAAGCGTGATATTTAATAAAATCAGCCACCCTTTCTGGTGTTTCAATTTGGAAGTGATGTCCTTCAAGGTTTTGAGTGCCTTCGGTACAAGGGATTACGGTTGCAATACCACCTAAACGGATGTAATTATTAACGAGAACATAGGTGTTTTCATCAGGCGGCACAATTTTATCATTCAAACCAATAGTGTGTAAAATGGGAATTTTTGCTTTTGCTAACGCCTCTAAATTTTCAATCGGATTGTTGTTATACACCTTTGCCTCTTCATCAGATTTAAAACCGTATTCCAGTTTTAAATTTTCCCAAGTTTCGGAATGTCCCTTAAATTTCCCAAAACCCGCAGGCCAGCTTTTAAAATCACAAACAGGAGCTTCTGCATAAACACAAGCAACTTTTTCAGGATGTCTCTTTGCCCAATTATAAACAAATAAGCCTCCTCTGCTAACCCCCATTAATGCTACCTTTTTTTGTAGTTTGTATTTTTGGGTTAAATGCTTATAAAAATTATCCCAAACAGCCATTGCTTTTGGACTGCCAAATTTATTATTGGTATTAATATAAGCCAAATGAAATCCCGCAGCCACCAAAATGCTATCTGTTTCCGTATGCCAATCGGGGAAACGGGCACGCCATATCCAAGGATTGCCAGCGAGGGGCTTGTCAGGTAAAATCAACCTTGCATCCCTTTCTTCGAATTTAAAATTATATCGTTTAAATCCTTTCCAAACAGCAGTTGTTATTTCGGCTATCCAGTAGGCACTAAATGCTTTTATCTGTGCTTCTTGAGTTGAAGCATTAATTTTTAACCTAATTTGATTAGTTTTTATGGGTGCTATCTTTTGGATTCTTTTATGCCCAATGGATTCGCCCGTGGCAATTTCTTTCCATTTTCCATTTATTAAAGCCTCAACGCTATATTGTCTTACTCGTTCTCCTTTGGCAATTTCCTCTTGAATCACCAAATGGTTTATTTTTGTTTCTTTTGGTAATTTTAAGAAAATTTGGTTGCCATTTCCTTTTTCAATAGCAATCGGAGCGGCGAATCTATTGCGAATATTATCTCCAAATTCCTTTAATCTTTGTACATCCGCTTCTGGTAATAAGCCTTTATCATCTGGTGTAAGTCCAAGTATCAAAGTAGAGTTTCGTCCTACAGATTTATAGTACATATCCACTAAATCTTTGACTGGGAAAATATGTGCTTCATCACCAGGTTCCCAAAACCATTCGTGTCGCCCATTATGTCCTCTTAAAGGTGCATCTGACATAGCGGGCATCCAAAACTGACCATTAGGGTCGCCTTCTTTTAATAATTTAAAGCCATCTTTTGCTATATTTTTTTTAGCACTTTCCCCTGCACCGGTAGCTTTATATGGAAAAGTAGCCCAATTTGGATAATTGACTGTTCCGGATTCTGAACCTCCCCAACGGGCTTCCGCCAGTTGTCCATTATGATAAAACAGGCAATTGGGTTGATAATGGCGAACAATAGGCAACACATCAGGTGCCCCATTTTTAGGGTGGTCTGCTCCTCCATCGAACCAAATTTCGAATAAATCCCCATATTTTGTGCAGATTTCTTTGACCATGCCTTCTGCCATTTTTTTATACCAAAGTTGTCGATTTTCTTTGAATTTTCCAGTTCCACTTGCTTTAAAATCATGTACCCCTAAAAAAGAATTCCAGCGAATACCTAAATAAATACCAGGTTTAATCCCATATTTACGACAAGAAGCTACAAAATCGGCAACAATATCTCCTTTACCATCCCGCCATTTTACAGATTTTAAACTGTAGGGATTTACGTTCGATTGAAAGAGGGCAAACCCCGTTTCATGAGTAGCGGTCAATAGGGCAAATTTGGCACCAGCATCTTTGGCAGCTTTTATCCATTGGTCGGTATCCAATTTTTCAGGGTTAAATATTTGGTAGTCGCTAACAGGGTCGATCCGATTATTACCTTGCCCATATTTTTTTCCGTCAAATACATGAAGGTCATAGTGAAATACGACTCCTAGTTCTGCCTCCTGCCAAGCCAATTGGCGTTTATTGGGAAGTGGATATTTGGGTTCTTCTTTAATTGGAACAAAAACGGTATAGGATTCTTCTCCTTTCTTGACCGCCAAACTTAGGACTTTAGGTTTCCCATCTTCCCTATAAATAAAAGGGCGTTCCATTCTATCGGGCTTCAATTCAACGCCATCCTCTTTTTGGATAGACTTGGGCAATAGCACATATTCATTGGATTTTTCCCAATCAATACCATTCTCCGAAGTTATCATACCAATAAAATCATGGGCATGGAATACGGCATAAAAACGATTTCTTTCGGTATCATACCACATGGATACATCTTCGGTATCTAAGTCATCAATAACCGCTTTTTCCTGAATTTTAAAAGGCCCAGTAGGCGAATCAGAAATGGCAATGGCTTGATTTCTTATAAATCGCTTTTCATTCGGTTTGTCTCCTTTTATTATGAGGTAATATTTTCCGTCTTTTCCTTTGTCAATAGCTGGATTTACAGTTAAGGTGGTGATTGGACCAGCGGGTTCAATCAATGGCTGATTCCTTCTTTCCCAAGGGCCGTTGATTGAATGAGAAACGGCTACGCCCGTTCTCTGATGCTCCCGAAGCCTTCTTCTGTTTTTGTCTGCTAAGTCTTTTCCATGCGTAGCAATCAAATCTTTTTCGGTATACTCCTTGTCTCCCATGTTGGTAGCAATATAATAAAGGTAGTATTTACCGTCGAAGTATTTAACCTTCGGATTATGGGCAGTAATTGCATCCCAATGTCCTTTCCCCCTGCCGTTTAATGCTATATCCTTGTATTTCCACGGCCCAGCAGGCTTATCCGCCACCGCATGGGCAATTTCAGAATGTGTTAACCAGCCAGCAAAGGTGTATTCTTTTTTCCATCGGGAATAAAACAGATGATATTTTCCATCTTTACCTTTAACAATGGAGCTTCCCCAATTGTAGTAGCCCTCCGTTTTGAAAATATTGTTTTCTTTAACGGGCATAAACCTGTCATACAAGCGTAAATTATCTGTTTCTGTCTGAGCAAGAGATACAAAGGAGAAAAGGAAAAATAAAAAAACGGTTAGAAAGTGATATTTCTTTAATGAAGTATTTGTTTGACTACATCTGGTTAGTGATATTGTCCCAAAAATTACTGCTACTAATAAGCCTATATTATTCATTTAAAAGAAATTAATCATTTTTCTGTTTCTGAAAATATCTGCTAAAGATTAAAAATAAAGCTCCGCAAGTCAACTAAACAGGTAAAGTCAGAAACGAAAGAAAAATGCCCTGAGAAACAGGAATAAAGTAAAAAACACCAAAAATATAAAAGGTCGGAGTTACACGTCCTTGCAAATGTTACGAGGCTAAAGTCTTGCAGCGTAAGCTAGAATCCCCTTAGATTTTTAGCCAAGGGGAATTTCAAATATAATTTCTAATCGCGAAATCAGTATAGTTTTTTTTCCATAAAAACTACTGTTCCTCCCCATTCAAAACCAACTCCAAGATTTCCTCTAATTCAGCCACTTTTGCAGGCTGTTCCCCAAACAGATTCGTACTTTCCCCAACATCCTTACTCAAATCATACAAGCGCCCCTCCAATTTATTCTCCTTCGCAAAATTAGGATTATACCCATCTGTAAAACCGCCACTACCTTTTGCCAAAATCAATTTCCAATTATCTTTTCGAATTGAGAATTTGCGACCAGAGGATTCCATAGCAAAAGTAGTTCGAGTAGGCGGATGATTTTTATCTAATAATAAAGGTAAAATGTTTTGGCTATTATTAGGTTGATTATCAGATAGTTGGATATTATTTATTTCGGCAAAGGTGGCTAATAAGTCCGTAAAACAGATTAAGTTATCATTGACACTATTCGCCTCAATTTTCCCTGGCCATTTAGCAATAAAAGGTAAACGATGCCCACCTTCCAACGCATCGCCTTTCATGCCCGATAAGTTTCCGACTGAATTATGTTGATATTGTTCAACATTTTCAGCGTACCAAACGGGGCCATTATCGCTGCTAAAGAAAATCAAGGTATTGTCATCTATATTTAAATCCGCTAAAGTTTGGGTCAATTGCCCAACTACATCATCTACTTGCAGCACAAAATCTCCGTAAACGCCTGCTTTAGATTTGCCTCTAAAAGCCTCGGTAGGTAACCATGGCGTATGTGGCGCAGGTAAGGCAACATAAAGCATAAAAGGTTGTTCTGTTTTGGCTTGTTCTTGGATATATTGCACCGCCTCTTGGCCAAATCTATCTAAGACTTTTTCATGTTTAAAATTGGGCGCTACCTTTCCTGCTCGATAAAATGGACCTTGAATTTTGCGCTGTCCAGGGGCAGGAGCGGTGCCTTCCATTGCTTCAATATCGTCCGTGGGTAGGGCAACAGGTCGTCTATTTTTAATGTAATAATAAGGTTGAATATCCAAAGAGGCAGGCATTCCAAAAAAGTCGTCAAAGCCATGGTCTAAAGGGCCACCTACTAAATCTTCGTTGGGTATAGGGTCTTTTTCTCCCACAATTCCTTGATGCCATTTGCCGACCATGCCTGTTCGATACCCTGCTTTTTTTAAGACGGAAGCAATCGTTGTACGCCCTGGCTGAATGACGCCTTCTTCATATTTTCTTTTGTTTAAAAATGGATATTGACCTGTTAATAGGCTGTAGCGAGAAGGTACGCAGACTGCAGCAGGGGCATGGGCATCAGTAAACCGCATACCTGCTTGGGCTAATTGGTCGATATTCTTAGTATTTATTTTTGAATTGGGATTGTAGCATTTTAAATCTCCATAGCCCATGTCATCGGCTAGGATGAATAGGATATTTGGTTTGGACGGTTCTTTTTTGGCGGTTTCTTTAGGTGATTGGCAGTTGATTAGAAGGATGCCAAATAAGAATAAATAAAGTAGGCTTTTCGATTTTTGCATATTGGTCATGTTTTGATTTTAAGTAGGCTAGTGGATAGTCAATATTGAGTTGATTGTTAAATTCAGTAGTATAAATTAATATTAGACTTGTTACCCTTTAATAAATACTCCATTAAAAACGTCTTTTTTCGCTATTTTAACCTAAAAAATGAGTCCGTAACTGGGCTATGCACTAATTTTTTAAGCCAAACTATCGAAAAAATACGAATTTTACTGTAGCACTTCTCAAAGGGTAACAAGTCTATTATTTTTCCATCTAAATCCGTGGTACAGAAATTTTTACCACGTATTAATAAAGTACCACGGATAGCTAGACATTAAACGGTCATTTTTCAAGTGTCTTTTTTCGATTTTCATACAAAGCCTGCAATTCCCTAACTTTTTCAGGATACAGAGCAGCCAAATTAGTCGTCTCCCCGATATCATCCTTCAAATTCACTAAAAACAATTTATCTTCGGGTTTATTCGGAGCAGGTCTTCGTTTTTTTGTAGTATCCAAAGGATCATATAATAATTTCCAATCGCCTTTTCGCACTGACCAATGTTTGCCAAAATTCCAATGCCATGTATCTCTAATTTCAGGGGCATTTTCAGCTTGAATAATGTTGGCGATACTTGTACCATCAATAGCATGATTGCCTGAAGGAATGCCACATAATTCCAAAATGGTAGGAAACCAATCACTAGCTATTCCCCATTGAGAACGCACTTCATTTTGTGGAATTTTATTCGGCCAACTAATGATAGCAGGCACTCTTATTCCCCCTTCAAACAGCGACCCCTTGGCTCCTTTATATGGCCCAGCACTACCACCACCAAAATGCGCTCGTTCTTCTGTGGAATGCCCATGGTCGGATTGAAAAATGATAATCGTATTCTCCGTTAAGCCCAATGCCTCGACCTTATCCAATAATTTACCGATATAATCATCCATTGTAGAAGTAAAGGCATTATAAATATTTCTAGGGTAGGGGACTCCTCTTTCCTTATAATAGTCCAACCATTTTTTGCTTCCTTGATAAGGATAATGTGGGGTATTCATGGCATAATATATAAAGAAGGGATTGTTTTGATTTTTATCTAAAAAAGTAGCCGCTTCTTCGTAGCACATAGCTGGAAAGTATTCCCCATCTCGATAAATTTCTTCCCCGTTTTGATATAAATCATGCCGATTAGGTCCATTCCAATAATAGAAATGAGAATAGTTGTCTATACAGCCGACTAAATGTCCAAAATGATAATCAAAACCTTGTCCTGTTGGTTGTAATTGTGGGGTATAGCCCAAATGCCATTTACCAATTGCTGCTGTTTTATAACCACTCTGTTTTAGTTTTTCTGCTATGGTGATTTCGGCCGCTGGCATGCCTTTTTGTTGATTTGGAGTCGAGGAAACATTACCTGGAACACCTGCATTGATGGGCGATTTGCCCGTTAAAATAGCGGCTCTAGAAGGCGAACAAATGGGTGCATTAGCATAAAACTGGGTAAATCGGACGCCTTTTTTGGCAATCCTATCAATATTGGGGGTTTGAATATCTTTGGTGCCATAAGCGCCTACATCCATAGACCCTTGGTCATCGGTTAGGATGAAAATGACATTGGGTTTGGATAGCTCTTTTTTGGTGGATTCTTTTGGTGATTGGCAATTGACAAGAAGGGCACAGAATAGGAATAGGTAGCTTAGGTTTTTCATTGTAATAATTAATTTAATAACGGTATGGCATGGGCAAAAAATCATAAATCATAAACCTATCTAATATCTGTTTATTCAGTCAAAATGTTCCTTTATGCAGATGTAAGATGTAAGATTTATGATTTTATACTCAGGATGAATGGCTAGTTTATCATTCGGTCAACACCCCAATCTCCGCAAAAGTAGCAGGTTTATCATCCACCGTAGTCAATGCCTTTAATTTAATAAAACGAGCCGTTTGCGGCTTAAAAGTAACGCTTTGCCAAATTGGATTATTAAAAATATTAGCAAACTCTCCCTTTTTAGCTAAGTGCCAATTTTTATTATCCAAACTCGTGTAAAAAGCATAGTCTTTTATTAAACCAGAAAACCACCTATCCTGCATCGGCAAATACCTAAAACCTTTTAAGGTAAGCGATTCGCCGAGGTCAATAATAATTTCATTGCCCTTTTTATTCCCTACTGCTGACCAGGAACTATGTTCTTTTCCATCAATCACTTTTTCTGCTTTTTCATCTATACCAACTACCTGCCATTTAGCAGAACTGATGTCCATTTCTGTACGACTTACCTCACTTTGCTTATTTTCGGCAACGGCTATAGCTTGAATAACTGCTGGACTAATTTGACTAAATGGTTGATTGTATTTCGTAGATTGAAGACTTGGTTGACTGCCATCTAAAGTGTAATGAATAGCTATTCCTTCTTCTGGGACTTCCATTGTAACCATACCTTCTTTATTTCTAGAAATAGTTGGTGGAACGACTAACTTTGGGGCATGATATAATTCAATGTTGGAAATGGTTGGACTCGCTTTTGCATCTTTAATAATTAGGCGAATGGCAGTAGCAGTCGTTTCTGGTAAGCGTAAAATTCTTTTGTAGCCTATCGTGGTGGCAGTAGCTATTTCCTGCCAACCCTTATCTGTTTTGGCTTCTAAACTAAAAGCTTTTACCCGTTGTCCTAAAGCAATATATTCTTGTACCAAAAAACGATTAAATGTAGTTGATTCTTTTAATTCAATTGTAATCGCAGCCGTTTTTTGTCCATCTTCAGTCGCCCAATAGGTTTCTTTTTGACCATCTATGGCATGAGTTGCTTCAAAACCAATTCCTCTTACATTGGTCGCCGTTGCTTTACTGCCTTTTGCCAATTCCTGCGCAAAATCTTCTTTAATTTTAGCAGTTAGTTGCTGTAATTTTGCCACATCATTTTCGTGAATCAAGCCTCTTTTGTCAATTGGAAAATTCAATAAAAAGGTGGTATTTCTACCAATAGAATTATAGTACATATCCAGCAATTCTGGTAAAGACCGCACTTTATGGTCTTCATACTCATGGTAATACCAACCTGGGCGAATGGATACATCCGCTTCTCCAGGCACCCAATGCGTACCAAATTCTTGTCCTGGTGCATATTTTTCACTATACTCCAACATTCCCGCATAGACGGAATCTCGTAATAGATTGGACCACATAGTTTCAAAGGCATAACCATGTTCATTGCCTACCCATCGAATATCGGGCCCCGCATCACTAAATATCATGGCATTGGGCTGCAATTCTCGTATAATTGGATAGGTGTTTTGCATATCATAATAGGTCTTTTTATCTACCTTTCTTTCTTCATTTGCGCCCCCGTAATAACCAGTTCCTCCGTTTGCACCATCAAACCAAACTTCAAAAAATTCCCCATAATTTCCCAATACTTCTTTTAATTGGTTGCGCATATAAGTAATATATTCGGGTTTGCCATAAGCCGCATGATTCCTATCCCAAGGAGAATAATACATCCCCATTTTTAAGCCATATTCTTTACAGGCTTCTGCCAAGTCCTTCACTAAATCCCCTTTGCCATTTTTCCACGGCGAATTTTTTACAGAATGTTCGGTGTATTTGGAAGGCCACAAACAAAAGCCATCGTGATGTTTAGCGGTTAAAATAATCCCTGTCATTCCTGCTTCTTTAGCTACTCTTGCCCATTGGCGGCAATCTAGTGCTGTCGGGTTAAATTGTGCTGGTTTTTCATCCCCAAAACCCCATTCCATATTAGAAAAAGTATTCATGTTAAAATGCGCAAAGGCATAAAATTCCATTTCTTGCCAAGCGATTTGCGTTGGCGTAGGTACTGGAAGAATAGGGGCGGGTGGTGCTACTATTTTTTGCTGTTGGCAGGAAAAAAAGGATAGCCCAGAAAAGAGAATGATAACGAAGGTATTTTTCATAAATTAGTGGAAATCTATATTCAATTTTTGAGAAAGAAGTTGTTCTGCCTTAAAGTTAGACACAAAAGTCGATAAGTTAAAAATTAAAATTAACTGATTGCGGTGATTTTAAATGTTAACCCTTTTAGGGATTTTATATCGGTAGAAAATGTAGATTTACTCTGGTTTTACCATGCTTTTAGGTACTGAATGTGATACATAATGTATCTAAAGGCAGATTTTGGATTTGAGAAAGCATCATTTTCTACCGACATTTTGTCCCGCTGGGACAGTTTCATCGTACCAAAAATTGTCGGTATTACAATCAGAAAATTAAAAATAGCCTTGATTTACAAATTACTATGACTTTGTCGCTTACTTTATTTTGCCTCTTCTAGTTTAGCATATTCCTTCAACCAAATCTCCAAACTTTCTTCTGTAAATAATTCCTCTTGATTAGCTGTCTGCTCCCGCAATTTTTTTACTAAATCGGCATTAATCCTAGGTCCAGAACTAGCTAAACCATTCACAATAAAGCGCAATAAAGCCGCCAAATCTTTATCATTTAATGCAGGATTATGTCGAACCCCAGGCATAATTGCGCCTGTATCGTATACCTTTCCCTTAACGGTCACAGGCCCTTGCATCCCGTTCAAGCTAATTAAAATCAATTTTTCGGCGGAGGTGGTGATGTATTCTGATTCGTATAAAGGCGGGGCAAGTCCATCTGATGCTTTCCCATCTATGCCGTGGCAAGTAGCACAATACATTTCATAATTTTTTGCGCCAAGCGTTCTGCCGTCTAAATATGCTTTGGTAGGAATAGTTGGCAATTGCAGGTCATTATTTTTCTGATTTTCGATGGTTTCTTTTAAGGAACTAACCAATTTAGAGTCAGGTACTTTTCTAATCATTTCCTTTAAAAAAATGGGTTCCATTCCCGCTAATCCACTTATCATCGCCTCCACAAAAATGGGTTCATTGGCATATTTATCAGCTAACATACCTAAATAACCTCTTGACTTACCAATAGAAAAATGTCCTAGTGTATTCGCCAATTGCAAATCTACTTTTTGAGAATTTAAGGCAATGGCTTTTTTAAAAATAGGCAATAATTTCGGCTCGTCCTTTTTAAATAATTTGGCTAGTTGCAACACCTGTTTTAGTACAATTGGACTGCTACTTTCTGTACCTATTTTAGTTAATAATTCAATATCCAATGTACCTAAACCTTCTAAAGTCCAAAGCGCATGAATCTGACCATATTCAGTAGTATTATCTAAAGCAATTTTTTCAATAGCTCCTTTTTCTTCTTGATGATTGCCAAAAATCAATTGCTTTTGGGCAAAACTTCTTAGCTGACCACTAGGATGTTGTAATAATTTTACAAAATCGGCGGCAGTATATTGACTGAAATCAGGGGTGTCGGAATTCGATTGAGGGGTAGCAGTAATTTTATAAATCCGACCGATACCTGTTACTTTATCCAGTCCTCTTTCTAAAATCAGCTCTCGTAAATAATTGGACATATAGGCGCGATGTTGAATAATGCCCTTTCTCAAATCGACTATATACATTGCTCCATCCAAACTATTATATAAATTAACAGGTCGAAAGGTTTCCTCTTTGGAAATCAAAAATTCTGAACCAGTATAGGCTTGTTTTCCTGTCAATTTCCCATTTTCTTCACTAATCAAATACCGTTTAATTAAATTCACTTCTGGTGCACAAACAAAGGCATTGCCTTGAAAATCTACTGGAAATTGGTCGCCTCGATAAACAACTGGCCCACAAGCAGAAGTGAATTTATTCAGCATCCCTAAACTATCCAAAACGCCTTTATTATACCCCCGATTGACGGCAGTTGCCTGATAAGGATAAACCTTTCTACTTGCATCCAAGCGATTATTATACGTTTTACTAGGCTTGAAATAAGGATTTTCTCTTAGCTGTTTCGGTGTATTAAAATCAGCTTCAAGCGGTGTACTATTAGAATTATAAAATAAACGACCTTCATCATCCGACCCAATGCCCCATTGTCCTCTGCGACCAACGACTTCTTTTATCCATTCTCCATTTTTTCGTTGATAACGGACTTGACATTTGGCACTATAAATCCAATTATCCAAATTATAAAATAAACCATTGGGTTGGTGTTCGATATTTCCACCTACAACATATAAGGAATCGACTAAAACGGGTTCGTCTTTAGGCTGCCCATTTTCAATCGCTGTCCACCATAATTTGGGGGCATCGGTGTATAATAATCCGCCATAGACCAATGAAATGGCTCTTGGCAAGACCAAATCATCTAAAAAGACGGTTCTTTTGTCCATTACTCCATCTTTGTCGCTGTCTTCTAAAATGACAATTCTGCCATCTGGGGTATCTTCTTCGGAGGCATTGATGTCTCGCATATAGCCCGGCATTTCTACCACCCATAATTTCCCATCGGCATCTTCTTCCATTGCCATTGGGGAACTTAATAGCGGTTCAGCGGCTACCAAGTCGATTTTAAAACCGTCTTTTAGGATAAATTCGTCGGTGGAAATGTTGCTTTTTTGCTCTTTGCAGGCGACTGTGGCAGTTATTGCACACAAGAATAATATTTTAAATTTTTGATTCATTTATTTGAATTGGAATGGTTAGTTAGTTTTTTATACGCATGCAAAGACGTGAAGACGCAAAGTTTCCTTTTTTTACTGGAATTTTTAAGATAGGCGGATTGCTAATGGCAAATTCCCCATTGGAAGGACTTGGATGTATTCGGTAACGGGGATTCCAAAATGGCTTAGTTTTAGTTGGAATATTGGTTATTTTTGACGTACCAATTTTGGCAGGAATCGCTTTTTGGTAACCAATATATCCCAAGAAGCCTATAATAAATAAAAGGTAGTAAAACTTTCTTTTCATAGCTGAAAAGTAGGGGAGAAAATGCAATTTGGAAAAATAGGCTTGTAACAATTTAGTGGAAAGGGGTTACTCCTAGAATTTAATCCTTTATCTCGTTCAAATGCATATCTGCAAAATCCAAATATTGCTCCCAATCATAAACCGTCAAATCGTGTTTGCCACTCCGAACATGATAGCCAATATGACCTGAATTTTCAGGCTGATTAATGGGTGGTTGTTCGGCTATTTCTAAACCATTCAAACCATATAATTGATAAGCAGGTGTGGCATGTTTTCCCGACAAAAATTCTCCTTTGGGGTCTGCCCAAGTATCTCCTACGGCACTTGCGATATAGACAGGTCGAGGCGCCATTAAAGCAATTAGTTGATGTTGGTCAAAAGGTAATTTTTCTTCTTGGTCATTATATTGATTAAAATTATCGTTGAACCAATGGGGAAATCTAGTATTAATGGCATTTATGGATTCGCCAAATTTTCGTTTAGACAAAGCTGCCCCTCCGCAACCCGAATTATTTGAAATGACCATGGCATATCGCTCATCAACTGCTCCTGCCCAAAGGGCTGTTTTTCCCAACCTAGAATGCCCCATAACGATGACTTTTTCGTGGTCAATGGTATTGGTCGTTTCAAAATAATCCACCACTTTGGAAAATGCCCATGCCCAAGTAGCCAAAGAACCCCATTCTGATTTATTCGGTTTTTGAGGGAATAAAGCATGGATACCATTTTCAAAATTATCATCAAAATCAGGGTCAATATCTCCATAATACATCGTTGCCAATCCATATCCTCGATTGATGATATTTAAAACAGGCCATCTAAAGCTTTTTACACCTCTGGATAATTGACTTGCGGTATCATCGGTCATTCCATAAGTGGTGTTTTTACGCATCCAAGTATTCGGTAAGCTGATGGATTCGTCTGGAAAAATGGTATGATTGCCATCAAAATTATAGCCTAAAAATATGGGCGCAGGGCTGGTTCTATTATTTGGTAAAAACAATAAAAGAGTGGCTTTTAGTTCTTTGCTTTGGTTGCTAAAGGTGAATATTACTTCTTTAATAGTAGTTTTTCCTCCTAAAGCATTATTGGTAGCTATTCTTTCTTCAACATTTACTTTAATATCATTTGATGGTACTTTTCCAAACATTTCTTTCTCAAACAATTGTAGTAATTCTGGGCGCCTGATATTTTCCCAATCTTCTTTTGAATTGATTTTTTGACCATCTTTTGCCGTTAATAAAGCGGGTAAGTCAAAGCTTGGGACTTTTGATTCTTCGGTATTGGGGCTTGATTTTTCGACTTCAGGTTCAGGCATTTGATTACAGCTTAAAAGGGAAAATAAAAGGGAGAGGAGTAGGTATTTATTTAGCATAATTTAGTTTTTTTGATGGTTGAAATTGTTTGATGGTTTACGTGATGCTGACAATCAAACCATCAATTTTCAAGTTGTTAATTCTTTCCTTGTATCTATTCTGTTCCATTAAATTTAGTTTTTCTTTTCAAATACCAATTGACTTTTATACAAAGTAAAACGATGTATCTCCTCATTCTCAATACTAAAAATACGATAAACTACTTGTGGGTCTGCTCTGCTAGTATCAAATTCCAATAAACCAAAAGAAGGGGTTTTACTATACCCAAACATAGATTTTTTCTGAACAGGATGGGTATGAATATTGGTTAACCGAGAACTCATAAATTCATATAAAGCATAGCCCTTTTTCCGCTCCGTTTTCCAAGCATCCGAACGGTGACGGTCGGCTGCCATAAAAAAGACCCCTTCAATATTGTTTGTTTCAATAAAGGTAAATAAATCTTCTCGGTCTTTATTAAAACCATCCCAAGTATCTAGACCTCCTCTGCCTGTTTTAGTACCTGGGGTAATCGGAATAGAAGTGCCAATGACCTTAAAAGTAGCGGTGGAGTTTAATAATTTATCAAATAGCCATTGTTTTTGTACATTACCCAGCATAGTATCGGGTTTAATTTTATCTTTTCCATTAGTGCGATAAAAACGCGTATCCATCATAAAAAAGTCCACATCAGCAATCGAGAAATCGTAATAAGTCCCAGGATTTTTATTACCTCCACCATAATAAGGATTGGGCCATTGATTTTTAAATTTTTTCCAAACAGGTAGTTTCCAATAAGGCTCATTGATTTTTGTGCCACCATAAGAATCATTATCCCCAAAATCATGGTCATCCCAAATAGCAAAAATCGGAGTTTGGCTAGAAAAACGTCGATATTCTGCTCGACTTTGGCGACGATAATAGCAGTAGTCTTGAATGTCTGGATATTTTGGAGAGTCGTGGTAGACATTATCACCCATTAGACAAAATGCGGTTAGTGAATGAGTGCTTAAAGTATCCCACATTCGTTCGTATTGGGGTGTATATCCTGCGCCTCCGCCAAAACCAATTTGGAATTTTGCTGCTTTTCCTGCTTTTGGAAAAGTAATGAATTGCCCTTTTTGAAGGGCCTTATTTTCAATGCTTAGTTCATAATGATAAGTTGTGTTTGGCTTTAAATTATCTGCGGTTAGTACACCTGTATAATCTTTTTCTTTAGTTGTTCTAGCAAGATAGGATTGGTCATCTATTTTTAGTTTCAAAGGTCTTTCCTCATCCGTTCTTACCCAAATATTAGCCGATTTATCCGTAAAATTGGCTAATAAAGGGCCATGAATCAGCGGAGTATATTTTCCTTTGGCGTATTTTTTAAAAATTTTCTTTTTGGTCAACGAAGCCAATAAATTTCGAGGTCCTGCAATAAAGCGCTCAATCGGCAAGCCTAAATCCACCGATTTTTTGACATGCATCATTGCTTTTTTCCACTTCTTTTTTTGCGTAAAAGCGACTACCAAACCATAATGTGATTCTAAATCTTCGGGATATGCAGCTAAATAGGCATTGAAGTATTGGATAATGGTATCTGTTTTGCCGTCCACCACATATCTGAGTGCATCTCTATTTTGTTTTTTATATTGGTCAGGGAAGGCTTTACTGGTTCTAAATTGAGCAGATAAAACCAATGGGAACGTGAGTAAAATAAAGATAATCAGCTTATTCATTATGTTTTGGTTCTGATAAAGAAAAGTGGAGATTTGAGGTCGTATTCAAAATAATGAGCAAAGAGAACCGCTTTTGTCTCTATTCTCTGTTCTCTCCTCTCTATTCTTGTTATTACAAATTCAACCAATAAGTAAACTTCGCCACCAACCCACGATTTCGGACTTCAAATTGGCTAAAAGAATCCGTTAAATAATTATCCGTATAAACCA
Source organism: Bacteroidota bacterium (assembly GCA_017857395.1). Lineage (GTDB taxonomy): Bacteria > Bacteroidota > Bacteroidia > Chitinophagales > Saprospiraceae > JAFMDF01. The sequence goes on along the minus strand of JAFMDF010000042.1, from coordinate 25,130 downwards.
AAAAGAAATCGGAAACAGGCGCAAATCGCCATTGTAACCGAGTATTAATATTCAAATTATCCAATTGATTATTGTATTGGACAAAGGTGGACCAGAATAATTTTTTATTAAACGTAATATCTAGTTTAGGACCGACTAGCCATATTTTTGCGGGTTTAAAGGGGGCAGCTAATTTGACATAATTATAATTCCAATTAAAAGCAATCGAACCAAAAGGCTGGAATTGATAGGTTAATTCGCCCCGAAGACCATAGCGATTTCCATTATAAAATTGTCCAAAATTGGGACGAATTTCTGCAAACAATTTTTTTCGTTGGTCAGAAGTATACCGACCTTCGACATTTATATAATGGTAATGGCTTCCTGCTGGTAGAAAAATATCGTCCGCTTGCAATCGGGTAGGGTCGAAGTCTTTTAATAAGGTCAAATCATTATCGGTAATGGTAATGCTGCCACGGGTATTATTAATAAAGTTAAACGTCCATTCTAATTCAAATTGTCGTTCTACTTCTCCCCAAGGGTCGATTATTTCATTGTCATTTTTTCCGATTTGTCGAAAAAAACGGGTGTCCAATTGTAAAGTATGTAGGTTGAATGGACCATTTTGCGGATAAAAAAAGAGTGCGCCTTCTGGGCTAAACAGCATATAATCTTTCCGAGGAACAAAACCAACCTCTGCATTATAGCCATTCCCAATGAGCAAATGTGCCCATTCAAACCGATATTTTCTTTTTTGGTATTCTAACTGTAAACCATGAGTAAAAGGATGTGCTGCTTGTTCTGGACTAAAAGAATGGTGGTAAAAAGTTTTACCACGCCAGCGATTATCTGCGCTAGTGTGTCGATATTCTAAACCAGCAACTCGGTTAAAATTATTGAATAAAGCAGGATTATCGTTGGCTTTTACCGCTTGTTTATTCGCAAAAATGAAGGAAATATTAGACCGATTAAAGACTTTATGCTGCAATGCTGCAACGGTATAATTAAAAGCAGGCAAACCCGTATTTTCTAGCTTAGCCGCTTGCATATTGATTAAACCAACCCTAAAATTCTCATTGAGTTTTCCAGTCAATCTTAAACCATAAGAAATAGGGTTTAAGACATTTTGCCCACTTAGCGTATCCAAAGCAATACCAATTCTGCGAGAGAAAAAAGGGTTTACTCTGGTCAATCCAAATGAACCAAATAAATCGGCATTTTCTAAAAAGAACTGACGTTTTTCTGGAAAGGAAATTTCAAATCTATCTAAATTAGTTACCTGTTCATCTACCTCGACTTGAGAAAAATCTGGATTAATGGTTACATCTAGATTTAGACTGGAACTAAGGGCAATTTTGGCATCTACGCCTATATCTGCGGTTGTATTAGCTTTTAATTGAGTGGTACTTTCAAAATTTCTAGTCCGTCCGGCAATGGCATAAGGGATAATGGAAATATTTCGTTTAGGTTTTTGTGGAGGCGTTTCCCAAATCATTTTTCCTGTATAGGACAAATCCATTCGGCGTCTATTTCGAGGAATTTGCTGCCAAGTAGAGTATTCATTATGCTGAGTATCATTTCGATAGCAAGTAAAATTCCACTCTTTACTTTCTGCATTAAAACGAAGGGTATTAAATGGTATCGCCACTTCGGCAATCCAGTAATTGTCATAAACTTTAGCTTCCGAATACCATTTATTATCCCAAGAGGTTTGCATATCTTCTCTGGGATTGCTGCCACCATTCGCAATTAAAGATTCTCGTTGTGCCCCCGTAGGATTGACCGAAAATAAAAAGGCATTGGTTTTATCATTAAAAGTATCAAAGACAAAAGTGACCGCATCCATTCCTCTAGTGCTATAATCTCTTTTAAAAGAGGGGACAAAAAACTGATTACTAACACTATAACATTTTACCGAAAGGTATATGGTTTTATCATTATAAGCGACTCTTAATTCCGTTTGCCCTACAGCTCGAATGGTATCTTTAGGAAAATTTTGCCAAAAATTGCCAGTTGGAGGAATGCTTTGCCAAATAGCCTCCGTTAATTTTCCGTCTAAAGTAATTGCTTCGTTGGTAAAAGTTGGATAGACTGCCTGCTGGTCATTTAATGGTTGTTGCCCAAATAATTGACCTATCGAAAGGCTGACCAATAAAAGAATTAGGTTTAAAGCTAATGTGGAGATTTCGTTTTTTTTAAGCATTTTAGAAAGATTAATCCTGCCCTTTCTTCGATTGGTAGGCTGAATATTGATTGACCATTTCAGTTAATTTCTCTCGATTGGAGGTCGCTAAATTATTGACCTCTGTTTTATCCTTTTTCAAATTATATAACTCCCAATCATCTCCATTTTTCCGAACAATTTTCCAATCCCCACTTCGATACATTCTGAATTTTTCCGTATGCCCAGAAATAATGTTTGTGGTAGGTGTTCTTTCTTGTCCTTTGAAAATAGGCATCAAGGATTGACCATCTAACCGCAAAGTCGTTTTGTTTTGATAATTAGCAGGATAATTGACCCCTGCCATTTCTATAAAGGTAGGAAATAAATCGGCTACATGTCCCACTTGGTCGGTAATTTGATTGGGGGCGATTACCTTTGGCCAATGAGCTATGAAATGCGTATTTGCCCCACCTTCATGTCCATTTTGTTTGTATAATCGAAAAGGAGTGTTGCCTACATTTGCCCAAGTCGGTGCTAGGCAACGATAAGATTCAGTTGGGCCAGGCGGAATATCGAAATCTTTATTGCTATCAAAAGGACAAGACCCATTATCTGTAAAGAATAAAATAAGCGTGTTATCCAATTCTCCTGCTTGTTCTAATTTTTTGATAACTCGACCAATATTTTGGTCCATGCGGTCGATAATAGCAGCAAAAACCGCCATTTCTAGGTCTTTTTCTTCTTTTTCTTGTTCGGTCATAGACTCCCAAGGATAGTAGGTCTGGAACTTTTCTCTAATATCGTCCCAACCTTTTGGATGCCCTCGAAAGCGATTGGTATTATCTTCGGGTGGAGATAATTGTACATTTTGGTCTACAATCCCAATTTCTTTCATCCGTGCAAATCGTTCTGCTCTGATTTTATCCCAGCCTTTTTTATATTTCCCTTTGTATTTAGCGATGTCTTCTGGACGTGCTTGTAGAGGATAATGTGCGGCATGATAGGGAAGGAACAAAAAAAATGGTTCGTCTTTTTTTTGCATCATTTCCTCTAACCACTTCAACCCATAATCTGTAATAAAATCTGTCTTATATTTTGGTAAAATCTCCGCCTCGATTTCAGCTGCGTCCATTTCTTTGCCATCCATGTAAAAAGGACGTTGAAATTTACCAGAGGGTGGGACAAAATATTCGGTGGTTGCCCAAAAAGTGAAGGCTTTATCAAAAGTTTCCGCAAAATAGCAGTCTTTCGGTACCCAGTTATCAAAATGTTCTTTGCCACTAATTACTGCTTGATAGCCTGCATCTTTTAATAAAGGGACAAATGAAATGGCTTGGTCATTGCCTTGATACAAACCCGTAATTAAAGTCGAACGAGTGGGGTTGCATTTCGCCATATTATAAAAGGTCTTGAAACGCAAACCGCCTGCCGCCAATTTATCTAAATTAGGCGTTTGGATTTCTGCACCGTAGCAACCAAGGTCGGAATAACCGATGTCGTCCGCCATGATTAGGACGATATTGGGTGGTTTGTTAGTGGCAGTAGCTGCTTGGTTTTGGGTAGTTTTACAGCTTATAGTGAAGAGTATAAATATAGTAATATTCAATAAGGAATAGGTCTTTAATTTGGACATTTTATGATTACTTTTTTTAGAAGAAATAGCTTAGAATTTGTGTGTTTTAAATTGATAGTACAGATTTGTTTCGATTCATTGAAAGACCTTGGTCCTACTGATTCCTCATAAGATTCGAATTGATTTAATAAATCCTAGATCATAAATCAAATAGTTCATAAATCTAACTACCACATTTACAAGTTTAAGCCTTAATAAGTAATTTTTTAACAGGTATATGTTGCTTGATGTATGATTATTCCCCCAATAAATACCGAATAGCCTTCCCTTAAGTTAACTAATTACCTGACATTCATTAACTTAGTCCCACAATAAATTTATTTTAGATAAGTCTTAACAAAATGAACCGAAAACCTTTTTTTCTAATACCAGTAATGGTCGCCTTGATAGGGACGATTTCCCTACTAAGTTGTCATGATGAAGTTACCAAGAGCAATAAAATTACTAAACCAAATGTCTTATTGATTGCCGTTGATGATTTAAATGATTGGGTAGGTTGTTTGGGTGGTCATCCGCAAGTGGAAACTCCGAATATAGACCAATTAGCTTCAAGAGGCGTACTCTTTACGAATGCACATTGTCAATCGCCTGTGTGTAATCCATCCCGTGCCAGCCTTATGACTTCCTTGTATCCTAGCACCTCAGGTATTTATTTTTTAAATCCAGATCTCAAAGAGTCTCCTATCGCTAGCAAAAGCAAATTAATGCCACAGCGATTTTTAGAGGAAGGCTATGATGTTTCTGCTGCTGGAAAACTTTTCCATAATGGCGGAGAACAGAATGAAAGATATATCCCCAACTATGGAGGGCAATTTGGAGGTTTTGGTCCTAGACCTGACGATAAAATTTCTACTTATCCTGGACATCCATTATGGGATTGGGGTATTTATCCCAATAATGATACCTTAATGCCGGACTACAAAATTGCAAATTGGGCAACCACACAGTTGGCTGCAAAAAAGAACCAACCTTTTTGGATGGGCGTTGGTTTTTATCGACCGCATGTACCTCAATTTGCGCCGAAAAAATGGTTCGATAGGTATCCTTTAGCAAGCCTTAAATTACCTGAAACAGTATCGGATGATATTAAGGATATTCCCTCATATGGCATGGACATTACTCGGTTGGAGCATGTGGCGCCAACTCATGAGTGGGTCGTAGAAAATGAGGAATGGAAACCTTTAGTTCAATCCTATTTGGCTTGCGTTAGTTTTGTAGATGAACAAGTAGGGAAGGTCATTCAAGCTTTAGACAACGGGGATTTCAAAGAAAATACGTATATCGTTCTATTTAGCGATCATGGGTTTCATTTGGGAGAAAAAGAGCGATATGCCAAAAGAAGTCTATGGGAAGATGGCGCTCGTGTCCCTATGATTATCGTTGGACCAGACATTCCAAAAGGGAAAATTTGTAACCAACCTGTTCAACTTTTGGATATTTACCCCACTTTATTAGCATTGACAGGACTTTCTGCGGATCCATTCCATGAAGGTCATTCTTTAGTCCCATTACTTAACAATCCTAAAGCAAAATGGGATTATAAAGCTCGTACTAGTTTTGGCCCCGGTAATTATGCCATAGTTTCTGAGCAATATCGTTTTATTCAATATAACGATGGGTCAGAAGAATTTTATGATCATGCCAAAGACCCACATGAATGGCATAATGTCGTCAATGAGCCTCCGTATGCGTCAATCATACAAGAACATAGAGCCGAAATACCACAAAAACGCTATGAAATCCTTGGAAAAAATTCAACTGGGCATAAATCTTTTAAAGCTTCCGAAGAAAATTTGAAAAGGGAAAAGTAATGTAGAAAAAAGTCCACACCTAAATCCGTTGTCCTTTAATTATCCGTTGTAGAAAAAACGATACAACGGATAATTATACTGCATCAGGGTGAAAAATAGACTTTCTGTTGAAGATTGTTACATTGCTTAATAATTGTAGCTTAAAATAGGGATAAAACCCTACTCAACAATATAGCCATAAAACAATATACCCATTTGGGGATATAACTTGAGCTGCTCAATCTTTTGAAAATGTTCAAATCTTAACCTGTTAAAGTATAAAGGACAACGGATGGTCACAACCAATCATTTTTATTTGGTCAATTTTCTATTACTTAACTACATTCTCCGTCTCCAACAACAAATTCAAAGCATGATTTGCCACTCGAACCACATACTTATTTTCATCCTGCATCACCCCTTGCAAATCCCCAATAGTAGGTCGAGCTTGTTCCCCCATTTCATCTAGCACTTGAGCTGCTAAAAGGCGAACCCAGTCATTGTCATGTTTCAATCCATTTGTTAAAACAGCTAATCCTGCATCTGTTTGATTCGCTTTACAAATTGCTCTAGCTGCTGCAAATCGAACTGCTGGAATGTCATCTTTTAAAGCTTTTTGTAAAACAGAGAAGTCCTTAATTTGGATTATTTGATTCCCTAAACTAATAGCTGCCCAATAACGAACTGCCTCATTTTTATGGGCTAAATTAGTTTGTAAATTAGGAATATCCATTTCTGCCAAAGCCGTTTTTCTAATCTCCCCTACAGGAACGGATTGACTACGCATAATGTCATAAATGGAGGCATGATGGTCTTTTTCCCACTTTCGTAAAATGGTTTCAGGAATTAAACCTGTATCTTTTGTATCATCCGACCATTGGGCATGGGCTTTCCGCAATTCTTGTAATTTTGTCTGAAAATCGGGTTGTTCAGCTAGATTATTTAAATTCCAAGGGTCTTTTTGACAATCAAATAATTCTTCCGAGGGCTTGGTGACAGCTACCATTTTTTTGCCAGATGCAGATAAAGTACCCTGAGTTTGTGCAACTCTAATGGCTTTCATAATTTCCCCTTGTTCAGGGGTATTCATGTATTGACAAAAGGATTTATAAGGCTCATAATGGCGGATGTATAAATAGCGTTTGTCTCGCACACTCCGCTGCATATCATAGCGTTCATCCATTCGGTCTCTGCCTGCATAAACATATTTTCTTTGAGAAGATAAACCTTTACCAATAAAAGCCCTGCCTTCCATATTTTTGGGAACGGGTAAACCCGCCAAATGTAAGGCGGTTGCAGGCATATCAATAAAACTAACCAATTCATTGGTCGTTGTTCCTGCTTTATTGGGCAACCAATCCTTGTATTTTTCAGGTACTTTAACAATTAACGGCACGTTTAAACCCGTATCATACATCCATCTTTTGTGCCGAGGAATACCTGCACCGTGGTCGGAATAATAGATAATGATGGTATTTTCCTCTAATCCATCTGCTTTTAATTGGGCTAAAACTTCCCCAACTTGTCTATCCATTACTGTAATATTATCATAATACCTTGCCCATAATTCCCTAACTTTTTCCGTATCGGGATAATAGGGTGGAAGTGGCACCTCGTCTGGCTTTTTTAATAATTCAGTAGGTAGATTTTTAATATTATTGGCATAGACGGCATCCTTATTGACCCGACTCTCATGCGAAGAAGTATAATTAAAAATAGCGAAAAATGGTTGGCTTTTATCGGTCCTATCTCTCCAATGTGCTTCGCGATTACAACCATCCCAAATAGATTTTGGGTCCATGTCAAAATTATAATCCGTTTTGGAGTTATTGGTGCAATAATAGCCACTTGCCCTTAATATTTCGGGGTATAATTGTATATTTTTGGGAACAATCCCTTTACATCGCATGTGTTGTGTCCCTTGCGAAGAGGCATACATTCCTGAAATAATGCCTGACCGAGCGACGGCACAAACAGGAGCAGAGGCAAAAGCATTGGTATATAAAACGCCTTCTTTGGCGAGTTTGTCCAAATTGGGCGTAATGGCATATTCATCTCCATAACAACCTAAATTTGGGCTAATGTCCTCGCAGGTTAGCCATAGGATGTTGGGAGGCGGCAAGGGCATTTTTTCGACTGCTTTACTGGCAATAGAACAACCAATTACTATCAGACTAAGTAGTAAAACAATTAGGTTTTTCGTCATTTTGAATAAATTTTCCAATATTTAAAACTGGCAACCCGCTTACAACTCCTTTATCTTAATATTCCGATACCAAACCTTATCGTGGTGGTCTTGCAAAGCAATTTTCCCTTTGCGAATCGTCCCAAAATCTGCTTTAGTTTTAAATTTACTTTTAGCAACCATAGCGGTCCAATTATCATTAAACATTTCAAATTCGACTACTTTTTTACCGTTTAACCAATGTTGGACTTGACCCTTATTGATAATCAATCGAACTTTATTCCATTCGCCAGCAGGTTTTACGGTTTCGACATTACAAGAAATCATATCATATAAATCGCCTGCTCGGTGCGTGATGATTTTTGCATCTTTATGGCATTTATTATCTAATACTTGCATCTCCGGGCCTGTATGCCAAACAGCACCATAGCCTTCTTCTTTGACTCCGTAAATAATGCCGCTATTTCCACAATCAGATATTTTCCATTCTAAATTTAATTCATAATTCTCGTAGGCTTTATCGGTCACTAAATCACCGCCTTTTTTTCCAGGATTTAATGCAATAGCCCCATCTTCAATTGTCCAAAAATTATTGCCATTTTTGAAAACATGCCAACCATCTAAGGATTTACCATCAAAAAGGGAGACAAAACCGTCCGATTTTTCGGCTTTACTTAAAGTATTTAATTGTGCGGTGCAATTGGAAAATAATAAAGCACAGATAAGCAGGAAAAATACGTTGCTTAATTTCATTTTTTATAGATTTTATTAGTAATATACTTTTTTTTCGTTCAATAATGATACTTACGAGAACTAAAAAATACCATTGGCTAAATTAAAACAAATAACCAAGTTTTTACCATAAAACCAGTAGTATTATTGATTTTAAATATTCAATATATATATTCTCTCTAGCCTAAGATAATAGTTGAAATTTTGGTAACTTGTAGGCATCTTTCCTATTCGATAAAAATTTGTCATGGATATGGAATTAGGATTTAATAAAGTTAACATGAATAGATTTTTTATCGGACTAGTAATTGTTTTTTTGTGGACTTGCCAGCAGCCAGTGGATAAACTCGTTAGCTATAATAAAGACATCCGACCTATTTTTAATCAAAAATGTTTGGCCTGTCATGGAGGCGTAAAACAAATGGGCGGATTTAGCTTATTATTTGAAGAAGAGGCATTTGCCGCAACAGAATCTGGTATGCCTGCCATTGTCAGGGGCAAAGCGCACAAAAGTGAACTCGTTAGCAGATTGCGCCACCACGATGAAGAACAGCGTATGCCCCAAGAAAGCGAAGCACTAGCAGAAAAAGATATCCAACTAATTGAAACATGGATTAATCAAGGCGCAAAATGGGAGCAGCATTGGGCTTATATCAAACCAGATGCTTCCATCCGACCACCAATTATCGTAGATAAAGATTGGGCAAAAAATGAAATAGATCACTTCATCTGGCAAAGGTTAGCTCAAGATAGTCTACGCCCAAATGAGGAGCTAGATAAATCGAGTTTATTGCGCAGACTTTCTTTAGACCTTATTGGTTTGCCACCAAGTCTGGAAGAAAGGAATGCGTTTTTAGCTAATAATAAAGAAGATGCTTATGAACAGGAAGTCAATCGGTTATTGGATTCGCCTCATTTTGGAGAAAAATGGGCTAGTATGTGGCTAGACTTAGCACGATATGCAGACTCTAAAGGCTATGAAAAAGACCTGTATCGGAGTATATGGAAATATAGAGATTGGGTGATTAAAGCCTTTAATTCGGATTTACCCTTTGATGAATTTTCTGTTACACAACTAGCAGGAGATCTATTGCCTAATCCAACAGAGAACCAATTAATTGCGACTGCTTTTCATCGTAATACAATGGCTAATGACGAAGGTGGAACAGATAATGAAGAGTTTAGGAACTATGCAAATATAGAACGAGTGGGCACTACTTTTGAAGTTTGGCAAGGCACGACGATGGCTTGTGTCCAATGTCATAGTCATCCTTATGATCCTATTAGGCACGAAAATTTTTACGAATTCATGTCCTTTTTTAATAACACGGCGGATCGAGATATTTATCATGAAGCACCCAATATTTTTACGTATGAAGGAGCGGATCAAGAAAAAGTGGCCGATATTATTGCTTGGATTAAACAGCAATTGAAACCAGAAGATCAGTTGGAAGGGAAAGGCTTTTTGCATCAACAAAAGGCAGCCCTTGTGAATCATCTGGGCTATAGAAAAGTGGAGATTGAAACCTTCGATGAAAGTGGTGGTTTTATTGAATTGATGGCGCCAGAACAAACGACTATCTTTCAGGTTCAGGATAGTTCTTGGATTCGTTTTGAGCAAGTTGATTTGACAGCAATTGAAGCGATTTCTTATAGATATGCGACTCCTTTTGGCGGGTTTATAGAAGTTCGATTGGGATCACCTTTCGGCAAAATGATTAGCCAATGTTCCCTTCCCCTAACAACTACCCCTCAAACAAAATCAAGGGATAAATGGAAAAATTGGCGAACGCTAAAAGTACCTATTGACCCAACCGAAGGCGTTCATGATATATATTTTGTCTTTAGAAAAAATCGCATTGCGGATGCTGATTTATTGCGTTTGGATTGGTTGTTTTTCCATGAACAATCGCCAAGAATGGATAATTACAGCCGACTTTTTAGCCAAAAACTGGAAGAATTGGAAACGATTAAAGCGATTCCAACCCCTATTTTACAAGAATTACCAACAGAAAAAAGACGCAAAAACCACCTGTTTGAAAGAGGCAATTGGCTGGCTAAAGGTAAGGAAGTAACGGAAGCAGTACCAGAAGTGCTAGGCGCTTTATCAAAAGAACGTTCGCCTGACCGATTAGCTATGGCCGAATGGTTAACTAGTCCAGAAAATCCCTTAACTGCTAGAGTTGCAGTCAATCGTTTTTGGGAACAATTATTTGGTTATGGCATCGTCGAAAGTCTTGAAGATTTTGGGACTCAGTCTTTACCAGCTTCTCATCCTCAGCTATTAGATTGGTTAGCGATTCAATTCATGCACGAGCATGAATGGCGTATAAAAGACTTGCTCAAACAAATGGTAATGTCTGCTACCTATCGCCAAAGCAATCAAATAACTAAAGAGAAATTGGAAAAAGACCCTCGAAACCGACTGTTGTCCAGAGGCCCAAGAATTAGGTTGGGTGCAGAGCAAATGCGAGATCAAATACTAGCAGTAAGTGATTTGTTAACGCCAGAAATTTACGGACCAAGTGTCAAACCACCACGTCCAAAAGGAGCAGGTCAATTTAGGTTTGGAGATACTTATACCCTAAGTGAAAAAGAAAATCAGTATAGACGTGGACTATATACCTATGTCAAACGAACGAATCCTTTTCCCAATCAAATCACCTTTGATGGAACAGACCGCACTATTTGCACCTCTCGTCGTATCCGAACGAATACGCCTTTACAAGCCTTATCTTTATTAAATAATCCAGTCTATCTGGAAGCGGCCCTTGCTATTGGTCAGTATATGGACACTTTGAAAGTTGAAAGCGTTACCGAAAGATTGGAAGCAGGCTATGAAAAGGTATTATTGCGAGCTATTGATCCAGAAAAACTTAAAGATTTGGCTATTTTATATGAAGATGCTCAATTGCATTATGCAAAGGAATCGGAATTGACCGGCAGTCTTTTAGGGAATCCATCTCCAAAAAACGAACAGTTAGCCGCATTAACTATTGTGGCGCATGCGCTATTGAATTTGGATGAATTTGTAAATAAATAAACTCAAAAATAAACGACCATGAATATCTTCCAAGAAGCAGCAAAAAAAATGGGCAATTATAATTCCAGAAGATACTTCTTAAAGCAATGTATTGGTGGAGTAGGAGCGATGGCTTTAGATTCCATAATGGATTTTGGGCAGTCAACGACTAATTTAAAAACGCCTCATTTTCTACCAACGGCTAAAAGCGTGATTTTTTTACACATGGCAGGGGCACCTTCCCAATTGGAGCTATTTGATTATAAGCCAATCTTACAAAAGTATGATGGAAAGCCCTGTCCAGCGGCTTTACTAGAAGGAAAACGGTTTGCCTTTCTGCAAGGAACGCCCAATATGATGGGCCCGCAAGCCAGTTTTCAGCAATATGGACAAACAGGCAGTTGGGTATCTGAGCATTTACCGCATTTCTCCAAAATGGTGGATGAAGTCAGTTTTTTGAGAGCCATGCATACCGATGAATTCAATCATGCACCAGCTCAGTTATTTATGCATACAGGTAGTCCTCGATTGGGCAGACCGAGTATGGGTTCTTGGATGATCTATGGTTTGGGTTCTGAAAACCAAAACTTACCAGGATTTGTCGTCTTGACTTCGGGAAGCGATCCTAGTGCAGGAAAAAGTGCTTGGGGAAGTGGGTTTTTACCTTCTTTGCATCAAGGTGTTCAATGTCGGTCGCAAGGAGATCCTATTTTATATTTGAATAATCCAAACGGAATTGATGAACATATAAGAAAACGCTCGATTGATATCATCAATGATATCAATCGAAAAGAGCAAGAAGCAATTGGTGATCCAGAAATATTATCGAGAATTGCTCAATATGAATTAGCTTTTCGGATGCAAACCGAAGTGCCAGAAGTCATGGATATTTCTAAAGAACCCGATTATATACACGAAATGTACGGTACTAAACCTGGACAGATTTCTTTTGCCAATAATTGTTTGTTAGCTCGCCGATTGGTGGAGCAGGGCGTTAGGTTTATACAATTGTACGATAGTGCTTGGGATCATCACGGAGCAGGAAAGGGTGGAGGGGTCGTCGATGGTTTGGCAAATGCTTGCAAAAATGTAGATCAGCCGATTGCTGCCTTATTGAAAGACCTCAAAATGCGTGGACTGTTGGAAGATACTTTAGTGGTCTGGGGCGGAGAATTTGGTCGAACACCTATGAAGGAAACCCGTGCTTCGGGAGCAGATTTTAAAGGAAGGGATCATCATGCAGAAGCTTTTACGATGTGGATGGCAGGAGGAGGTGTTAAAGCTGGATTTTCCCATGGAAAGACGGATGAATTAGGGTATTATGGTATCGAAGGACGGACGCATGTACATGATTTGCAAGCAACTATTTTACATTGTATGGGCATGGACCATGAGCGATTGATTTATCATTTTCAAGGACGAGATTTCCGATTGACGGATGTGCATGGGCATGTGATTCGAGATGTTTTGGCTTAACTTTTACGTTGTAAACATATTTTCATAATGTGCTGAAGGCATAAATATACCGCCACTTTTTTCAAAAAATACTTTTTCTGTTGGATAAACCCCATTTTTAGTAGTTACCCACGCCTCCTTTTTAGCAGGATGGTATCCTTTCATTTTTTGCCAATTGCGATAATTTTGCCAGCCATTGGTTTCCTGCAAGCCCATGTCTAAATCTGGAAAAGCAGGTAATCGAGCTGCAACCGTTTTATTCCAATCGACTAAAATAGGATTTACGGTCAAATCTGCACAAAAACAAGGCACTTGATGGTCATAAGCTATTTGCGCAATTTTCATGGTCATACTTAAGGTTTTGGCAATGGCTTTGACGGCTATACAATTATAACCTTGTTGGATTCTAGTCAAGGCATCTTCATCTGTATGGGCACTTTCATCGGCTGCGACTCGGAGATTATTTCCTCTTGCTACAATATTTGAAACTGATTCCTGATTGCGTTCGCCAAAAGGTTCTTCAATGACAGCTATTTGGTCTAATGCACCAATTTTATCCGCATAATCCATGAATTGTAGCATGGTTTCTTGTTGGTCATAGCGACCATTGGCATCAAAATAATAAGGAATTTTTCCATCTTTGGTATGGGGTGTTTCATAATGTCCAATGCTTTCGTGGATAGCTTTGATAAAGGCTTTATCTTTTTCTAACATTTTGGCTTGCGTACCCGGTGCGCCAATTTTTATTTTCATTATAAAATACCCTTCATCTGCCATTTTTTTGATGGTTTCGATAGGCGTTCCATAACCTAAAGCTGGGATGCTGACTACTTTATTATGTCTTGCCGACAAGCCTTTTTGGTAGGCAGTAGGCACCATTTTATCAAATTGGGTTATGCCATTTTCAGCGGCATATACTAACCAAGCGGCATTATCCAAAGCAACTAAAGCATTAAGGGCAAAGGTTTTGCGCAGTTGTGAATTATGTGTTATTTTTTTACCATATTCAAAGACTTCTGGTAAAATTTCATCCAATAAATCGACTGGATTCGTAAAAGATTGATGGTTGACAATTTGCAAGGCTCGTTCACTAATGGCATACATTAAGGCATTGCCACCATTTTCACTATGTTCCGAAAAGACTTTGGCATCTGACCATAAGACATTTTGTGTGCCTAGTCCAATTTTATGCAGACCACTTTCGCTTTTTAAGTAAGCCATTGTTTGCCAAACATTGGTCATGGCACTTCCTTTAAAACCAAAAGGCCGAATAAGTGGTTCTCGCTCAAAATTGGAATCTACTTTGGTTATTTTGATAGCTTTTTCGGTGAATATAGGTGGATTCATTTTATTAGATTTTTAAATACTTTTCCTGCGGCTAACCAAAGTAGAAACTTATTGCCCGTTCTTTATCTCTTCATACAACAAAGTCCCTTTCTCATCATAAAAAAGCAATCTTAGCCGTGGTTTATCTACTGTTCTATCCACTTTTACTAATAAAAAACCACCACTAGCACTTTCCTTTGTCCCTTGAATATAAGGCTGTCGAATTAAACTATTTGGGTCTGTAGATTTTGGGTCACCTGCCAAGCGACCTGCTCTAGAATTATTATCTACCAAAGCACCCGTCGAAAATTCTTCAAAACCAGAGGGATGAATGGCATGATATTGCCAATGTCGGTCGCCACAAATGAAGTAAAAGTTTTTATTTAAAAAATCATTTTCTCCAAGCCATTGGTAAAAAGCATCTCCTTCTATGCGAAAGCCTTCGTGATTCACATGATTATCGGTTTTATACGCATCATCAGGACCAACCATTGGAGTTGGGGAAATGACTAATTTAAAGGTGGCGGTACTTTCCAATAAAGTTTTTTTGAGCCATGCTTTTTGCGTTGCGCCCCAAATCGTTTTGTTTGGACTATCTGGTATTTTATTGCGACTCCGATAATCTCTGCCTTCTAATAACCAGATTTGTACATCTTTACTTAGTTGATACGTTCGATAGGTGACGGCTGATTTATCTTTTGGGTCAACTACGGGTAATTGTTCTCTAAAATTTTTCAAACCTAATTCGTGCGAAATGGGAAAATCCATATAGGGGTCGCTGTCATTCACTCGATGGTCATGGTCGTCTTTTTCCCAATAAGTACCCACATTTTGAAATAAATCTTTGAACCTAGGTTGGACAAATTGCACATGGTATTTTCTGCGCATACCTGCCTCATCTACAACTTCTTTGCCATCAAAAAGACCAGGCAATGGATTTTTTCCTGCTTTTTGTGCTTTTTTAAACCCTTTTTCGGCAGGATGGTCAAAATAGACATTATCTCCCGTGCCAATAAAATAATCGGGCGCTAGTTTTTTGATATTAGCTAAAGCGGGATAACCTAGGTGTTTATCTGCGCCTTTATATCGTTTTGCTCCTTCATATTTGCCATAATGAAAATGGTAGTAATTCATACCTGTTACGACCGCAAAGGAAACGGAATCGGTACTTTCTTTGCCAGGGTTGGTTCTAAAATGGTGAATTTTACTGGTTTTAAAATGGAGGGTATCTTGCCCATAGAAAGCTTTATAGGCATAAACTTGATTGGCTTTTAGCCCTTTAATTTTTGTTTTGATAATAAAATCATTTCTTGAACTTGCTTCCATCCATTCGGTTACTTGACTGCTTTCTGGTGCTGCTCCTTTTTCATAATATTGAAATTGCAGCGAACCTTTTTGTCCTTTTAAATGACCATCTACCAAGCTATCGGACTGCGTTAAACGAGTTTGTAAAATGGCGGTTTTATCGGTGATTTCTCCTGCCATCATACCTTGTCCTAAATGAATGGGTGCTGTATTTTGTAAAACTTCCCATACTTTAAAATCATCATAAGCAACTTTCGTCACGCCTTTCATAGACCGCAAACCAATTCGACCGCTACCATGTGGTGTCTCCGTATCTATCCACTCATTAATGACCACGCCATCCATTTCAATTTTAATGGAATTTCCAACTTTTAATAAGCGTAACTTATAATCTTTATTAGCGACTAAATTAGTTCGACTTTCTCCTGAAGATACTTGTTTAAAACCTGGGTTTTTTCGAATTCGATTTGTTAATTCTTCTTGCTTGCCATTTTTATTTCGACTCCAATAAGAATCAGTATAATTGGCAATTGCCCCACGGTTATAATTGCGATAATTTGCTCGGCGAGGAGGTAAATTTATATCAAAAATATCTTCGCCCTTATTGCCTGTTGCACAAAAGAAAAAAAGTGTCAAGCCATTATCGGAATTGCAATGATTGACTGTAAATTCTAATAAAAAATTGGCTGGGAAAACCTGTTTATTCCACAGCACCATGTGGGACGGTTTCTTATCGGCACTTGGAACAGGATTTAACTGTTCATCAAAAGGGTAGGGGGCAACCCATAATTTTCCACTTTTGACTTGTGCATCGCCCCATCCTTCGGCAATCCATTCAGCCGTTTTTGTAGGTGTTTTTATTCTTTTATAGCTTCCATCGGCTTGTTTTTCGATAAGGTCTTCTTCAAAGGCAATTTCTTGATTATTAGAAAAAGTGTTTTCATAGACTTCGATGAGTTGGTAATTAGAAAGGTCAAGCGCAGATTTTGATACTTCAATATTTTCTTTAGATGGAATGGCAGCTTTATTTTCAACCTCTTTTATGGAAGATTCAGTTGGTTTAATGGAGGTTTTGCAAGCCATTAAAAGGCATAGAGATAAGCAATATATTTTCCGATTTTTCATTAAAAAAAGATTTAATTTTTAGTTTTGCAGCTGCCCAACTCATCATTCATAACTTATAACTCATCAATATTTTTTAGCTAAATCATCCTTCAACCGATAAAAAGCCCCTTCAATTTTCCGAATACCCGTTTCCGCATTCACCTCTTCCAAAAAGTCCAACATTTCTTTTTCTAAAGCTACTTTTATTTCAGGTAATTGCTTAGATAAATCCCTTGTTTCTGCCAAATCAGCAGCTATATCAAACAGTTCTACTTTTGGGGTTTCGGTATATTTTGTTTCCTTGCTCCAATATTTTATTAATTTATAATCTCCTTTTCTAATGGCTGTTCGAGGCTTGCGGTGAGAACTTTGGTGAAATAATAAATGGGCTCTATTTCTATTTACTTTATTGATTTTCTCATTTTTTATTAAAGGGACTAAGCTGCCTCCGTCAATATAATGAGGCATTTTTGTGGTATTTCCTGCTAGTTGAGCAAAAGTGGGTAAAAAATCCAAGCCAGTAACAGGCGTTTCAGATACTCGATTAGCAGCAATATCAGGGCCAATGACCATAAAAGGCACTCTGATTCCTCCTTCATAAAAGGAATGTTTGCCATCTCTCAAAGGCAAATTTCTTTCGTGAATCTCAGAGTAATGAGCCGAGACCAATGCTCCCTTTTCATCAGCAATACCAATTTGATTTAAAGACGGTCTGCCTCCATTATCGCCCATTAAAAAAATGTAAGTGTTATCTGCAATACCTGCTGCTTTTACATAATCTAAAATTTGCCCTACACTGGTATCCATATCTTTTAACATGGCGGCAAATTCGGGTGATTGATGCCGTTCTCCTTTCTTTTTTTGTTTAAAATATTCGTAGGTTTCTTTTTGGGAAACAAGGGATAAGTGCGTCGCATAATGAGAAATTTGTACATAAAAAGGTTTAGCGGCTTTGGTACTTTTCGACATAAAGTCGATAGCTCTTTTGGTTAAACCAAAAAGGTCTTTGGGATTATCGTCACTCCAATACATCGACGGTTTTCCTGTTGCCTTTGCCTTGGTAAGATTGGGTATATCATTATCTTTTAAGTATTTTTTTACCTTTTTGGTATAGTCTTTTGCATTTAAAAAGCCATCTCCAAATCCTTCCCCAGCAGCATTAGAAGTCATCCCCTCATCATAATCATAACCTGCTTCTTTGGGTACCATAGCTACATGCCACTTGCCAAAATGCGCTGTTTTATAGTTCGGATTCCCATGCTTGATGGCTTTTGGAATAGTCAACCAATCGGCTGTTTTTTTGTACCAATCCGCATCTTTATTATAAATATGCCTAGCGCCATTTTGACCAAATAAAAGACTGTTTCGAGTGGGTGAACAAATTGGGTTGGGCGCATATCCTTGAGTAAATAGCAACCCTGATTTGGCAAAACGGTCTAAATTAGGCGTTTCAAAATAATCACTTTTTGAATCTGGAATATTAGGGTCTGCCTGATGAGAAGTATGTGTCCAGCCATGGTCGTCCGTTAAGATGAAAATGATATTTGGGCTTTTTGGGGTCTTAATTGTATCGACAGATAAAATTTTATTACAGGCAGTTATGGAAAATAGGAGGAATAATTGGATAATAACTAAAGGTAATCGCATGCTACTGTTTCTCTATTTTCTTAAAAAATAAAAAGGAGATTCTAATAGAGAACCTCCTTTCTTTTATTATAGTTACCTATTAAAAGTTATAACTTCTTCATACAGCTTTTTTTAAAACTCTCGAATCTTTATGTTCTTAAATTCGACTTCATCCCCGTGGTCTTGTAATAAAATATGACCTGCTGGCAATCGACCAAAATTCTCCCATTTTTCGTACTTACTCTTTTCTACTAGAGCCTTGAAAATTTGGCTATGTCGGTCGAATTCTACTACTTTTACTTGGTTTAACCAATGTTCAACATGCCCTCCTTTAACGACAATTCGAGCATTATTCCATTTGCCAATGCCTTTGAAATTTTTGCCTCTAGAACTATCGTTATTTTCTGCCCGAATCAAATCGTATAAAGATCCGACCATTCTATTGCCATTTTTTCCTGCCTTCGCATCAGGATGATTTTTATCGTCTAAAATTTGGAATTCTAAACCAATGGCAGAACCTTGCCCTTTATTTAGTTCAGGATCTACAAAGTATTTGATACCACTATTTGCACCTTTAGTCATTTTGAAATCAACACTTAATTCAAAATCACTATAAGTGTCAATCGTTACTATATCACCTCCATTTCGGGATTCTGCCCCACCAGAAGATAATACTTTTAGGATACCATTATTCATTTCCCAACCCTTTGCAGGGAACGTTTCTATTTTTGCACCTCTCCATCCGCTAGTGCTTTTGCCATCCCATAAATACCGCCAGCCTTGTCGTACTTCTTTATTGGTTAATTGACCATCTAAATAGCTAATTTCAGGCACATCTTTATCAACTGGCATTTGAGTATTTGCCAAATCAGTTGTTTTAATTTTAATATTTCTCCACTTGACAATTTTACCCGCTTGTTCCACATTTTTAATCCCATGTACTTGAAAAGCAATGATACCTTCGGAGGTTAAACCATCGACTAAGTTTGCACATTGTACGCCATTTACCCAAGTCCGAATATAAGGACCAATGGCTTCAATCCGATAACTATTCCATTCACCAGGGACAAAAGCATTTTGACCTTTTGGATTTCTAGTCAAAGGATATAGCCAACCTCTTCTAGCTTCATCGTAAACCCCACCTGCCCATTTTCTAGAACTTGTTTCTATCTCACATTGATAGCCATGTACTCGCCCATTTCGGTCGTCAGGATTACTAATACTTCGGAATTGCACGCCTGAATTCAGCCCATTTTCTACAAAAACATCAAATTCCAAGATGAAATCGCCATATTTCTTTTTCGTAGCCATAAAGCTATTCGGCGTTTTTAATTTGGAAATACCAATCATTTCCCCGTTCTCAATTTTGTAGGTGGCTTGCCCATTGAGTTGCTCAAAATTAGAGAAGTCTTTGCCATTAAAAAGCATTTCCCATCCATCTTGGGCATTTAGGTTTCCTACCAAAAAGCTTAGCAATACTGCTATCAAAAATTGTTGTTTTTTCATATCTATTTTAGATTTTTTAAAATAATTTTTATTGGAATTTATTTTTTGGAAAAGGTAGACGAACCCTAGAAACTGTTTAAGGTAGAATGGTAACAATAGGTGTTAAAAATGTAACACAATTCTTATAAACCATCAAATAAGAATTAGAAGTCAGAAGCCAGACCATTTATTACATAAACTGTTAGAAGTCAGATGTATGACGTTGAACTAGTCGTGGTCAATAGAGCGTCAGTAAAAAAACGGATACTATCCGTTATGAGATTAAAGTTTAAATTTTACAATATTAATTTTTTAGCTGATTATCTAAACATCATACACCTGACTTCTAAACAAGTGCTTAGGAATAATAATTTTTTGTCAATTCCTCCATCACCCAATTGGTACGAGCTGCACTTACCCCCGTACTCGGACAAGTTCCCCTTCCCAATAAATCATCGACGATAGTCTGAATCAAAGGTTGTTGAATATGTTTAGGTAAGTCAAAATGGAATTTCTTCTTTCTTTTGAGTCCTGATTTTTCTAAAATAATTTGGGGCGCACCAAAAAATGGAATACTCAATTGACCTTCACTTCCAACAATGGTTAATTCATCTCTTTCCGCCTTTTTATCTACCGTAAAACACCAACTACCGATACCTTGAATCCCATTTCCAAAAGTAAAAGCCCCCGTAATAATATCTGCTGCTTTGTACAAACCTGCTTGATTAGCAGCAAAGCCGTTGACGGATTTAATTGGCCCAAAAGCAAAGTCTAAATAATCCAATTGATGGGCTGCCAAATCAAAGAAGTAGCCACCACCAGCAATTTCGGGATTGATGCGCCAATTAGTCGGCATCGTCGCAACTGTTTTCGATAAAATATCGGGGTCAATGGTTTTATATAAATCAATTTTTACCAACCGAATGTCGCCAATAATACCGGATTCAATCAACTGTTTTAAATGAAGAAAATTGGGTAAAGTCCTCCGATAATAGGCTACATAAAGCGGCACTTTGGCGGTATCACAAACGTTAATCATCTCCTTACAAGCTGCGAAAGACGTAGCCATTGGCTTTTCGACATAAACAGGTTTACCTGCTTTGGCTGCTTTTAGCGTTAATTCGGCATGCGCATTTGGAGGGGTCGCAATGTAAATAGCATTTACATCGGGGTCATTTATCAATGCATCTGCATCCTCATACCATTTTGATACACCATGTCTTTCGGCATAATCTTTAGCTTTTGCGCCATTTCTGCGCATGACTGCTACCAATTCGGAGTTTTCAATTAACTGCATGGCAGGCGCACTTTT
The DNA here is from genome assembly GCA_017857395.1 of Bacteroidota bacterium. GTDB lineage: Bacteria > Bacteroidota > Bacteroidia > Chitinophagales > Saprospiraceae > JAFMDF01. Next base: position 4,012 of record JAFMDF010000042.1, on the reverse strand, counting down.
TACTTCACAGACGTCTCCTACGCCTAATATGCCCCATTTAACGATATTTCCTTTTATTTTTTTGGTCATTTTTGTTTAGTTTTATAGATGTCAGCAGAGGTCAGATTCAAGGCGTGGTCAGTATGGTGCATCTGACAGAAAATTTCAGCAGCCCGTCCCTTCGGGGTCGGAATTATCATTCCTCATGGTCTGACTTTTGACCTCTTTTTAATTAAACCATCGCCTGCAATTTAGCCAAAACCTCCTCATTCACTTCAATTCCTTCTTTTAAATGTTTAGCTCGCCTTTTTATCGTCTGACTCCCAGGATATTCTATAGTGCCTCCTTCTTTCACAGGCGCAACACTCTGAATAAAAGTTAAAATCTCATCTACTAAAGTTTCATGTCGGTCATCGGAGTTGAGTTGCTTGGCATCAAAACATATAAAAACTTGAGACAGGCCATATTCTGCCTCCATTTCTCCAATTTTTGCCGTCGAACGCCCCGAAGATAGCAAAGTCGCCATTAAATCAATCAAAATAGACAAACCCGAACCTTTCCAATAACCTGTGGGTAATAATCGACGAGTATCCACAATAGCTCTTGGATTGGTGGTTAATTCGCCGTCCGCATTATAACCTCCAGGGAAAGGCAACTCTTTTCCTTCCATATCTAACTGCCACATTTTACCATAAGAAAATTGGGATAAAGACATATCCAAAACGATGTCACCATCTGCTTTTGGTACCGCTACAATTAACGGATTATTGCCTGTATTAGCTTCTTTGGCGCCCCAAGAAGGCATATTTGGTTCGGTATTCGTAAAACAGATGCCGATACAACCAGCAGCGGCAGCTTGCCAACCATAAGAACCGCCCCGCATCCAATGGCTACCATTTTGCAAGGCAACGCAACCCATTCCAAATTTTTTAGCCAATTCAATAGCGCGATTCATACAAAAATGAGCAGTTAATGGGCCAGGGCCTAATTGTCCATCCCATCTTTCAAAATTCCCTAAAGCTAATTGTCGCTTGGGTTCGACCCCCATTTGCACATAGCCGTCTGTGATGGTTTTCAAAAATTCTCCAAAACGATTGACGCCATGGGAATGATAACCATCAAGGGTAGAATTGGCAAAAATATTGGCGATTAAATCCGCTTTATCTGGAGCAAAACCTGTTTTTACTAAGATATTATTCAGGAGACTTTTGAGGTCATCAAAGGTAATTTTCATATTATTGTTTTTGGTGCAAAATGAGAAAAACTAAGTTTTTAAAGGAGGAAGGATGTTACATTTCCCTGTTCGGCAAGATATAAAAAAGAGCAAGAACCGATTAATTTTTTTCGATTTAATTTTTTTTGGAAAATCAGAAGAAGCTAATTTACCCAATACCTATGGGGATTTGGACAGTTATAAGAAAAATAGATTTCTTATAAAAAAATTGAGCGTTGGAAACCATGGGGTTGGAGGGGCGGTTTCGAGTTAAAAATAGTTCGTTTTTTGGCTAGACGGGGCGCACAGTTTTATCATAAATTAGAAAACAATTTAGTAGAAATTGTTCCTTCACAATTCTTACCTAAAAGCTCAATTTGAAGTTGTTCAATATTTCCTTGCCTCAATTCTGTAGTAATAATTTCCCTGTCTAACTCCTTTTTTGACAAAAAACTAAATACTTCATCTACTTTACTTTCTGTACAAAGTTTATCATACTCATTCGTTAATAATAATCTTGTCTTCCATTTCTTTCCCGATTTAAATAGAAAATCAAAGTTCATGCATATTTCTTCTTCATCTTTTCCTTTCGATTTCACTATAAATGTTTAGATAGCTGTGAATTGGGTATTTGATTCACCTATTATCAAAAATCCAGTATCTAGAATCAAAATGTCCAGTAGTAAGCAAATAATGTAGCTACTTTCTCTACATCATTTAGGAACTTCTTTTGATTGAGATTCCTCCTTCTTTCGATTCATTTCCTCAAAAACACAAACGGCTAATTTTGCAAAAGCAGGTAATTGTCGATTGACAGATGCCTTAACGGATGCACCATTTTTGGCCTCCATATACAATGCCATTTGTTCATAAGACCAACCGAGGGCTTTTTTCATGGCTTTAAAACGGTCTTGCCATTCTTTTTCAGACCTTTCTTTCATTTTTTCTTGGATAAAGGCGAAAGTTGCTTCGGAATAATCTTCTTTTTGGGTGTATTCGATAAATTTTGATTTGATATAAGCTTTAGTAGAAAATGGATTTTTATCCAGAATAGCATTTCGGATATTATCGACTACAAAGCGATAACCACTTAGTATCATACCAGACTTTCTTTCATCGGATTGTTTAGCATACCATTTCGCATAAGCAAAATCAGAAGCTAAACTTGCTTTTACATTTTCAGAATAATCCATATCTTTTTAAATATAATTTTGTTGCCCAGAGGTTCAAGTATTGTTTATCCAAACCTTCCAATTCAATTAAAAATTTTAAGTCTTCTAGCTGCTTTCCACTTTTTGAAATATGATACCATTGTAATTTGGCAAGGATTAAATCTTCTGGAGAAGGGATAAAGCACTCTGTATTTCCAAATTTTACTTTTTTTCGTCTTTCAAATGCAGACCAGTTATAATCAGAATCTTGATAAAGCATAAAATCAAATTTTACACCTGTTTCAAAATCTGTTAAATTAAATACAATTCCTCTTTCGGCATTTTCCTTAAACCCATCTAAAAAAGGCAACCAATCGGGAAAATGCTGTATTAAAGCTTTTAAATTATTTGGATACATGCCAACTACTATATCAATATCAGAAGTAAATCTATATTTATTATAAAAACCCGTTGCCATTCCACCAACTAGCATATAAGGAATATCCTCTTTATTAAAGACCTTCACTATTTTATGTAAGCCTGCTTGTAAATCCATGTCATAAAGATAACATAAGTTTTCTTTTTGTCAAAATAATTTACATTTCAACCATAATTTAATCCCTTAAATGATAGAAAAATCTAATATCCGTTGTCCTTAATTAATCCGTTGGGAATTAAATACAATTGCCCATATCCATTACTAAACACCCAAAATCTCCTGCGCAGCCAAAGACAACCGTTCCTTAGTTTCCGATAAAATATACCGCTGCTGGTCAACCTGCTGTGGTTGGTCGTGCCGACAAAAATAACTGTGAATTGCTCTCCGATATGCCTTCGTATGATTCGTCGTACCACCATGCCAAACATGCGAATTAAATATAAAAACAGAACCTGCAGGCGCTTCAATTAAAATCTCCTTCGAATGTGAATCAAAAGGGTTATCCATTTCATCTTGTGGTAACTTACCTGTTAAATGGGTGCCTGGCACTAGCCGAGTCGCCCCATTTGCTTTGGAAAAATCATCCAATAACCAGATAGAATTGGCCACTTTAAAATCATTAGGTTGAACAGCAGTTGACCAATCAACATGCAGTTTTTGTAAACCTTTTCCTGGTTTTGCTGCTCTATAATTTAAAGAGGAGAGTTTGAAGGGTTGCCCAACTACTTGGGCGATAGCTGCTAAAACTTTTGGATGGGTATAAAAAATATCAAAAACTGCCCCTTTATTGACCAAATCTGCTAAACGGTCAGCACCCGCCTCTTTAGGATGTTTGATATAAGGAGAATCCATCAATTCTGCACCTGCTTGTTTCTCTTCTTTTTTTAATAAAAAATCAATTTGATTGCGAATATCGGTCAATTGTTGGTTCGATAATAATTGCCCTAAATTCAAATAACCATTTTTATCTAAAAAGTTTTTTTCTGCTTCAGAAAGGGTAGCAGAGGTGACTCCTAAGTTGGTTAAAGTTGGATTCATAATCAATAAAATTGGGTGTGATAAAAAGAAATATATGACTAAATGTTACATTTTAAGTCATTTTTTGGACGCCTTTTTCCTAGATGCATCATGCGTTGTTTTTAAAGAAAAAAGAAATGAACACTTCGCTTTGAAACTAGAAAAATTTCCCTACCTTTACTTTTCGTTAACGTTAACGAAAAGTAAAGGTAG
>JAFMDF010000282.1 GCA_017857395.1 Bacteroidota bacterium | reverse complement strand
ACTTTTTGACAAGATTCAAACGTAATTAAAATACAACATATAAACAAACAGTAATAAGTATCAATTGGATTCTTTACTAAAAGTGCCCACCTCTTCAAAACGAATAGCTGGGTCATTATTCGTTTTAATTTTCCACAAAAGCGGAAGCAGCGATAAGCTAATAAAAAATAACCCTACTCCTGAAATAACAGCCGTATTAGCAAATAAATCACCACTACTACAAATACCTAAAACAAGTATGGTCGAAAAAGGTAGCGATAATGCTAATATATTTAAAGCAAAATCCAGCTCAAAGGTTTGTAGGGCAGGTTGGTCTAATTCCAGCGTTTCTACTGCGGTCATGTGTGCAAAAGGCCAAAAACTACAAGCACTTTGTGGAAAAATAACGGCTAATAATTTGATAAAAAGAGGCGTATCTGCTGGTAAGCAAAATAAGATAATGACACTAATTAAAAAGGCAAAACCTGACCGCCATAATAAAGCCTGTAAGATTAATCCTATTTCTCCTTTCCTAAGTTTTACAGCGATGCCAATAAATATTAAGACCATCGGAGTCATCAGTACACTCATTCTACCAATAGAATCTTGTAAAAAAATCGGCAATGATTGTAAATTAAAGCCAAAGCAGAGCATGAGGATGGCAATCAACAAAACCATATTGATGGGTTCTCGCAACAAGGACAAGCCTAAATCTTTTAAGCGGCTATTATTTCGGTCAATTTTTAATCGTTGTTTCGCCACTAATTGATAATACCAATGCATAGAAACAACGTATAGAATAATCAATACAAAAATTTTATTCCCTACATCTGCGAAGGCTGCCATGGCTAGACTTTCCTCCCCTAAAAATTCGGTTATAAAAGGAAAACAGGATAACCCTGGTGCAAAAGAGGGGATTAATAATTGGAAGGTTCTACTTCTGGGAGAATCTGGATTTAATTGCGCAATTTTAATAAATAATTTTGAGCCCAACCACAAAAGAATATTTACTGCCAATGCTAAGATTGGCAGTAATATCAATGCTGGTTTTATTTCGATTTTTAGTAGGGCAATAAATATGGTGGCTGGTAAGGCTATATTTAAAATCAGGGCTTTAACCCCTTTCATTTCTTCTTTGGTTTGAATTTTACTTTTTAGTAAAATGCCAATTCCTATTAATACTATAAACACAAAGGTTTTTTGTAAGGCTATTCCCATAATGCTACTTTGGATAATGTTTGATTAGATGGATTAAGTACTCGGACATAAATACTCGAACATCTTTTAGAATAGTTGCGGGTTGCGAGTTACGGGTTAAAATGGATGAATTTTGTACCTAAAGAAGCGAAAATTAAATTAGCCATTGGATAATAAGACTAATTACGCTAAACCAACTCGTTCCGATTTAAATCGGAATAACTCGCAACAAATTAATTGTTGTAAGCTTATTTTTGTCCAACTACTTATATGACCTTGATGCTCCTGAAAAAATCATCAGCAATCTGACTTCTCTTAGAATCAGATGCTGATTGATTTGGCATATATTGCTTAATAAAGCAGACAATTATTTTATAGCGTTTTACACCATTACTTTTTTAAAGGCGTCGACGAATAGTTCCATTTCTTTCATGGTACCAATACTCACTCGACAATAGGTTTTGCCGAATACTTCAAAGGAACGGACGCCAATACTTTCGGCAAACATTTTTTCTAAATAAGTCTTGCCATCCATTTCAATAGGAAATAGCACAAAACTGGTATGGGAGGGTAAATAGTCGTAACCAAGTTTGCCTAATTCTGCACAAACATATTCTCGACATGCTTTATTTTTTGCTCTACAAGAATCAATAAAACCAGTCTCTCCCATACTCGCCATTGCGCCTTTTACTGCCGTCACATTCATACTCATATTGCTACGAGTTACCTTTTGAATCTTTTCTAAAGTACTTGGTAATGCCACGATATAACCGACCCGCAAACCTGCCATACCATGTACTTTTGAGAAAGTTCTGGAGATAATTACATTTTTACCTTCATTTAATAGCCCGACCATACTTAACTGGTCTTTTGGATCCATAAATTCTAAGTAAGCCTCATCTACAAATACCAGTTTTTTATCCGCTACTTTGGAGCAAAAATCCCAGAGATTTTTTCCATTCGTAATCGTTCCTGTTGGGTTATTGGGGTTACAGATGTATACAAGTTGTGTTTTACTATCAATAGCGGCTTCCATACCTGCTAAATCATGTTCCCATGTATCCGTTAATGGCACAGGCTTCCATTCCGCTTTCATATTTTTGGCGGTTTTGATGATAGACATATAAGCAGGGTCAGCAGAAACAATATTGCCACCATCTAGAAAATGAGTAATGGCTGTTTTTTCTAATAAATCGGAGGAACCAGGCCCTAGCATGATGTATTCTTTAGGAACGCCTTCCTTTTCTGCAATCATTTCTGTTAACTTCATCGCATCTCCTTGTCCATATCGGTTGCCTTTACCAACTGACTCCATAATCGTTAATCGAGTTTTCGGAGAAGGGCCATAAGGATTTTCATTGGCCAATAACCTAGCCTTTAAATTCCATAAATCTTTTGGTTTGTTGAATGTTTGATTTTCCCATTCCCAAAAACGCATCTTTGCTGAAATATCTTGATTTTTGGAGGTGGTCGCAAATAAACTAGACGAGCCTACTGCTAATCCTGCAGTCGTAAGAGAGGTTGATTTCAACCAGTTTCTTCTGTTTAGTTTCATTGTCATGTCGTATAAATTTTAATTAGTTGAGTTAAATTTTACTGAAAATTGATTTTACTAAAAAAAGAGCAGAGCATTTTAGGAAATATTGACTAGCAACGAATCCTAAAAAATGCTGCTCATTATTTAGTTCAAAAAATCAATATCAATAACTAAAATCTGAATCTTGAAGTGTGAATCCTATATCAAAAATTTCGATAAATTCTAAAAGGCGTATCTGAATAAGTTCCGACCCATTCGAGCCGACTAGCGCCCTCTAATTCACTAAAGGATTTTGCAAAAACCGCTTTTCCTTCACTATCGGTAGTTATTTCGCCAACCAATGTATTTTCGTTAATAAATACTTCGACGGTCATGCCCGAAATTAAAGTAGAATCTATCCCTATATTTTTGTCTAAAATGCCACTTTTGTCTAATTCGTAAAAAGTCGCAGACATCGTCAAGATGCCTTCTTCGGAATCTATAGTTTCTTCGAAAGTGGCTAAAACAGGGGATTCTATTACATCAAACGCTAGATTTTCACTAGTGCAAGAAGTAACTAATATTGCTAAAATGAGTACAGCTGGTACAGCATAGAGGATGCCCATTATGCCCGTTGTAATTGGGCTATCTTTGTTTAATTTTTTTAATTTTATCATTAGAAGCTATTGTTTCGTTAATAATTTAGGTGAATAATTGTTGTTGCGATGTTGCGTTGTTACTCACAACACGGCAACAGAATAACATCATTACTCTGCCCACCACAAAGGCGTCAATTTATCATCTGCGCCACCGTTCAAAGCAGCACCTGCTGCCACATTCGTACCGTTTAGCGAGTATTCGGATTCAGGATATCGTAAGCGAGTAGGTACTTTGCCGCTATTCTCAAAAATTGCTTGCGGAGTTGCACCGGGTAAAATAGGATAACCTGTTCTTCGATATTCCGTCCATGCTTCAAGACCTTGACCAAATAAGGCCTTCCATTTTTCGGTCATAATGGTCTCCTTATCTGCTATTTTATCCCCCATATAAGCTGCAGGCATAGACAAACCATATTGTTCAAAAGAAGCATTGGTAGCTAGTTCCGTATATTCCATAGCGGTTAAGTCTCCCTGATAAGTGCCTGCTAAAGTCGCTTCTGCCAATACAAAAAGTAATTCACTATAAGTCATTAAACAAAAAGGAGCAGTTTCTCTTGTAAAATAACTCCCCGGTCTAGAAGCGGTATTGATATAAACACTCGCTATGGATTCGGGTAACCCATTAATAGCGCCATCATATAAGCCTGCCATTGCTCCAGCAGTCACAGGTTCGGCAAAAACGGCTAATCTAGGGTCTGTTGGGTTGCCTGTACCATCAGTCATGGCATCAATCAACGTTTGACTAATAGACCAATCTTCTCGACCATCGACGACCATGATTTCATGCCAAGCATTGTTATTATTATCATTCAACCGACCTTCATGGTATAATAAAGCAAAATCATCATTGCTCGTAAAAATGGGGTAGGCGGTTGGATTACCCATGATTTCGCTAAAAATAGCTGCTGATTCGACTGGTTTTTTCGAGGCTTGTCGATTCGCTAACTTTAAACGTAAGGAGTTCGCAAATTTTTGCCAGCGAGTGATGTCGCCACCAAAAAGATTATCACCTGTAAGTACTGCTACAGCAGGGTCAAAAGTTTCCGCTGCGGTCTTTAAATTCGCTAACATTCCAGCGTAAATGGTTTCTTGACTATCATAAACGGGTGCTAAGTTGCCCACAGCACCACTTAAAGCTTCTGTATAAGGAATAGCGCCCCAAGTATCGGTAATGATGGAATTCATATAAGCACGCATCACCATTGATGCCGCCATGAAATTTTCATTATAATAGATATTTTCAGGGTCGCCAGTCGCATCAATTACTTTTTGGAAATTGATAATAGATTCATTGAAAAATCCTGCCCAATTATTATTCCGCATGGATGCATCAGGGTTGTACGTATCGCCCTCATTGGTGTATTGATTTCGAGCAAAATATTGTACCCATAACATCCCACCGTCTAGGCCCAATCTTTCTAAACGGGTTCGATGACCATGCACTCGGTCAATGCCTTCTCGCATCGCATAAGGAAAGATGACACTTGGTGGCACCGCAGTCGGTTCATTAGGGTTAAGGTTTAATTCGGCAAAATCATCCGTACAAGCCGAAAAGATAATTAAGAGTAGTAAAGTATAGATATATTTATAGTTCATTGCTTTATTATTTTTAGGTGATTCAGAAGTCAGAAGTCAGGCCGTTTATTTCATAAACTGTCAGAAGTCAGATAATTTAGTAAGTTCTCAATGCTGGTCAGGAGACCAGCGGATAGTCGTTCCTAGTCAGGAGACTAGACACATCGAGCGCCGATATTCCTAGTCTCCAGACTAGGAACGGCTATCTCGTCGTCTCCTGACGACGCTCGTTTTGAGAACTTACTACTATACATTTTAGAGGTCAGAAGTCAGACCGTCAATTTCATTGACTGTCAGAAGTCAGATAGATAAGGTGTAAAATACTGATAATTAGTAATTTACACGAATTAAATCTGACTTCTGACAGAAAAATTTATTTTTCGGTCTGACTTCTGACATCTTCTAAAAAGTTACATTCAAATTAACACCCATACTCCTCGTAGTGGGCAAAGTCACGTAGAACAAGCCACCTTGAAGATTGCCTCCATAAATATTTAATTCAGGGTCAATTTGACTATGTTCGCTATAAAGCATGACCAAATTTCGACCGACTAAAGATAATTTAGCGCTTGAAATGAATCCAAATCTGTCTAGGAAAGTGCTAGGCAACGCATAAGACAAACTCACCTCTCGTAATTTGATATAACTACCATCGAACACCGCTCCTTCATTTACGGAACGTACACTTAATTGTCGAGTGACTGCTTTCGTATCTGCTACCACATCATTGGGTACATAAACAGGGCTTTCGTCTGAACCAACATTTTTTACGCCTAGACCAATAACGCCTTCTTCTCTACCCAAAGCAGTAATTGGATAAATGCCTGTTTGCATCCCTGTAGAAGTACTTTCATCTGTAATATCTCCACCCATTTTGAAATCTATCAAAGTATTTAGAGTGAAGCCTTTATAGGAGAAAGAATTGGAAATACCTCCCGTCCAATCGGGTGTTACATTGCCAATGACTTGTAATGCCGATTCTTTCTGAGCGACTCCATCTTTAAAGACTATTTGTCCAGCAAATTCGCCTTCAGCTACACGCTGATAAGCACTACCCACTAGTGTTCCGTATGGTTGTCCGACTCTGGCTTCTAAACTAAGCCCTCTACGAGAATGTAATACAATCGTCTCCAATTCATTGCCATTGGCATCCGTAAATAATGCTTCTACTTGGTTGTTGTTCTTGGCGTAGTTTAAGCCTATATTCCATTGGAAATCAGCTGATTTTGGCAGCACATCTACAAAGACTGCAGCTTCTATTCCTTTATTTACAATTTTACCAGCGTTTATCACTTTACTATCATAACCCGTTGCTTTGGATACCGAAATATTGATAATTTGGTCGGTGGTGGTTTGGTTATAATAAGAGAAATCCAAACCGACTCGGTTGTTCAGAAAACGCAGGTCTGCACCGAATTCGATACCAGTTGTTTTTTCTGGTCGCAATCCGTTATTAGCAATGACCCGGTTTTCTGAAAAGGTTGGTGTGGAGGAATTCCAGGGGTCTTGTGGGGTAAACACCTGAGTTAATCGGTATGGGTCTGTATCATTTCCAACCTGTGCCCAACTTGCTCTCAATTTGGCAAAAGATAATGGGGTTTGTGATAAATCTAAAACTTCTGATAAAACGACACTTGTTGAAACAGAGGGGTAGAAATAAGAATTGTTCTGAACGGGTAAGGTACTCGACCAATCATTTCTACCTGTAACATCTACATATAAAAAATTCTTAAAACCAAAACTAGCCGCCGCATAAACACTATTGACCTCTTTTTCTTCAATTCTACTTCGGTTAGTATTTGTCGTTGCATTATTGGCAACATTGTATAATCCATTGATGGTCACATCGTTGACAGAGATAAAATTACGTTTGTAATAATTGCTTCGATTCGATGCACCTGCCTGTATATTCAAAGAAAAATTGTCATTAAAGTATTTATTATAGGTTAATAATAAGTCCGAGTTGGTTTCTTGTCGGCGCAATACGTCTTCGGAGAAAGATTGGGTTCTTTCATTACCACTTTTGATTCGTTCGTTTCTAGTAACTGCAATTCGAGTATCTGTCCAAACATCTGTTCCTGTCCGAAGTAGTAAGTTCAATCCTTTGAAAAATTCGTAGGTTAAGGCTACATTTCCAACCAATCGGTCTTTTTCATTAGAATTGGTGAGCACTTCTTGCTCGTAAAAGCGATTCAAGGCAAAAGAATGCTGCCAGTTAGCATAAGGATAGCTATCGTCTTCACGGGTAATATGGACATCCATATAATCTTCATAATTCTTCAACACACCCCAATCATCGTGGCGATGGTGCCAAGTTTGTATTTCCCATAGTACGGGTTGTTGTCTGTTATTTGAACCTGATTTAATATATTCCGAACTAACTTTTACTTTCAGTTTATCGGTTAGACTGTGATTGATGTTAAATCGGAAATTTTGTCTAGAAAAATCATTATTATACATCAAACCTACTTGGTCGGTATTGCCAAAAGCAAATCGGAAATTACCACCCTCATAATTACTAGAAATAGCGATATTTTGATTAATCGTTGACCCTGTTTCCCAGAAATTTGACCACATATCAGGAACAGGCGATAATGGGGCGACTTCTTCCCCCGACCACCAATGTCTAACCAATCTGCCATCCATCGGCGCACCCCAACTTTCATCTACTCCCGCAGTACCACCAAGAGAGGCATTGGGATAAGCAGCCTGAAATTGTTCTACTGCCAAAGGGTCCGTAATCCCTCCATTTCTACCATCTGCGTACCAAGTAACGTAGCCATTTCCTCCGCCGTAAGTATTCTGAAATTCAGGGGTAACAAAAGGGTTTTCAATGGTTGCATTTAGATTGTAATCAACGGTTAATCCTTTTTTGCCACCACTACCATCTTTTGTTGTAACTAGGATAACGCCATTGGCGGCACGAGAACCGTATAAAGCAGCAGCATTTGCTCCCTTCAACACCGTAAGAGAAGCAATATTATCAGGGCTTATTTCTGAAATACCTCCGCCATAAACATTATTATTGCTGGCTCCTTCTATTGGCGCAGCAAAATCACCTTCCATCGGTACACCATCAATCACATAAAGTGGTTGGTTATTACCTAAAATAGAACCATTTCCTCGAATGGTTACTTGTGAACCACCACCAGGGACAGCAGCCCCTGTAATTTGAATACCCGCAACTCTTCCAGACAAACCATTGACGACATTGGAAGAACGAGCCTCTGCTAGGTCAGCTGCATCTATATTTTGTACCGCGTAACCTAAGGCTTTTTTCTCTCTTTTGATACCCAATGAAGTAACAACGACTTCTCCTAGCAAAACATTACTAGATTTAAGTTCAACTTCGAAGTAGGTTTGTCGATTGAGCGCTACTTCTTCTGCGGTAAAACCAGTATAGGAAAATTCTAAAATAGTGACCCCATCTGGGACTTCTAACTCAAATTTTCCATCAAAATCAGTAATCGTTCCAGTAGACGTACCTTTCGCAGAAATGGTCGCGCCAATCAGCGGTTCCCCTTCTCCAGTAATTAAACCAGAGACCGTGGAAGTTTGAGCAATTAGCGTTTGGCTGCTCAAAAAAAATAAAAAGACTAGTGAATGTAACGTTTCTTTCATAAACTAAAGTTTCTTGTTTAATAGAATAGGGTTATAGGGAAAGGCATAGGGCAAAGACTAGCCAATCCACAAATTCTTTAGCTGATTTTTTACTTAGGGAAAGGCATTTAAACTACCTGTTATTATTTTTTATTTGGTATAAACTGGCGATGTATTTTTAGTTCATAAATCAAAGGTAGGATGGATTTAAACCTTTGACAAATGGAATTTTTTGTATTTTGTTATGGATAGAAAACCCTTATTTAGAAAAGCAGTTTAGAATAGTTGCTGAAAATTTGCTGAACCTTTTTCTCAAAAAATATTTGGCAGTTTAATCGAATATTTTAAATAGTAATTTGCTTTTAAGTCCATGCCTTTACAATTCCTTATGCTATGCCCACACTAAAGAAAGATGCCTTATTTGACCTAATTACCTCCTTGACCAAGGCAGAAAAGCGAAATTTTAGAATTTATGCTAAAAAAATTCAATCGGGAGGAGAGGTGCTTTTTCTAAAATTATTTGATTATTTGGAAAAGCAGGAACAGTATGACGTAAACGAACTACTAAGGAATTTGAAAAATATTAAAAAAAGTCAAATTCCTAATTTAAAACGCAATTTATATCAGCATATCTTGACTAGCCTACGACTATTATATAGCCAGAAACAAATTGGATTACAAATACGAGAATTCATCAATGATGCAGAAATTCTTTATAATAAAGGACTTTATTTACAAGCTTTAAAAATATTGGGCAGGGCCAAAAAAATTGCTCAGAAAAACCATCAGAGTATTTTACATGTAGCAATTGTGGCTTTTGAGGGTAAAATAGAATCGAGACATATTACTAGAAGTAGTACCCAACGAATGTCTGATTTAATGCTAGAATCTAAATTGGGGAATCAAGTTATTGCTAATGTATCTAAATTAGCCAATCTAAAATTATATTTACAGAGGGTCTTTATTATCGAAGGGCATCTAAAAACGGTGGAAGTAAAAACAGCCAACCAATTATATTTTAATAGCTTAACAAAAGATTTTAAAATTGATAAAGCTACTTTTTTTGAAAAGGTTTTTTATTATCAATCTTGTTACTGGTATCATTTTTTATTGCAAGAATTTCAATTTTGCCATGATTATGCTAACCGTTGGGTGCAACTCTATGAAGCAGAAGCCAATATGATAACGACTGATGTAGATATGTATTTGCGAGCCAAACACCATTTATTAAATACTACTTTTTTTATTAAAGATGAAGAAAAGCTAAAGGAAGAAGTAAAACATTTTAGGGTTTTCGTAGATACCCATACGGACCAATTTAGTTTGAATGCTTTAGTGCAATCGTATTTATTTTTATATCAAGCTCAATTTAATTTATATTTTTTAGGCAATCAATTTGAACAAGGTTTAAATATTATTCCAAAAGTCTTAGTTTTTATTAATAAGTATGAATATCAGTTGGACAATTACAAAATCATGATTTTGTATTATAAAATAGCTAGTTGCTACTTAGGAGCAGGGCAACCAGAGCAGACCATTGATTTTGTAAATCTCATTATCAATCAATCGGGGAATGCTTTAAGAGAGGATATTTTGCGTTTTTCTCGCTTATTAGGCATATTAGCACATTACGAATTAAAAAATATGCCTAGCTTAGAATATCTACTAAACGCTACAGAACGCCAATTAAGGCAATCAAATCAACCTGACAAATTAAGCCAAATAACCATTATCTTTTTTAAAAAAATAATGTACGCTATACCTCGTACAAAACCCCAATTGTTTAAAGATTTCCATCAAGCGGTCACTAACTTGGCGCAGCAAATTGAGGAAGGTCGAGCCTTTATATTCTTGGATATGTTGGGATGGGTGGATAGGCAAATTGACTAAACAATTTCTGACAATTTTTCTAGTTATTTGACACTTGCGTTTATCTATTAAATGGCGTATTTGCTATTTTTTTACTAGCCTCAACCCGTTTGCCTAATATCCAGAAACTCAAACCTCCTAATAGACCGATTGCTGATAAAATAATCCACAATCCATCAAAACCAATATTTTCAATTAAGAAAAATCCAGAAGCGGGTGCTACGATACTGGCAGTTGACCAAGCTATAGAATAGAGTGCCATGTATTGCCCACGATTCTCTGCTTTAGACCGAGTGGCAACCCAAGCACTAGCAAAGGGCATATAATATATTTCGCCTAAAGTTAGTATAATAATGCCTAAAGCAGCAATCAACCCTACTAATTTGAGAGGTAATAAAAAGCATAAGAAACCGACACCGATTAGGATGGCGCCTATTTTCATAATCTTAAATGGCGTCATATTGCGTTCTGCTAAATAAACGAGCGGCATTTCTAATAGGACAATAATAACTCCATTTAAAGCCAAATAACCGCCAATTTGTCCTTCATCTAAGCCTAAGCTTTGTTTGAAAAAGACGGGAATAGTATAGAATAATTGAAGAAAAGCGAAGGCCAATAATCCGATAATCAACAAAAAATATAGAAAATGATGGTCTTTATAGGGAGAATGAGTGCTTTTTAGTGCCTTTTGTGCTGCCTTACTTTTAGTAGTTGTTTTAGCAGACTTAAAGTCATCTTTTAGGGTTAGCCTAAAAATAATAGCTGCTAATAAACAGGTGACTGCATCTGCATAAAACAACCAATCGTAGCCTTTCCAAGCGGCTAAAATACCTCCCATTGCTGGCCCAATGGCGAATCCTAGATTGATAGATAACCTTAGGAGTGCAAAAGAACGAGTCACATTTTCTGGTTGACTATAATTAGCCACCGCTACTTTATTAGCAGGACGAAAAGCATCGGCAACTACACTTAACAAAAATGCCATGAATGAAATACCCCAAAATGTTTCTGCTCTTAATACAAATAGAAGAACGGTAGAGGTCGCTATCAAGGACCAAAATTGAACCTTATAATCTCCAATCCTATCTGTCAACCAACCACCAATATAAGTTCCTAATACCGAACCCAACCCAAAAAAACTCATAATAATTCCTGCCTCTTTTAGAGAAAAACCTCTTGCTTGGGTTAAATAAATGGTCATAAAAGGGAAGACCATTGCACCTGCTCGATTAATCAAGGAAATAAAGGATAATAACCAGATTTCTCTAGTGAGACCCGTATAAGCGTCTTTGTAAAGATTGATGGTGTTCTGTAGCATTAGGGTTGATGATTTTCAGTTTCAAATTTCCAATTTTCGAAAGGATAATATTTATTCGAAGTATAAGAGGGGATTATTGGCTAGAAACCTTAAAAAATAAAAAAAGATTCCCTAAAAATGAATAAAGGCGAACCTTATAAAACTAACGCTTTTTAATATTGTCCGCAAGGAAGTTTATAGCTGTTTTCTTATTTAGATTTAATCCAAATAATAGAATCAAAAAAGGCTACTAGCATAAAAAATTATTAGCAACTAACTTTACTTTGCGTGAAAAAAATTATTTGTTTTTTGAGGAATAACTATCTATAAACCAAATACTTAATTATGAAAACGGGCTACCCTTCTAGCGTTGTAAAATATTGCCTTTCAAAGATTTATCTTTCCTTC
>JAFMDF010000281.1 GCA_017857395.1 Bacteroidota bacterium | reverse complement strand
TATAGCACAGCTTAATTCTATTTTCTTATCAAATTTTAAACGAACCTAGCGATATCTCTATTCTCTTAATTAAATGGTCTCTAATCCCTGCCCTCATATATTAATTCGCCACCTCATTATAAAGAAACTTATAAATCCTTCCTTTTCCATTTTTACCTTCATTGGAAATATATAACGTACCATCCTGCGCAAAGGTAATTCCTTCTGGCTGCTCGTGAATTTTCTTTTTCAATTTGACAATATGTTTAATCGCCCCATCTCGTTGTAAAACAACCAATAATTTACCGACAGAAGAAGTAATGTAAATATCTCCTGTTTTAGGATGCACCGCTAAACCAGAAGGACCAAAAATAAATTCTTCCCCTGGCTGGAATAGTTTAACCAATTTATCTAATTTTTCTAAGGTATGATTGACTTCTAAGAATTGTTTCACTGCTTCCACACTGATGGTATAAGTAGGCTTTTCGTCTAATTTCATGGTCGTCAAATTTAAACCAAAAATACCTTTTTTAAATTCAAACTCTTCCCCCTTACCTGCTTTGCCTTTACAACTTATTAATAGCCGATTTTCTATAGGGTCATATCCTAATCCTTCAATATCACTATTTTTATTAAACGTAAATTTATGCTTTAGTAACTCTTGATTCTCTTCTTTGAAATTAACAATCTCATATAAGGTCCCTGAACTCTTGACAACAAAAACTCGTCCATTGGCCATTTCGACGCCTTCGTAATCTCCTGCTTTATGAAAAGTACCTTCTTTTTCTATTTCTCCAGTCGTGGTATTAATCAAAAATAAATCACCATCTTCATCTTGTACCGCATATAAATATTTTCCAGTGGCATCAATTCCCAATCCAGAAATCTCTTTCAATTTATTCGGTAATTTAAATTCTTCTACTGGTTCTGCCAATTGATAAGGAAATGAATTATCTGGTGCTAACTCAAATTGTTCAGCAGTCGTATTTGTTGTATCTAATTCCATACTAGCTGCAACGGTAGATTCGGCACTTGGTTTATTTACATCAACCGTTTTTTCTGTCCCACAAGTGATGAAAATACTTGAAAATAAAGTTAAGCATAAGAAAAACATAGGATGGTTTTGCATTTTGAAAATTGCGAAATTAAGAAAGGATGGTTTGAGTATTTCAGCTAATGACTAATTGAGTATTGGTTTTGATACGAACGATTGCTCTTTAAATATTTTCTCTAATCCTTGTGACTACTTCCTCAAAACCAATTGTTGCATTCTTTTTCTAAATAAGAATTGAGGAGTTTCACTATATAAATTTTGATATAAATTTAATGCGTTTTGGCGATAATTTTCGTTATTAGTTGCTATTTTATATAATTCAAAATAAATATCCGCTTTTTCTTTAGGGTGCTGTTCTTCTATTAACAGCGCTTCTAGAATATCTTTAGCGACAGTTGCTTTTCCTTCTGCATAGGCAACTCTTGCTCCTAATATTTTAGCATCGAATACTAAATCTGGATTACCTAATTCATTCGCAAGTTGCAAGGCTTCTTCCTGAACAGCTTTTGCTTCCTTAATTTTGCCTTGTGCCACTAGTGGTTTGCCTTTCTCGATTAAGCTACTACCCAAAACCAATCTGTTATTAATCGCTCTAGTCACTTCAATTGCCAAATCATAATAATTGACCGAAATTTCAAATTGGTCTTTATAATAATAAATATCCCCTAAAGTATTAACTGCCTTGGCAATGCCTTTTTTATAATTTAACTCTCTGCAATAAGCTAATTGTCGTTCTAAATACTGAATCGCTTTATCAAATTCTCCTTTTACAGTATGTAAATCGCCAATCAACCCTAAGGTAATAGCAATTCCTTGCTTATCTCCTAACTCCTCTACTAATTCTAAGTCTTTTTCAAAGTGATGCATCGCTTCTGGATAATCCCCTTTGCGTTCATAAACACTTCCGATACAACCGATAGCAATAGCTGTTAATTGTTTATTTCCTAATTCTTGGCTTAATGCTAGGCCTTCTGTATAACACTTTAAGGCAGAATCATATGCGCCTTGTTCAAAATAAACAATGCCCATATTTGTATAAAGCGTTGCCATTCCCTGCTTATCCTTTGCCAGTTTACAAATATCTAATTGAGATTGTTGCCAACGAATACCCTCTTCATAATTGCCTTCATTCATATAAGTTAACCCTAGATTGGCAACTATTTGTGCATTCTCGGCAGTGTAATCATATTCTTTACTAAGTTGAATACTCTTAATAAAAAATTCTTCTGCTTTTTTGTAGCGTCCTTGTCGGAAATAAAGATTCCCTAAATTACCATAGACTTTGAAAATACCATACCCATCATCTACTTTTTCAAAAAACTGGGTTGCTTTTTCTAAGTGTTTTTGAGCAGTATCATATTGCCCTTTTAGCATGAGTAAATTGCCAAAACTATTATGCGCTTGCCCTGCCCTAGCTGGGTTATCTAAGGCTGGCGCCAACTTAATGGCATCCTTTAATATTTTTTCACACTCTTTCCACTCCCCAATTAATTCTAGAATAGCTGCCTTTTTTAATAAAGCTCTTACTAATTCAGCACCATTACTTTTAGTACCTTTTAGATTTTTTATCAGCTTATCATAAAGCGATAATGCTTGTTTATTTTGGAAATTTTTACGCGCATAATCTGCCGCTTTCCGAGTATATTCATTATGCGCATCCTTTGCATCTGCATGCTCATAATGAAAAGATAAATCCAAATATTTTTCAGGTAATGTCTCTGCATATACTTTCTCAATTGCTTTGGCAATTAAAAAATGTAATTCCCTGAGCCTTGTCCGCAATTGCATTTCATAAACCGCCTCTCTCAACAAGGAATGTTTGAAAATATAGCGCAATTCATTCATTGCTCGCCAAATTTGTCCTTGTTCCGCTGTTTTTACTTGTTCCTTTAGAATATCTAATGCTCGGTTGGAGTCATCTTCCTCAAAAAGATGTTGTGAACGCATGACTTCCGTTAGCACAGGTAATTCAAATTCTCGACCTATTACCGCCGCAGCTTTCACTGTTTCTTTGACTAAAGCAGATAGTCTATCAATACGAGCCATCAGGACCGAATTAATAGAAGAAGAAACTTTAATACTCTTATCTCTAATATGCCAGGTGCCGCCATCTATTTCTAACAACCCACTTTCAGAAAAGTACTCTAAAATTTGTTCTGCATAAAAGGGATTTCCGTTCGTTGAACGCACTAAGAGTTCAAAAAATTCAGTATCAATATTTCCTTTCAAGCGATTAACTACAAAAGCACGTAAGGCTTCTGGTTGCAAAAATTTCAAATCAAAACTAACAGAGGCAATAGCATTTTCTTTAACTAAATCTTCTGGTACTAATAATGGCTTAGTTCCATTGTCCTTGTACCTAGATGTCGCTAACAAACAAACTGGATAATCCTTTAATTGTCGAGTCATTTCGGCTAATAACTCTAAAGAACTATCATCAAACCAATGACCATCTTCTAATTCAATTAAGACTGGTCGAATTAGCGCTTCTGCTTTAAAAATGGTAATAATGGCAATTAAAATATTCTGATAGCGTCCTTTAGCATCTAACTGTTCCCAAAGTGAATCGGGATATTTGATACCAATTTGAGCTGCCAAAATAGACCTAGTTCTAGATATTTCGAGGTAAACTTCCTTAGTTTCTGCATCTTTAATTCTGCCAATATCATTAAGTAGCCATTGAAAACGGCGTTCAAAAGCAGTCCGATTATCTAATTTAGAATTTTCAGGAGATTGCTCAAAATAATTTTTCAAAAAGAAAACAAAAGGATTGAAAGGCTTTTTCAGAATTTGGTCGGCCTGACAAGATAACCACGAAACGGTGCCTCTTTTTTGAAAATATTTTTTTAATTCAAATGCTATTCGACTTTTTCCAATACCCGCTTCCCCGTATACATAGGCTAAGCCAGCTTTTTTACTGGTAAATACTTTCTTAGCGAAATTCTTTAAGGCTTTTAATTCTGCGTCTCGTCCTACTATCTTTCCTGAATAGACTGGTGCTTCATTTATATTTCGTCCTTTTAAAACATAAGTTGGCACATCTCTCATAATTCCTTTATAAGAAACATCCCCTTTATGCTTAAATCTAAAATTTCTACTTTTTTGAATTTCTTTATCCACCAATACTTCGCCCCAATCTGCATCCATCATTAATCTAGCTGCTAGATTAACTCGATTACCAACAACTGCATATTGACACCTTTCTTCACCACCAACAATTCCAGCATAAGCTACTCCTGAAGTAATTCCTATTCTATATCGTAAACCTGACTTATTTTTTAAATTGCCAACAGCGTCTTGAATAGCACTTACTAGCTCTAAAGCTCTTTCTGCATTATTTTCAAAGCTAACTGGTGCGCCAAAAAAACCAACCATCACACCACCTTTATCTCCAAAATCTACTTCTTTAAAGTAGCCAGAAAAATTATAAAATTCATTAACAACTGTACTTACAAAACTATTTAAAATACGATGGTCACTAGCTCCTGCAAAGGAAATAAAAACAGTAATGACCGAGCGAAATTCTCCTTGTTGATTGAATTTTATAACGGAATTTAATAAAAAATTTTGAGCTACTTTGACAGATAAAGGTTTATCTTTTTTGGCGAGATAAATAATATTCTTTTCTTCTCCGAAATCCTTAATGAGTCTATAAAAGCCACTATTAATCGATTGAAAATGACCATTTGAGCTAACTAATTCACCATGCAAGTGATTCGCAATAATAATTTCTTGTTCTTTGGCAAAATGTTCACTCTCCGCGCAATTATTAATAGCATCTCCCCGAAAATAAAATGACTTGTGAGCCTTATCCCCAACAATCCCCCATTCTACATTTCCACAAGCTAAACCTATTTTAATTCGAATTTCAAAATCACCATAGCGAGTTTTCCAAGTTTCTTTTTTATCAAATAAATCTCTAAGTTCTTGAGCAGTTAATATTATCTCCCAAGGATGCCGAACTTCATTCTTAGGAAAAATGGCGGTAAATGCATCTCCTGCAAAATAAGGAATAAACCCATTTTTTCGATAAACCAAACTCACCATCGGCTCAAATACCTTATTCAAGATAATCGATAACTCCTCTGCCCCTTCATTACCACGTTCCATGAGCGTCTCCGTCATAGGGGTGAATCCTGACAAATCAATAAACATCGTATAAGCAGTAAAAAAACCATGGCTTTTTTGCCGCTCAAATTGATGCTGTATGAAGTATGGAATTAAGTTTTTCAAGGTTGTTAAATTTTCTCGTATGTTTGGGTGATTATTTTAAAATTGATAAGTAGTCTTTTAAAAAAATAAATTTACAAAGAATTACTGATGTGAGCGTGATTTTTTTGCAGAATAAACACAAGGAAATTATTATCATTTGTTTAGAAAGATAGCTTTTAAAATGATAATACACCCTCAAAGAACTGAAAAACAGGCAAAAAATTTTAATATAATTGTTAATTCTAAAAATTATTACCCGTTTTTTTTGCGCTTCTATTTTTTGTTAATCGTTACTTCTCTTTAAAAAAACGTCTTATTGCTAGGTCAAGTTTAATCAATTTTTCTTTCTTTCTAACAATTTTCCTAATTTTATCACTTTCATTTATAAATATAATGAGTAAATTAGTGCAGGAGTAAATGAGTAAATAAAAAGTAAGTTGCCAAAACTTAGGCTATTGCCCTATTATTTATTCATTCTATCATTTATTCACTTACTCATTTTTACTTTACACAAACCACAATCATGTCATCATTAAAAGATAATTTCGACGAAAAAAAAGATGCTTTAGGCAAAGCTTATGATCATAAAAAAAAGGAAATTCAAGAAGATATTGCAGAAACTAAGCAAAGCATCAGTAAAGGCGTAGCAACCAGTAAAAAAGCAGTCAGCAATTTTGTCAGAAAATTAATTTGGTCCGTTGTCATTCTAGGGATACTTGCGGGTATTGGTTATTTGGTGTTTGCGAATATGAACTATAGCGTAGGGAGTAGAGCAGGCGAATTAATTAAAATTTCTGAAAAGGGTGTCGTTTTTAAAACATATGAAGGACAAGTCAGTTTAGGTGGTTTAACCATGACGAATAATGGGAAGGATGCAAATATTGGGAATGTCTGGGAATTTTCTGTGACGGATAAAACTGTTTTTGAAAAAATGGACCAACTTCGAGGTAAAAAAGTAATTCTAACTTATAAGGAAAAGTACCGATCATTGCCTTGGCGAGGGGATACAAAATATTTGGTAACGGATGTGCAGGCGAATTAAATTGAAGGTGGTAAAAAAAGCCCAATTACAACAGTGTAATTGGGCTTTTTTATATAATTTAACAGCTAACTACTCCACTTATTCTTCTCCCCCTTCTTCTTCTTGCTGCTGATTCACCTCAGGCTTCATTTGCGGAAAGAATAACACTTCTTGAATAGAACTCTGATTCGTCAACATCATCGTCAAACGGTCAATACCAATTCCTAAACCAGAGGTTGGTGGCATTCCGTATTCTAAGGCACGTAAAAAGTCTTCATCCAAGACCATCGCTTCATCATCCCCTCTGGCCGCTAATTTTAATTGGTCTTCAAAACGCTCCCGTTGGTCAATTGGGTCATTTAATTCCGAATAAGCATTTGCAATTTCTTTTCCATTGACAAATAATTCAAATCGTTCTACCAATCCTTCCTCCGTTCTATGCTTTTTCGCCAAAGGCGTCATCTCGATTGGGTAATCCGTAATATAAGTTGGTTGAATTAAATGATCTTCTACTTTCGCTCCGAAGATTTCATCCACCAATTTCCCTTTGCCCATTGTACTATCTGTCTCGATATGCAATTGCTTACAAATTGCTCGCAATCCTGCTTCATCCATTTTAGATACATCAATTCCCGTATATTCCTTGATAGAATCGTACATACTCAATCGACGATAAGGCGGTGTAAAATCAATCGTATTTTCACCTACTTGAGCGATAACGGTTCCATTTACTTCCTGCGCAATATAAGCGATACAGTTCTCCACCATTTCCATCATCCAGATGTAGTCTTTATAGGCTACATAAATTTCCATGGACGTAAATTCTGGATTGTGCGTTCTATCCATCCCCTCGTTTCGGAACATTTTTCCGATTTCATACACCCCATCAAAACCACCGACAATTAATCTCTTAAGATACAACTCATTCGCAATCCGCATAAACAATGGCATATCCAACGCATTATGATGCGTATCAAATGGACGTGCTGCAGCACCACCATGAATTGGTTGCAAAATTGGTGTTTCTACTTCTAACCAGCCTTTCTCATCAAAAAACGTCCGCATAGACTTCACGACCTTTGACCGCTTTAAGAAAATCTCCTTTACGGATGGATTAACCGTCAAATCTACATAGCGCTGTCTGTATCTTAATTCAGGGTCTTTGAATTCATCATAAATATTCCCCTGTTTGTCTCGCTTAACAACTGGTAAAGGCTTTAAGGATTTACCCAAGAAAGTTAATTCCTGTACATGAACAGAAACCTCTCCAGTTTGAGAAGAAAATAAATAACCTTTAACACCGATGAAATCACCAATATGTAATTGCTTGACTAGGGCGTTAATTTTCAATTTATCCTCCTCTGTTTCTCCAATTGTTCCTTTCTTAATATAGAGTTGCATCCGTCCAGCTGAATCTTGCAATTTAGCAAACGGGCCTCTTTGACCCATAAATCGACCTGCGATATATACTTCTGGGAATTTTTCTGGTCGATAGTCTCCCATTGCAGCCACTCTCAATCCTCCGACAAATTCTTCTAAAGTCGTCGCAGCGTGGGTGACGCCAGCATCAAATTCAATCGCTTCCGTCAATCCTAAATCTGCTTCTAATAAAGCGGCTACTTTAAATTTATTTTTTGTCAATAATTCAGCAATCTGTTTGGCTTTAACTGCTCCAATCCCTTTTAATTTTTCAATTTCTTTAACCAAATTGGCAAAGAATTCAACTGAGGTAAAATTAGTTGTTTTAAAATTAATTTTAACTTCCGCAGCGGGAAAAGGATTAATGCCTAAATCCTTGATTTTTTGCAAGGATTCCCGTCTGACCAACTCCTGTTCGCTTAGATTATTTGACATGTTAGCTGATTGGTTGAATAAATACTGGTTAATTTATTTGAGAAAAAACGCCAAGATTTAAAAAACCTTGGTTCTTTAACCAGCAAATTGCTTTAAAAGACCGCAAAAGTAGCGGTATTTAGAAAAACTAACGAAAGAATCAAAAAGTTTCTTTGATTTAACCAAATAGAATAGCCCTATTTGGTATTTGATGCTCCTAATTCATTACAAAATGAAAGAAAATAATTGCTATAACTCAATTGTTATTCCATAAATCTATCGCATATTTCCTTTTTTGAGAAAGCCTTATACCCTGCAACTAGAAAATTCTTCTCTCCTTTTTCTAAAATAATATACCAAACCATGCGTTTTGTCTAAACGTCGCCTAAACTTTAGTTGAGGGACGTAACTGCATTAACAAAACAACAAAAATGGTAAAAATAGGCTTACTAGGTGTCGGACACTTAGGAAAGATACACTTAAAATGCCTACAAGCAATTGATTCCGTAATCATCACAGGGTTTTATGACCCAGATGATAAGGTCGCTAAAAAAGTAGGACAAGACCATCCTCTTTTAAAACGATTTGCATCCGTCGCTGAAATAATCGACCAATCGGATGCGATAGATATTGTCACGCCAACGATTACTCACTTTGAATTAGCCGCTGCTGCCATCCAAAAAGGCAAACATGTTTTTATCGAAAAACCCTTAACGCATACTTTGGCGGAAGCCGAAAAATTAGTTGAATTAGCACAAGCAATGGCGGTCAAAGTGCAAGTCGGGTACGTAGAAAGATTTAATCCTGCTTTTTTGTCTATTCAAGATATTCCATTAAATCCATTATTTATTGAGGCGCACCGTTTAGCCATGTTCAATCCTAGAGGGACAGATGTGTCCGTGGTCTTAGATTTAATGGTGCATGATTTGGATTTGATTTTGAAAATTGTCCAAGCGCCTTTAAAATCGGTACAAGCAAGTGGCGTAGCCGTCGTAAGTCGGTCTCCTGACATTGCCAATGCTCGACTAGAATTTATGAATGGTGCGGTTGCTAATTTAACGGCAAGTAGGATTTCTATGAAACAGATGCGTAAATTGCGCCTTTTTCAAAAAGATGCTTATATCAGTCTAGACTTATTGGACAAACAAGCGCAGGTTATTCAATTATTTGGAGAAACAGAAAAAGATAAATTAAAAGATGGTAATTTATTATCTCTAAATACCGAAGAAGGCAAAAAATATATTAATATAGCACAACCGAAAGCAGCAGCAACTAATGCTATTCAAATGGAGTTAAGTACATTTGCATCTGCTATTTTGAAGAACCAAAAAACGGTCGTGACGATAGAAGAAGGCTATCAAACTTTGCAAGTTGCCCATCAAATTATTGAAAAAATAGAAGCTAGAGCTGCGATTGCTAGTTCTTTTTTATAAAGATACTGTACTTGCTTACAACTTATGGTATACGGTTTTGCAGGCTATAAATTAGATAAACAAAAATGGCAAAAAAAGAGGTCGAAAAAATAAGGCATATCCCCCAATTTACTAAATCTAACAGATTTAGTAAATCTATTCCATCAATTTTTCAAAAGATAGATTTACTAAATTTTAGAAATTTAGTAAATCTTCTATTACTCGGCATCCTTTGCGGTATAAATGCTTGTGATATAGTCAACCCCGAAGAAACTTTACCAACCTATCTAAAAATAGAAAGATTTAACTTTTCAACCACGCCAGCACAAGGAACTGCTTCCGAACAAATCACGGATGTCTGGGTATTTGTCAATGACCTTTCTTTGGGCGTTTATGAATTACCCGCTACGATTCCTTCTTTAGAAACTGGTACTCAAAATGTAACTCTTTTCCCAGTTATTCGAGAAAATGGGGTAAGAAGTGCGCCCATTATCTATCCATTTTATAATCGTTTTGAAACAACGGTTGATTTAAATATCGGTGAAACAACCACTATTCAACCAGCTACCGCTTATGTCAATAATGCTATTTTTGAACTAGTAGAAGATTTTAATTCGACTGGACATTTATTAAAAGGAGGTGATGTAAATGCGATAAAGATAGTTGATGGTAAAGGTCAAATTTTATTAGGCGAAGCGGAAGCAGTTGAATTTACTTCCACAGGTACTTTCATTGATTTACCAACTGCTAATGGCTTGTCTGTTTTCTTAGAATTTGATTATCAAACTAATGTAGAATTTGAAATTGGTTTAGTTGGATTGGACCCTAGCCCAACCAATCCTATTAATGCAACAGTTTATAATGTGGTGCTTTGCCCAATTAATCGCTGGAACAAGGTCTATATCAATTTACAGGAAGTATTAGCAGTCTCTCAGTTACCTGGCTACAAATTAGCCTTTAGAGCGTCTACCAATGATACGGGTTGTGGAAATATAGTCAGTGAAGTGCCTGAAGTTTTAATTGATAATATTAAATTTATTCGTTTAACCAATTGAGTCAACGTCGCCAACATATAGATACTCGAAATTATAAAATTATTGATTTTATAATGGCAATGCTCGCTTGGGCATCTTTTTATGTCTATCGAAAAGTTATTTCGGAAGAAGTACCGCTTGACCACACGGTATTACACGATAAAAATTTATACATCGGCATTATTATTATTCCTATTGGGTGGTTATTATTATACTCCATTTTTGATAGATACCAAGACATTTATCGCCTGTCGAGATTAGCGACTTTAGGGCGTACTTTTTTGATTTCTTTTATCGGCGTTTTCTTTCTCTTTTTTACCCTAATCTTAGATGATGTCATCCAATCCTACACTACTTATATTGCTTCGTTTTTTGCTTTACTAGCCATTCATTTTTCTTTAACAGCTACAGCCAGAATGTTTTTATTAACCAAAGCAAAACGGCGCTTAAAAAAAGGTTTAGTTAGTTATAATACCTTAATTATTGGAGGTAATCAAAAAGCCATTGATTTATATGCAGAAATTAAGGGCATGAAATTACCAACAGGTAATCATTTTGTGGGATTTATTGATTCTAATGGAAATAGTAAAAATGAAATGGCGGAGTATTTACCCATTTTAGGAAAAATAAAAGACATCAATCAAGTTATCAAAGAGCAAGAAGTGGAAGAGGCAATTATTGCCATAGAGACTTCTGATCATAATAAAATCAAAGAAATTTTAAATGCCTTAGCTGATTTTGAAGAAGAAGTATACACTAGAATCATTCCTGACATGTATGATATTTTGTTAGGAACAGTTAAAATGAATCATGTTTTTGGAGCAGTTCTAATTGACATTCAGCAAAATTTAATGCCCCGTTGGCAACGGATTATCAAACGAATAATTGATGTAGGCGCAAGTTTGACCATGCTTATTTTATTAGCCCCACTTTATTTATATGTAGCCTTAAAAGTTAAATCCTCTTCTAAAGGTTCTATTTTCTATCGACAAGAGCGGATTGGCTTAAATGGGCAACCTTTTAATATTATTAAATTTCGGTCTATGTATGTTAATGCCGAACAAAATGGGCCACAATTGTCTAAAGATAATGATAATCGCTGCACGCCTTGGGGAGCTATCATGCGCAAATGGCGCTTGGATGAATTACCTCAATTTTTGAATGTTTTAAAAGGAGATATGTCACTAGTTGGTCCTAGACCTGAACGACAACACTTTATTGACGAAATAATGAAGATTAGTCCACATTATCGGCATTTATTAAAAGTCCGACCTGGTATTACTTCTTGGGGGCAAGTCAAATATGGTTATGCTTCGAGTATTGAAGAAATGGTGCAGCGGCTCAGGTTTGATATTTTATATATTGAAAATCGGTCTTTAGCGTTAGATTTCAAAATTATGTTTTATACGTTACGAGTATTGTGGGAAGGAACTGGTAAGTAGATAGCACATTCATTGATTAATCGGTCATCACTAATTAAGAAGAATTGAGGTTTATTATCTTAATAACTGTCGTGGATAAAAATTTAGCAAATTAGTTGTTCATTTTCTACCAAAACACACTCGACCCGACAAAAATTTATAATCGTAATATGAAGTCCAAAGAATTCCATA
>JAFMDF010000280.1 GCA_017857395.1 Bacteroidota bacterium | reverse complement strand
CACTAGCTTTTGGCCATACCTTTGCTTTTTTTCAAAAAAGACAATTATGAAAATATTTTTCACAGGTGGTTCTGGTTTTGTTGGTCAGAATATGATTCCCGAATTAATCCAATCTGGACACGAAGTTTTTGGTTTAGCTCGGTCTAATAACGCTGCTAAGAAAGTCGAAGAAGTGGGTGGTTTGCCCGTCATGGATGATTTAACTAAATTAGCTACTAATACGATTAAAGCATTAAAGAAATGCGATGCGGTCGTTCATTCAGCAGCATATATGGATTTTACTTACGAGAAAGAAAAATTCTATGCTATTAATGTAGATGCCACCAAAAAATTAGTGCAATTAGCTAAAGAAAATGGCGTTCAAAAATTTATCTACATTAGTGCAGCACCAGTTATAGGAGGCAGTCCTGTTGTAAATGTAACCGAAGCAAATGCTGATAAAACGATGCCGACAGCCTTATATCCCAAAACAAAAGCTATAGCAGAAAAAGCGGTATTAGCAGCCAATAACTCTACTTTCAAGACCATTTCTCTGCGTCCGCCCGCTATTTGGGGCCCGAATAACCATCATTATGAAGAAATTATTGACCGAGTAAAAGCAGGACAATGGGCATGGATTGGTGGTGGTCATCAAATTCTAAGTACGGTTCATATTAAAAACCTATCGGCAGCGGTCGTCGCTGCTTTAGAAAAAGGAAATGGTGGCGATGCTTACTTTATCACGGACGGAGATAGACGAAGTATGCGAACTACTTTTTCTGCTATTATTAAGGCTTATGGACAAGACCCTGGAAAGCGAGAAATTCCTCTGGGTATCGCTTCTGCATTAGCAAGCATGGGTGAATTTACTTGGAAATTATTTGGATGGACCTCTCGCCCTCCAGTACCACCCATTGCTTTAAGGTTAATGGCAAGAGAATTTTCTGTTTCAGATGCTAAAGCACGAAAAGAATTAGGGTATCAAAATGTCATTTCTTTTGAAGAAGGGGTTAAGGAAATGATGAACGATAAATGATGAATAATTTAACATTAGTGTTTATTCTAAAATAAATCGTATGAGAAGTGCTTCCATCCCGATAGTTATCGGGAAAGTTCTGGAAGCACTAAATTCTTTGGAATAAAATCTATTAAACAATACGTTTTTTGGGTGTCTCTTTATTCCAAATAAACATCAAAATCAAGCCAAAAATAGCGCCGCCAATATGCGCAAAATGAGCAATATTATCCCACTGAAAATTACTCACCCCTAAAAACAATTCAATGCCCATGTAGATAGGCATAAAATATTTCGCTTTAATTGGGTAAGGAATAAATATAATTTGTAATTGCATATTCGGAAAAAGGAAAGCAAAAGCTGCAAACAAGCCCATAATTGCGCCCGAAGCACCGACCATTGCTCCATTAAATTTGGCATTGATGCCTCCTAAATAAGCATCGGTGTAATTCTGCCCATTCGCAATAGCTTCTGCCCCTTCTGTACTCACCATCTTGATAACATCAGCAGCGACATTCGACAATTCAAAAGAAACAATGCCCATGTGTAATAAAAAAGCACCGATTGCCGAAAAGAAATAAAGAAGTAGAAATCGATTTGTCCCCAATTGTTTCTCTATGATACTCCCAAACATGATCAAAGCGTACATATTAAAAGCCAAATGCGCGAATCCGCCATGCATGAAAATATGCGAGACCAATTGATGTGGCATAAAAAGTGGACTTTCGTAATAATGGAGTGCTAATAGTTGATTTAGCTGAGGAAATTGGGAAGCTATTAGAAACATGCCAATATTGATAGCTAGCAATATTTTAGTTGCGGTAGGTAAGGATTTGATAGAGTCCATATTTTATAAATTTTTAATTAATTTTCCTATTTCTTAAAAAATGTCAATGCGTAACGGTTCGTTAGCGACTAACTTTGTAAAAAAATTAACATAATGAATGTACCAAAGAAACTGGTTAAAAACCAAATAAAACTTGAATTAGGTTTTATTTTGGTTACCCTTTATTGTGTTCAGCAATCAAATGAAGTGCTAAATTTATAACCAAAAGAAACATAAAAAGAGCGTATTAACAACAAACAATATATCTTATTGTTTGGCCATCATTATATCAATCTCTTTATACATCCTTTTCGACAATTCATTCATAATTATACCCTAATCTCGGAACAAGGTTGGCAACCAATTGCCAGTTGCTTGACTAGTAAAATATTACCCGAAGATTATGTCATCAAAACCATCGCTGAGAAATGATTGCTATAAAATTAATGTATTGTGCTAATGTTTTGGTAGCAGGTTGGATTAGTATTTCCAGCCTCTTCTTTCCAGAAAAAGCGGCTGCAACCGTATTTGAAAATCAATTTATTTACTCAGAAGCGATTCGACTAGTCGGTGCTTTATGGTGGGCGATATTTAGAGTGTTCAAGCTACGAACGACATTTTAAGATAAACCTCAATCCTTTACTTTAGGTCTAGCGTTGAACTATCAATCATATCCACATAAAGTTTACTCTTTTTCAGAATAACTTTAAAATGATGTACATTTTCAGGGCTAACGAAAGAAAGTGCTATGCCTGAATTTTCCGCACGACCCGTTCTACCAATTCGATGAATGTAATCTTTAGGAGAACGAGGCAATTCGTAATTAATTACACAAGGCAAAAAAGCGATGTCAATACCTCTAGACAATAAATCTGTTGCCACTAATACGGGTAGGTTGCCTGCTTTAAATTGATTCAACGCATTATTCCTAGCCGACTGACTTTTTTTACCATGAATAGCTGCGGCTTTGATGCCATTTTTCCGAAGTTTATCTGCCACATTATCCGCTTTATATCCAGAAGAGGTAAACACTAAAACTTGCTTTAATTTCTTCGTTTTAATTAAATATCGAAGTAAAGGTCCTTTTTGTTCTTCGGGTACAAAGTAGCCTGATTGTTGGATTTGTTGAAGGTCTGTTTCGACCGTTTCAATTTTAATGACGACAGGGTCTTTCATTAAAATAGCAGATAAACTATCCAAATCGGGGCTTAAAGTTGCCGAAAATAAGAGATTTTGTCGTTTTTTTGGTAAAAGTGCTAGAATCTTAGTCATTTCTTCTTTAAAGCCTAAGTTGAGCATTTTGTCTGCCTCATCCAAGACTAAGGTTTCTACAGCAGATAAATGAACTGCTTTAGAATCAATCAAATCTAATAATCTACCGGGGGTTGCGACTAACACTTGGACACCATTCATGGCCATCATTTGGGGATTGATGGATACGCCACCATATACCGTTAATGTTTTGACACGATCCAATAATGCTTTACTAAAGGTGTTAAAAACTTCAGTAACTTGTATCGCTAATTCTCTTGTAGGGACTAAGACTAACACCAATGGATGCCTATTTTTTGCCAAGGCACTTCCTTGTAAATTGGCTAAGATAGGTAAGACGAAACTAGCCGTTTTGCCAGAACCCGTTTTGGCAATTCCTAGGATATTCTTTTTTTGTAAAATGGCTGGAATAGCAGCCGTTTGAATAGGGTACGCAGTTGTATATTGTTGTTCTGCTAAAGCAGCGACTAACGTGTTGGGCAATCCTAGTTTTCTGAAAGACATAAATTGAGTTGGCGTGAATTATAGTAAATCGCAAAGCTACTGGAAATAAATTCAAACAACTTCTATGGCATCAAAAATATATCTATTCCACCGAAAACTGCTGCTCCAATTATCCACAACCAAGACATCCAATCTTTAAATTCATTTTTAGGGTGGCGTAGATAAAGGAGATGCACTATTAAATGAATAATAAAAAAGACATTCAACCCTTGAATCCAATAGGCTGGATTGTCTTGTCCCATTAATACCCACAAAAGGAGACTAAAAAGAGGAATGTGTGTGAACATAAATATTTGATACCCAATTTTTTCATCCAATAAGGACAGCAATGGAAAAATACGCCATTCTTTGCATCGAACAGCATCCATCTCATGAATCAAGAGAAAACTTAGGGCAAGGTAAAAACAGAAATGATTTGGCAGCATTGGTTTATTTTTATACTTTACAAGCATTATAGAGACAAGCTAAAAGTACTAAAAATGAGTGAGCTAAAATTAACAACGAATCCTAAAGTAGCAACAGTATTTGAAAGTTATCCCGAAGGTTTTACCGAAAAATTACAACACCTGCGTCAGTTAATTATAGATACGGCAGCAGAAATAGGCATTCCAGAATTAGAAGAAACCTTAAAATGGGGACAACCAAGCTATTTAGCACGAAAAGGAAGTACAGTAAGATTAGGTTGGAAAAAAGCTAATAATCATTACGCTGTCTACTTTAAATGCACGAGTAAATTAGTCTTGACTTTTAAAGAAATTTATGGAGATATCTTTAATTATGAGCAGAATCGAGCGATAGAGTTTACTTTAGCAGATGAAGTGCCAGCAAAAGAACTAAAGCATTGTATTTCAATGGCTTTGCAATATCATAAAGTGAAAAAGTTGCCGCTGCTAGGAGCAAACCTTGGCGTATTTTCAAAATCCCCAAGTGTCTAAATCAGTTATATGATGAAAATTCTAATTGCGCCCGATAAATTTAAAGGCTCACTAAGTGCGCAAGCTGTTTGCATTGCGCTATCAAAAGGTTTGAAAAAAAATAATCCAAACTTAAAAATTATAACTCTCCCAATGGCGGACGGTGGCGATGGTTCACTCGAAGTATTAGCTCATTATTTTGATTTGAAAACAATAGAAATAGCAGTTCATGACCCTTTATGGCGACCGATAAAAGCGGCGTATAAAATGGCAGGAACAACTGCCTATATTGAACTATCAGCGGCCTCTGGCCTAGTTTTACTAAAGGAAGAAGAACGAAATTGTATGGAAACTTCTTCTGTTGGGACAGGGGAATTAATCTTGGATGCTTTGCGTAAGGGAGCAAAACAAATCTATTTATTTATTGGTGGAAGCGCTACGAATGATGGGGGAATGGGTATAGCTCATGCTTTAGGTTTTGCTTTTTTTGCAAAAAATGGAGATTTGTTAAAGCCCGTGGGCAAAAATTTACGATTAATAGAGGAGATAGATAAGGAAGACCTTTGGTTTGATTTGAAAGGCATCAAATTCAAAGTTATTTGCGATGTCAATAACCCGTTTTATGGTGAAAATGGTGCCGCTTATGTTTATGCACCTCAAAAAGGAGCGACTTCTGAGGAGGTAAAAGAATTGGACAAAGGATTGCGACATTTAGCCAAGCTTTTAAAAGCAGCTAATTATGCAGATATAGCAGCTATTTCTGGTGCAGGCGCAGCAGGTGGAGTGGGAGGGGGCGCAATTGCTTTTTTAGGAGCGGAATTAGTAGCGGGCATTCAAACCTTTATAACATTAACTCAATTAGAAGCCGCCATTAAAGATTGTGATTTGGTGATCACTGGCGAAGGGAAATTAGATAGCCAAACGGAACAGGGAAAAGTGATTAGCGGTGTTTGTGAATTAGCTAGAAAATATGATAAGCGGGTGATTGCCGTTTGTGGTGCTGCCGATTTTCCTATCCCAAAATTGCTAGGACTTCAAGAAGTTTATACTGTTTTGAGTAAATCTGAATCCATAACTGAAGCAATGGAAAAAGCAGCAGCAAAATTGGAATTAATTGGTCGTGAAATAGGGACGCAATTTAATGAGATAAAAAAGGGAAAAGGTAGGGGAAGCAAAGCATAGATCACAGTTTCATAAATCTTAAATCCATCTAAATTAAACGTGACAGAAACCTTTGTCCTTTTCCTTAAAATAGCGTAAAATCAATCTGCGCTCTTCAAAAAACGCCGTGTTCTCTATGAACTCCGCCCCTCCGTGGTAAAAAAAGTTGTTAACTCATTTTTGTTACCCTACTGATACCGTCAGTAATATAATAACCTAAGAAAAAACAACAATTCCTTGCTCCCTCCCACCATCTAGTTTTTTTAGCCGAGAAGTAATAGCGCCTCGTTTTCTCCCTAAGACACCAGCAATATAGCTAATAGATTTCTCCGAGGCTTTTAATTGTACCAATTCATTTTCTTCGGCTTCTGTCCAAGGGGCATAATCTTTAGGGTGTTTTTCTCTAATGCTTTCTACAGAATAGGCTTTTGTTGATTGCTGGGGGTAATAGCCGTAGCGGTAGGAGCGTCAGTTTTGATATCTGGATTAGGCGATTCTGCTAAAATATTTGCCGCTAATTGATGATGGTAACAATAGTCATCAATGACTTCCATAATTAGTTTACCGAAGACTTTAAATTTGACGAGTCCGAAGCCTTTTACTTTTAGTAGGGTTGCTTTATTAGTGGGTAATTTTTTAGTCATATCAATCATCGACATGGTAGAAATAACTTCATGTGTTTGTCTTTTTAAAGTAGCGGCCTGCGCATTTCGCCAATAATATAATTGTTTGTATAATACAGGATGCGGTACTTCTTTTGGAATGTGTAGCTCGGATTTGGTTTTTTTAACTTGTTTGGCCTGTTCAAAATTGATACTAGCTATTGCTTTATTCTTTAAATATTGCTGCGCATCGAAGCCGTTTTCTGCCAGAGCTTTAAAACAGTAAGCTTTGATAAAAGTTTGTTTTTTAAGTACATCTAAAACGGATATTGCTTTATTTTTAACTTCTTGATTATCTGCTAAAATGGGGATGTTTTTTAAGGCTGGTGCTAAGCTTTCCTTTATTTTATCACTGAAATGTTGACCTCCTTTTTGCAGCCGATTCATTAAGACTCCATTATCTACAGGTAAAGTTGGTGCTTTAAAGTAGTTTCTTAATTTGGGGGCAAATTTAGCAGCCATAGAAAATAATAGGGTATCTGCTTGGGTTTCCCAATCTGCTACTTTGGGAAAGAGCGGCGCATTAAATTTGGGCTGATATTCTAAAGATATTTTAAGTAAATCATTTAAGGTTAATCGCAGGTCTCTGAAATTAAAAAGTTCTTCGATTAAGTCTTGTTGATATTGTTTTTTAGCGGAAAATAAATGGGCTTTATCAGGTGCGTTTTTTTCTGCTTCGGCGGAATAATTTTTGACTAAACCATCTGTTTTGACACTACCATAATTAATGGGAGAGCGCAAAACGATTCCCTCAAAACTTTTGCAGCGACTTAGGGCGACATATACTTGCCCATGTGCAAAAGCTGCTTGTGCATCTATTATTGCTTTTTCAAAGGTTAGCCCCTGGCTTTTATGAATCGTAATAGCCCAAGCTAATTTCAAAGGATATTGGGTAAAAACACCTTTTTCTTCTTCGGTAATCTCCTTAGTCATTTCGTTGAGGGTATATTTTACGTTTTTCCATTCTGTTGGCGATACTTTTATCGACGCTTCTTCGTTTGGGCATTTGATATAAATATGGTCTTGCCCGATTGCGGTAATTCGCCCGATTTTACCATTGAAATACCGTTTTTCAGGAGACCTATCATTTTTGATAAAGAGGACTTGCGCTCCTACTTTGAACGCTAAAACTTCTTTTGTTGGGAACGCATGTGCTGGAAACTCTCCTGTTATTTTAGCTTTAAAATGATGTTCTTTATTAGGCAAAGCCCTTAATTTTTCGTTGTTGATGGCTTGGGCAGTTCTATTTAATGCAGTTAAGGTAATATAACCTTCGGTTTCCTTGGGGCTAAAATTAGCTTTATACCTACTATTCAGCGTATCTAAAACGGTTTTGTCTAATTGATTGTCTCTTACTTTGTTCAATAATTTAATAAATACATCATCTGATTGGCGATAAATATGTGTTAATTGAATCGTAATTGGATTGGTTTTTTTCCAAGCATTACTATCAAAAAAATAGGGTGATTCGTAATGCCTTTTTAATAAACGCCAATCTTCATTTTTAACAACAGGTGGTAATTGATGCAAATCGCCAATCATTAGTAGTTGAATGCCGCCGAAAGGTTGTCTATAATCTTTAAAGCGTCTCAATACTTTATCAATCTGGTCTAATACATCTGCTCGTACCATACTGATTTCGTCAATTATCAGTAAGTCAAGATTTTTGATTAGCTGAATTTTCTTTTTGGAAAATCGACTTATTTGCTTTTTTTGATTGGGTAAATGCAAACCAAAAGGTAGTTGAAATAAAGAATGTATGGTCATGCCTTTGGCATTAATTGCTGCAATGCCCGTTGGCGCTACAACGGCTAATGGTTTAATACATTCCCTTTTGACCCGATGCAAAAAAGTAGTTTTTCCCGTACCTGCTTTACCAGTTAGAAAAATATTCTGATGGGTGTTTTGAACATAGTCAAACGCCTTTTCTAATGAAGGATTAGTTATGTAAGTCATCTGTGACAGTCTTATTTAATCTTGAAGTTTAAATGTTTGATGATTCCATCAAACATTTATTTCAAAATGTGAAATAATGCTGTCCAAAATTTGTGGATAAATTTTTAAGTCGAGGCAAATATAGAATTTGTGAAATAAAAAACAAAATGTTTTTAAAACTTATTTTAAATAATTATTTTGTTTATATTTTTTTCTACTCTCTTAAGCAAAGACATTTAAGAGAAGCAATAAGATATATTTGAACCAAACTCATTTACTAAAATTATATATTTTTATACATGCTCTTTTTTGTGAAAAATTGCTTTAATTTAGAGTTTAAATGATTCTTGTCAACAACATTGGCATAAATCAATATTTGAGGATATTTCTCTATAATTGTCAAAAAAGTGAAGGTTTTTGATAAATTTGTACTACTCTTTTTTCCTGAAAATGTAGAAATTACTCTTGTATAAATAATCCAATTTGCGGAGAATAGAGAACAGAGAGTAGAGAAGTGCGATAAACCTATAAAATTGCCAAATTTTAGGTGAATTTTCTAAAAATTTATGTTTTGTAGGTAGTTTTAGTCTCTTTTCTCTGCTATCTAATCTCTACTCTTCATTGTCCGCAATTTAAGTTAAATAGGATACTGAATTAGTTAAAGTAGTTGCTAGACCCTTAGTTTAGTCAAGTAACAAAGCAGTATAATCATAAAAATTATGAAGAATCTTAGAGCCGTGTTAATAGAAGACGAACCATCTGGTATGGAAAATTTGCGTTGGAAATTGCAACAAGAATGCCCTGAAATTGAGATTGTCGCAGAATGTAGCAGTGGCAAAGAGGCCATTCGAGCTATTCGACGATTTTTGCCCGATGTTTTATTTTTGGATATTCTCTTGGGAGATATGACGGGTTTTGATGTATTAAAAGCCATACGGCATCCTTCCTTTGAAGTTATTTTTACCACGAGTTATGATGAATATGCCTTACAAGCCATTAAAAATAGTGCGGTCGATTATTTATTAAAACCAATAGATATTGATGAATTATTAGAGGCAGTAGCAAAAGTACGTACTAAATTTATTCAACTAGGTAAGACAGAAACACCAACAGCTATTCCTTCTACTATTGGTTTTCCGATTGCTACTGGACAACAGTTTATCAAATTGGAACAGGTGATTTATGGGGAAGCAAAAGATAATGTGGCTAGTCTTTTTTTGACGGATAAAAAAGAAGTGAAATTAACGAAGTCCTTAGGTTGGTTAGAAGAACATTTGGCGGAATATGGTTTTTGCAGAGTGCACCATTCCTATATTATTAACTTTGGTCACCTCAAAGAATATATTCGTAATGAAGGCGGTTTTGTCGTTATGAGTAATGGCAAGGCGCTAAGTATTTCTAGACGGAGAAAAGATGCCTTTTTAAATAGTTTAGAGCGGTATAATATTTCGTGATTATTAATTAATTTGAGATGCGCCCATTCAGTCCTTGTATTTATTACCCTGAAATTTCAAGTAAACCAGATACATGCCTAAAGAAAAAGAGACCTCAAGCGATCAGTTATCTAATGACAAATCTAACGCACCTAAAGGAGATATTCTAGTCCTATTAGTTGGCATAGATAATTATGCTCAAATTCGAGACTTAAGTGGATGTATAAATGACCTCAATAGAATGGAAAGCTTTCTAAAAAAACGCTTTCTCTCCGCAAGTACTGCAAATGGGAAAAAAGAAGGCGTTTTAACCACTTATACTATTTTAGAAGGAGAATATGCCAACTTGAAAATTTATCGTCTAGAAAATGAACAGGCTACTTACCTTAATATTATTCATGCTTTTAGGACATTTTTACGCCCAGCAGGAATGGCAGATAAAGTTTGGTTTCATTTCAGTGGACATGGAACAGAAGCGCCAACGGCAACTAATTTTAGATTTCTTGAAAATAATAAAGACCAATGTTTGATGTGCCATGATTGTTTTGCCAACCACTCGACTGGGGTACATGGTAATATGTTGGCAGATAAAGAAATAGCGGTTTTATTAGAGGAGGTGGCAATGGGAGAAAATGGTACACCGCACATAGTTGTAACGATTGATTGTTGTCATTCTGGTGGTTTAACAAGAGATGCGGAAGACGATGTGACTATTAGAAATATTGAGATGCCCGAAAATGCTAAACAGCGAGATTTGGCTAGTTATCTCGATGGTCATTATAGTAAAATGAGTGAAATTGTAGTACCTAAAACCCCACATACCGTTTTGACGGCTTGTAGCAATATGGAATTGGCAGGAGAAAAAAATGGTGGTTTTTTTACGAATGGTTTAGTAGATACTTTGGAGCGTGTTGGTGGTAAAATTAGTTATTCCGATTTATTAATTCATGCCCGACATGCGGTTAAACAAAAGAGAGCAAATCAGACACCTCAATTTGAAGTAATCGGCGGTGCTAAGTCGTATGCTCGTTTTTTGGAAGGAACGCCCGAAAATAGTAAAGACAAATATGAAGTTTATTTTGAGGATGGATGGCGTATTCGCTGTGGCAGGATACAAGGCTTGCCTACAAAAAATGAATTAAATGAGATTGTTAAAGCAGGAGGCCAGGTGGAAATAGAAATTCATTCGACGAATCAACCTAATTTGATTGCTGCTAAAGCGAACATTAGAGACGTTGGGCCGCAATTTAGTACTTTAATTATTACGGAAGGTAGTTTACAGACCGATGAAATAGTTTATTTTGGGGTATTTGATTATTTTCCAGCGCGGCCAACTTATGTGTTGGTTAATCTTCCCATAATAACCAAGAATGCCTTATTTGATGCAGCAAAAGCTGCAGGAATAAAGAAGGCGCAGCATATTTATTTATTGAGTGCATCGAATGAAACGACTCCACACCAATTAATTATTTCAACCGAAAATAATCAATATTTACTGACAGATTTAGTTACGAATCAACAACGACATCTTTTGGATAACGATGCCCTTTTTGATGCGTTGGTGAAGGTAACTAATTTTCATAGGCTGTTGGCTTTAAAGAATGAGTCGACTACTTTACTAGATAAAGCAGATTTAACTATTGATATGCTAGGGCGGGGAGATAGACCTGCAATTGGCGTAGAAAAAATAGGCCCTTTTGGAAAAGAATTACTCATTACTGCGGATTTAGTGAATAGTTTGCAAGGCGACCATGCGGATAATAGGCAATTTAATTTATATCCTAAGGTTAGTATTAAAAATAGTAGAGAAATACTTTATGTTTATCTTTATAGCCTATGGTCAGATTACGCCATTGAAGTGGAGGAAGAAAAAAAATCAACAGGTTTAATTGAGTATACCAAATTTGGATCTTGGGGCTTGGATCCTGGCGAGTCGGAAAGTACGGTTTATTTGAAATTGATTGTTTCTCCTAATCCATTTGATTCCCATCAGTTACTACAAGATGGTATCGAGGCGATTGCTTCTAGGGGAAGATCGCGAGGTGTTGTTATAAAATCTGGTACTACTTTTAAGGATTGGTGCGCTATTACCTTGAAAATAACAGTTGTTAGAGGTTAGATAATTATTAACATTCCAAAACCTGTATATAGATATTCAATTCCTTTTAATAAAAAGTCGCTCTACGTAAACTACTAGGTGTTTGCCCAAAAGCTTCTGAGAAAGCTCTGCTAAAATAGTTGGGGTCATTAAATCCTACTTCGTAAGCTATTTCAGAGATATTTAAATCATCATAGGTTTCTATCAAGTCTTTTGCTTTTTGCAATCGGTATAACCGAAGGTAGGAAGAGAATCCTTGGTTTGTTAATGCTTTCAATCGTCTAAAAAGTTGTGTCTCACTCATATTCATCATATCTGCCAATTGTTTTGCACGAAAACAGTCGTCTTGATAATAAGCTTCTACTAACTC
Organism: Bacteroidota bacterium; assembly: GCA_017857395.1. GTDB lineage: Bacteria > Bacteroidota > Bacteroidia > Chitinophagales > Saprospiraceae > JAFMDF01. The sequence continues at coordinate 71 of JAFMDF010000280.1, read as the reverse complement.
TTGAAATTTATCAAGGAAAGAAGATTTTCTATTGGGGTTATCTTCTCTGTCGGTATGATAATTAGTCGTTG
>JAFMDF010000279.1 GCA_017857395.1 Bacteroidota bacterium | reverse complement strand
ATTTTTGCTTTCTTTAGCCTTCAACTTATTTACAACGTTAGAAGGGTAGCCGTATTAACCACTAAAGCCATCGCCGCTAGAGAAGTAGGCGTCAAGGATTTAGGGGGCGAAAACTGTCCAGTTTGCAAATATTCCATAGCGGCTTTAGGATTTTTCTGAAACCGTGCTTCTTCTTCTTTATATAATAATTGCAACTGATTTAATTGCTCAGTACTAGGCAACCTACTGGTCATTAGTCGAAAGGCTTTTGTAATTCGCTGTTCTAAATTGGTCGGTTCTAAAAATAATTGTTCCGCTAAGTTGATAGATGCTTCTACAAATTGCGGGTCATTTAATAACACCAACGCTTGCATCGGTGTATTGGTAATCTGTCTTTGTGCCGTACATATACTTCTTGTCGGTGCATCAAAGGCAGCCATGGCAGGAGGTGGAGAGGTACGGCGAATAAAGGTATATAAACTACGTCGATAACGGGCTACCCCTTCGTCTGCTTCATATTTTGCTAACAGATGGGTGCTACTCGTTTTTTCCCTCCACAATCCCTCAGGTTGTATAGGTTTCACACTAGGTCCACCTATTTTTTGCTGTAAAAGCTGACTACTTGCTAAAGCATTATCTCTAATCATTTCAGCAGGAAGTCGATAGCTTACACCTCTTGCTAAGAGGGCATTGGTCGGGTCTTTTTCTAATAAATCAGCGGAAGTGGTAGAACTTTGGCGATAGGTTTTAGAACTCACTATCAATTTTAGTAAATTTTTGACATCCCAATTATTGTCCATAAAATAGACGGCTAACCAATCCAATAATTCAGGATGCGTAGGCAAACTTCCTTGCAAACCAAAGTCGTGAGAAGTTACCACTAAACCGTTCCCAAAGAGTTGCTGCCAATACCTATTGACCACTACCCTAGCCGTTAAGGGATTTTCTTTATCCGTAAGCCATTGTGCCAATCCCAATCTATTTTTAGGTAAGTCTTCCGAAAAATTCAGTACTTTTTTAGGCGTATTTGGTTGAACGGAATGAAGCGGTTCGTCATAATTGCCTCGGTTCAACACAAAAGTAGGTCGTGCTTTAGCCACTTCTTGAATAATCATCACCTCTGGTACCGTATCCAATAAACCAATTTGTTCTGCTTTCAAAGCGGCTATTTCTGCATCTAAAGGGGTATTATTTCGCATTCGCCAAAGTGCAAAAAGGTCTTTTCCTAGCTGTTCTGTAGGTTTATTTTTAAATTGGTCAAGCTTATCTTTTAATTTAGTTTGATTCGCTAACTCTACTATTTCTAATGGATGAAGCTGCCGATTATATAATAAAAAATCGTCCATTTCTCCTTCAAAAATGCCATATTCTCCCGTAAAGCCTCGATAACTTTTACCTATCCGTAAAGGCGTATCCGTTCTTTTTTTGCTAAAAGTCATCGGATAAATACTTCTTTGCAAATTGTCGTATTGAATCTCTAACCGTTTTTTTGCTCCTTGGATAAATAATTTCACCCCTGCTGCTTTTCCACTTCCGTCATACGAGAAGGCGACAAACGTCCATTCATTCGTAGGTATTTTGTCCACGGTATGAACAGCAATCACATCATGAGGCAAAGCATGAATTAATCGCAAAGAAAGTCGATTCAAACTATCCAAAGAAAAATCCCAACCTCGCCAGAAAGTACCTTTTTGAGCAGAATTCCCAACAATCGTTTGTGACCTACGAAGCCCTTTTGGTTTTATCCAAACCGCCACCGCAAAAGCCTGATTGTGTTCAAATAACCCTTGATTTTTAATGGTTAAATATTGGTATTCTTGATTAAAGGTGACGGCATTACCACGTTCGGTAGGTAACAGTTGTACCTCTCCCGAAAAAGTAGCAGTTGCTACTCCATCAGCCACCTTATCTTTTATTTTTTCAAACGGTAAATAAATAGCCGCTTGTTTTACTAAAGTAGGTGATTTCTGTAATTGCTTAATAAATGTTTTTTGTTCCGCAAGTTCTTGGTTATTAAGCGTGATTAAGCCTTTCTTTTGTAGAATACTTGCTTGTATTTCTTTTATTTTTTCTTCCGTTTCCTTTGCTGGCAATAAAAGATTTGGCCCTGCATTTCCATCATCTCCTGACATCCCCAATTCATCAACTTGGTTAAAAAAAGCGGCAAATTGATAGTATTCTTCTTGGCTGATTGGGTCATATTTATGGTCATGACAACGAGCACATTCCATAGTCAAGCCCATAAAAACGGTTGCCGTAGTCGCTACTCGGTCGTGTACATATTCCATCCGTGCTTCTTCGTCCACTACTCCACCCTCTGCGGTTGTTTTATGATTGCGATTAAAGCCTGTTGCTACCAATTGGTCACGACTGGGATTGGGCATTAAATCACCTGCAATTTGCCAAGTCAGAAATTGGTCAAAAGGCATATTTTCATTAAAAGCTTGCAACACCCAATCTCTCCAAGGATACATCGACCGCCATCCATCCGAATGCAACCCTTGCGAATCGGCATAACGTGCTAAATCCAACCAATCCATGGTCATTCTTTCTCCATAAGCAGGCGATTGTAATAATCGGTCAATCACTTTTTGATAAGCATCAGCACTAGTATCCGTTAAAAAATCATCTAGCTCTTTCAAAGTAGGCGGCAAGCCTGTTAAGTCAAAAGTAACTCTACGCAATAACCCCTCTTTATCTGCTTCTTGCGCAAATGTTACCCCTTCTCTAGTTAATTTCTTATGAATAAAATTATCAATTGGGTTCGTTAATTTTAAAGGCGAATCGGGTACGGGAATAGTGGAAGTCGTAGGTGGTATATAAGCCCAATGGTCTTCATATTTAGCACCATCCAATATCCATTTGCCAATTAATGCTTTTTCATAATCCGTCAACGATAAATGGCTTTCTGGTGGTGGCATGACCAATTCTACATTTTCGGAATTAATCCGCTGCCAAGCTTCACTTTTGCTTAAACGACCAGCAGACAATGCTTTTTTACCGCTTTCTAAGGTTTGTTTAGCAAAATTCTCTTCATCCAAACGCAATTCCGCTTTTCTCGCAGTCGCATCTGGTCCGTGACAGGAAAAACATCGGTCTGCTAATAATGGCTTAATGTGGAAATTAAAATCTACTTTTTCTGGTAAGGTTTTATTGCCTGCTAATATCTGTAAGTCTTTTTTTGAATCCGTACAATTCGTTGTAAAAAGTACACTTAGAAATAGGAATAAAAAAAGGAATTTATGGTTGGGTATCATGCTACTTTCAATGTAAAGTTTTGATTAAGGGAGGAGGAAAATAATAACCTACCAGCCTGACGGATTCTTTTCCCCTTTAGCTGCGTTAATTTTTTTCAACGTATACTCTGAACGGTCAAGTATTTTGATTTTAAATCCAAGATTTATGCTTGCAAAACGTTAGTTTTAACATTGATAATCAAATAGTTATATTTTTGTTAAGATTTTCTTAACAATTCACAAAACTTGACCGTTTCTAGTATAGCAACGGCTATGCTGAAAAAAATTGCCTTGCTAAAAGAAAAAATAACCTCGTCATTTCTGATATATTATTAATTACCTCATCCCTAACTTTTATCGTTCTGTAGCAAATATAATCAAAAGAATAGGATTTATATTTTTTATTTAAGGATACAACCACAAAATATTTTAATAGCAAAATCATCCGTGGAAGCAAACACACTTTAGTTTCCCACGGATAACCTCCACAGATGAAAATTTGTATAGTTGATTTATGTATTATTTTAGTTACTCTACAATCCGAAACCGAAACCCCAAATAAACCTCTCGTCCCCGAGTTGGTCCCCATACAGAAGAAGTATCAAAATAAGGGCTAAAAGGGTTTTCCCAACTTAAAATAGCTCGGTTCTGTCGAAAATTAAAAATATTTTCTACGCCAGTATATATTTCAAATCGCTTTAAGTTATAAGTAAATTGCGCATTGACCACCGTATAAGGCTTGGAAAAATCAGGGCGCTGAAATTCAACTGGATTCTGTTGCGTATTGGGTAAACGTTGTTGTCCATACCAATGAAAATTAGCATCGAAGTGATATTTTTTTGATACTGGTTGGTAACTAAAAGTGGATAGGATTTTATGCTTGGCATTAAAGGGCAATTGTTGTTTTTGTTCGTCAATAACCCGATAGACATCTAAATGCGTATAGCCTATTTTCCAATTAAATTGCTCGTTAAAATGTAGGGCAACTTCGGCTTGAAAACCGTTACTTACACTTTTATCCCTAAAGTTTTGGATAATCGCTTTTTGTGGGTCGGTATCGTAATCTGGAAAAATTTGATTTTGGAAATCTGTTCGGTAATAATCCACACTTAAAACACCGCCTGCTGTTAAACCTTCAAATTTATGGGTAAAGTTAATGCCGTAGTTCGTCGCTTTTTCTGGCGCTAAATCATCCGCAATTAAAATATCTCTAGAACTGACCAATAAACCAATATTCTCACTAAATAGATTAACCGTTCTCCAACCTGTTCCAACATTTGCCCGCACCACCGTTTCTGGCGAAAAGGAATATTTTAATAAGGTTCTTGGCGTTAATTCAAAACCAAATTGATTGTGGTCATCTCCTCTGACACCAACCATCCAAGTCAATTTATCATCAAATAAATAGAGCGTATTCTCTGCAAAAAAGCCTGGTGTCTTTTCTTTTAACTGATAATTACCTGCATAAGTTCTGGTCAATATATCATCGGAAAAAGCGAGGTCTTCTTCTAAGTTGGAATACCGATAACTAAATCCTGTTTTTAAGGTATGCTTTTCTTTATACGTATATTCATATTGCAGATTACCATAAAAGTAAACTTGTTCCGCATCGTATTTCGTTAAACCAAAATACGAATTTTGACTTTGCTGAAAAGCAGAAACGAAAGCAGTTAAATTATGAATATCATCCCATCTAAATCCTGTTTTGATAGATGCTTCGGGTTGGTTCAATTGTACGGTTTGTCCATAAACGGTAGAACTCCCTAGGTCGGTTGCTGGATTAAAATGACTTTGCCCACCAACCCGTTCTTCGTTGATATAGCGTAGATTTACTTGACTATTCCAACCCCATTCACTTGGATTGCCATAGACCCATTTATTACCAAAAGTATAACGAGTCAATAAAGGCAAGTCTAAAAAATTATCGGCATCACCATCCACTTTTTTAGCAGGCTGAACGGTGCCAAAAGTCGCCAAACTATGCCATTCTCCTTTCTTAAAAGCATAATTCACATTAAAATGCTTTTCCATAAAACTATTCACATAGCCGTTGACTAATAACTTATCCGTCGTCCTTGGATTGACCGTTTGTACATTGATTTGTCCACTAATACTTTCATAGCCTTGCAAAACACTATTTGCTCCTTTAGCAATAAAAATATTATCCACTAAAGTCCCTGGAATACTACTAATACCATAGGTATAAGCCAAACCTTTAATCAATGGAAACCCATCTATTAACACTTGATTATATACCCCCGACAAACCTAAAATTCGCAATTCTTTAGCATTGGTCACCACATTCGTCGTTTGTGGGGTCACCGTTGATTGACCGCCAAAACAACCTGCTAAATCACAACAAGCCGCTTGTCGCAAACTGGTTTGGGTAATTTGCTCACTTTTAATCGCTTTGATATTGGAAATGATAACGGCATCTTGCTGACCAGAGACAGTCACTTGACTTAGCGTATTTGTCGCTTTTAAGGTAATGGAAAGTTTGGTTGATTGGTTTATAGTTAGGTCAATCGTATCTGTTTCGTGCCCTACATAACTTATGACTAATAGATTGGTGGTTTGATTATTAATGGAGAGTTCAAAATATCCGTCTGTATCTGTTACCGTTCCTATATTCGTGCCTGACCAATATAAATTTGCGCCGATTAAAGGTTCTCGGTCAGTATTCAGCACCATTCCTGTAATGGTTTGCCCATGCCCCATAAATGGAGAAAGGCAAAAAATAAGGACGGCTAATTTTATTAGTTGATTCAATGTTCACGATTTACAGTCAGTAACTTTATTTTTTTGAATTAAACTGCTAAATGGCTGTGATTGTTTGGGCAATAGTATTCTTCACAACAATTTAACAACTTTCGCTATAAGTGCTCAAAGTTTGAGTCGTCAGGAGACGACGAGATACTGATTCCTAGTCTGGAGACTAGGAATATCGGATTCAGAAAATAGCACCGATGTTTCTAGTCTCCAGACTAGAAACCGCTATCCGCAGGTCTCCTGACCTGCATTGTCTACTTACCTTTAAGGTTCTACAGTTTCACTTTATAAGGTCGAGCCGTCTGATTACTACAACCTGGCGTATCTTCAACTGCCGAATAAATCTCCTTTTCATCCGCCACACTCGGGTTAAACGTTACCGAAAAAGTAGTTGTCGCCCCTTTTTTAAGCGTTTCACAAATACTTACCCCATTTACTTTTGCCACACTCATAGAAATCGCTTGTAAATCTCTCGCACAACCAACGCCTTTGACTTTTACTTTGATTGTTTTGGCGGCTACGGCAGTTTCCGTTGTAAGCTCCGTCGTACTTGCAGATTCTCCTGTTTGGGCATAAGAAGTTGTTGCCATTACACAAATCATCGCCGCTATCATACCTAATAATTTTATCAATCGCATATTTTAATTTTTGGTTATTATGGATAGAATTCCATTTGTTTTGGAATCATCGTTCCGTACAAATATAAGGGTAATTGCCGTAAAATGATACCGTTTTCCTATCGCCTCAATCTGGTTTAACTAATTAATAACAACTCGTAAAAAAATAATCCGTTGCGTTTTTTAAGCCCCAACGGATTATATCTCCAACGGATATTTGGTTTCCTTTTAATAAAGAGGGGTTAGATGGGTATCTTAAAATTAGGTGGCTGTGGGAAACAGCCGCCTAATAAGCACCGACAAGGCGGCTGTTTTCCACAGCCGCTTTGTTTTAACTATTTCCCCTTAGCATTAAGCCTTCTATTCCACCACAGGAATCAACTCTGCCGACAAATCAGGCTCGCTTGAAAACTCATCAACTGGAAACATCGGTCGCTGAATTCGTTTATAATACAACCGATGTAAATCTTGGTCCACCCCGCCAGGCGTCAATGCCATCAGCCAACCTTTTTGAATATCATACAATTCTGGCACTAAATAACCAATTTTCACAAAGACAATATCTGCCGTTCTAATATCCAAACCTAGTTCTGTAAAGTCTTTTTCATAATGATAAGGCTTTCTCTTTTTGGTCACAATGACATAAACATTATTCACTTTAACCACGACTTCTACCTCCGCATTTTTGTCTCCTTCTTTAATCGCTTCCACCGTTCCCGTTAATTGAATAGGCGGCGCATAACGATTATCAACGGCTGCGCCAACCATTGCCGAAACCGTGCCTCCTTTACCTACTTTCAGCGCGGCTTCAATCAATTTTGGCCCAGGAATCGACGCATAAATGACTTGTAAGGCTGGATTAGCGGCAATGTCTTTATCTGCTAAAATTTTAGTCAAAGTCCAAGTGACATCTCCTGCCCCACCTGCGGTTGGATTATCGCCCATATCGCTAATAAAAAAAGGTCGTTTATCACTTTTAATGGCTGCGGGAATACTTTCCTCCCAATTGACCGTTGGCGCAATAAACTCAAATTCATCTTTCACGGCCCAAAAGGCTTGGGCTAAGGTTTCTGCGGCATTGGTTACTTGTGCTTTATCATCTCCGACTGCCATCACGACCCCATGATTCCGAGGTTCATCCGCCCAAGGATAGCCCATCCAAATAGCGGCATCAATTACGCCGGCTTGTTCGGTCAAGGGTTGTATTTTGGCATATAAACTTTTCCCCGGTTCTACTCTAGTACTCGTTTTTTCTCCAGGCAATAAAATAGGCACTTTTATCCGCACTTTATACTTTGGTTTGCCTTTTCCACTCGCCAATCTATCCAATAAATTAACCATCGCTCGTTTTTTAGAGTCCATCGCATCTTCATGCGGCGCCATCCGAAAACAAGTCATTAAATCGGTATTCGCCGCTAATCTTTTCGATACATTTCCATGTAAATCCATCACCGTTGAAATCATCGTTTTGTTCCCCACCACTTCTCTTATCCTAACAATCATATCTCCTTCTGGGTCGTCCAATCCTTCTACACTCATCGCTCCGTGAATGTCTAAAAACAAGCCATCATAAGGCACATTTTCTTTTAATAATTTTAAGGTCTTCCCCAATAAGGATTCATACGCTTCTTTGGTTACGATTCCCCCAGGTAAGGCATGTCCTCTTACCGTCGGATACCATTCCGCTTTTTGTCGAAGGGGAGCTGTTTTGGCTAAAAATGGATATTGGTAGAATATGCCGTCTTTGTAGCTGGCATGGAAGGCGGCTTCTTCTGTTTTGGCTGGGGAGAAGGTGCTGGATTCTATGGCGAACCCTGCTATGGCTATTTTGGGTGGGGATTTTTGGGTTTCTTTTTGTTGGCAGGATAGGAAGAGGGTGGTTGCTATTAGTAGGATGGTGGTTAGTTTGTGCATGTTGTGGTTTTAGATTTTTTTGATGGGATAAAGGTACTTAATAGAAGGTATTTATAGTTTAAATTTTTAGAGAAATCGTTGGCAGGCTCTTTTTAGATTGAAAATAGGTTACTCTTTCAGCTTATTTAGTAGCTCTTGGCATGAATAATAGTGGGACTCTATACCTTCTTTGCTAATGAATTGAATTTACTTACAGCTAAAGTTGAGTTGAGTCTTCTTTTATTCTCTAACAACTTAATATAAGTAAATATATCTCTTCCATTATTTTCTATATCTGCTATAAATTTGTCAATTAGTTGAAAATCATCTGCTATAGTTGGAGCTAAATCATTAGCAATACTTAACGAATCCTTAATCAATTTTATAGCATCAATTTTATAATTAATTGACTGATTTCCAATCACTACTTTAGTAGAGTAATTTATTAAACCAAATAATATAGTAATAACTCTATTTACTGTATGAGGGTGAGAAATTTCTTTTTTTTCTAAAAAATACATTTCCTTATTCGGGTCTACCTTTAATCGGTAAAGCAATATAGAAGTAGAACAGGTAATTAAAATTTTTTCAAAAACATCCTTATTCTGATTTTTTTTTTCAATCGACAAAAATTTTTGAACAACATGTCTAGAGAGATTAATTCCTGCGAATTCATCTGCATCCAATTCAAGATTATGCTTTTCTTCTATTGACCATTCATTGCTATTATTAATTTCGGCAGCTGAAAAACCTAATTCTGATTTCTGAATAAGGTGTGCCTCCTCATGATAGAATGAATATAGAATCGCTACCTCATATAAAAAGGAATTTAACTTTATACCTGTATTCTCCAAAAAAATAATAAATCCCTGAATTTTAATCTGTTTGTCAAGGTTTTTTTTTAATAAAAAGAAATAAATCAATCCCTCAATTAGTCCTTTAGCAATCTCCATTATAAAATACCCATTACTTTTTGTGGCGCGAGCATTTAATATTCCTTTTTTAGAAAAATAAACAACATTAGGAGTCAATTTGTATGAAATACTATTTTCTAATGCAAACTTAAAATATCGAAATACACCATCAAATTCTAAATAATCATCGTCGTTTTCTGAATTCAAGTAAACATTTTCAAGATTTCCTAGTAGTCCTTTTTCGTTGGCATTTTTTATTTCTTCTTTATAAGAATAGTTATCAAGCATTAATTTTAAATTGAATGTTTTTAAGAGTGACTACCGCCATTATATTTTTCGCCTCCAACTAAAATTTTCCATCTTACTCAAAAATTGGTAGTTCTGTTTTTATGACTATACATGCCAGAGACGTAAAAAATAGAAGTCTTAACCAGCAGTTCTTTTTTGTAATTTACAGTATCTATTATGACTATAGTCAATTAGTGATGATTTTGTCATAGTGTGATTTTAGAGTTGGGCTAACTAGATAAGTAAGCATATAAATTTTGATTAATTCTTTTTCAGTAGTTGTTAGGTATGCTCCAACTATTCGTGCATAGTAGTTCTTATCAATATCTTTTGGTACATTTTCTATTTTAATTAGAATTTCATTAAGTAAAGAAAAATACGGTTCTAAATAACCTTCATATTCACTAAATATCTGCTCATAAATACGAATATCCTCTTTTTTTGTATTTAAACTTGCTTCATTAATCTTCTCTAAGTTAATTTGTTTGTAAATGGAAATAAAGCACTCTTTTCCTTTATGGCTTTTTTGAATAATTTGAGATACCTCAGGGTGTACTATATTTGGAACAAAACTTCTCGGGTTGTCATATACAGTCTCACTCAAGATTATTTTCTCTTCGTAATCTATTTCTATCTGAGAAACAATAGATTGAAACAGCTCCATCAAATTATAAAAAGAGGTTTCAAATTGTGCTAGCTCCTGCGTTTTATTTTGTATTTTAAAGATTGCCTGAGTTTTTGAAAATTCTTTTTTTTGCTCTTGAAGGGTAACATAGAACAATATAATTCCTGCTAATGCCCAAATTGAGCCTGCAACACCACCAACAAAATCCCCTAATTGAGCAATGAAATCTGGTTTTATATCTGCACTTGGGTTAATATTTCCATGCCATAAAAAAAGGAATAAACTTATTACAATAACGGCAATACCCACCCAAATAAAAATTTTACTAGCTTTTTCGGAGAGAATGGTGAAAGGTTTTATTGGTGGTGTAGTATCTGTAGACGCTTTAATTTTGTTTGTGTTTTCTGTCATTGATTTTATGAATTCTGGATAAACATTATGAGAATACAAATATATCAATAAAGAGGCTTATTAGCCTAGGTTTCGTAATTAAAAAATGGAGTATAATTAAAGATTCTACCTGTTTTCAAGGCATAAGTTTTTGCTGCCAATGAAAGCAAAGGTTCAAAAGTCATACCTTTTGGCATAGATTGAGGATTTCCTAGCACTTCTTCAAAGGCTACTTTGCCATTCGCTACTACACAAGCACGGGCATATAGGAAAACATCGACCGAAAAATATTTATCTTTTTGGTAGGCATTTTCTCCTATATTTTCGGCAAATTGTAGTTGGTCTAATTGGAATAATTTCTCGGAAAGTATATCTTCAAAAGCATAAATATGTGCAATAGGTTTACGCTTTAATTGTTGGATGGCAGGCGCTAAAATTGCTTCATCAGTTTCTTTATCCCAGTCTAACAAATCAATAATTGCCCAAAATTCGGCTTCTTTTAAAGGAATAAAATCAGGCTTTCTATTGACTTTTATTTCTAGTTCTGCCTCTCCATATTTTTCTTTCATCTCCTGAATGAAGGCAGGAGATAATTGATTAACTTGTATTTTGAAAGCAGCTGAATCCATATTGATGATTTGTTATGATATTGGTCTATATGTAAATTTAGGTTTATATTTTGTCAAAAGCAAAGGTGTTTGCTGCTCGAAGGTTTAGAAAAGGTATACTTATAGCGCTTTACAGTCCAATAATTTCCAATACTAAAAACACAAAAACCTCACAAAATCAAATTTGTGAGGTTTCTATAAATTTTACTTTTTATACTATTAACAGTTTAACATCGAAAATTCGGCGGTGATTTCCAAATCTTAAATCATAGCTCATACATCTTAAATCATAAATCCATCTAAATAAAACGTGACAGATATATGATTGATGATGTATGATTTCAGATTTATGATTTTTTAAATCACGAATACCCCATTAAAAAGTATAGTTGTGGAGCCGGAGGGAGTCGAACCCTCGTCCAGACAAAGCCCCCTATAGCCTTCTACATGCTTAGTCACTGCTTAGGTTTTCGAGCTAAAGGTAGGTGCCGTAACCAACCAGTCTCTAGCCTTATTTCCTTAATTTCGCCGAACAGACGGATTAATCCTGTTCCACTAGCCTAAGGGTTGGTTGATGAGTAGTACGCTGTGTATTAGGCGTCAAGCGCAGAACTCAATGGTGCGCTAATTCCTAGAATTAGGCAGCCATAGCTAACTGACGATTGTCAATTAAAAGTTTTGATTATTATTTTTTGCGGGGTAAACAACCTTGCCCCGACATGCTTACTATAAAGTAATCTTTCCTGTCGATTCCAATACGGCCCCGAAAGGTTAATCTAAAATTGAAAATTCTAAATGTAAAATTTAAAAGTTTTTCAGATAGATTAGCGTCCCGACTTTTCGGGAAGCGCAAATATATAACTATTATTGTTGAGAAAAAGTTCCATTTTTCAATTAATCAAATAAAATTGTTATTTCTAATTAATTTAGACTTTGGACGGAAAGACGTTCAAAAAAAATAGGCAAAACTATTGCTT
>JAFMDF010000631.1 GCA_017857395.1 Bacteroidota bacterium | reverse complement strand
ATATTGCGGAAGACTTGACAAGTACGACTTATTATAGAGCGGTGGTCAAAAGCGGCGTATGCGATATAGCCAATTCCGCTATAGCAACAGTGACGGTAGATGCGGCAAGTGTAGGGGGAACTATTACCTTTCTTCCAATTAATTGTGATGAAGAAGAATTGGCGAAGTTAACACTAAATGGGCATATTGGTAGCATCCTTAAATGGCAGTCCTCCGAAACAATGGATTTTATGGAATTTACCGAAATTAATAACACAAGTAATATGTTGACAGTTGAAAATATGACTGAATCTACTTTTTTCCGTGCTATTGTGAAAAGTGGAATTTGTGCAGAAGTTGCCTCCGAAGTAGTTGCTGTTGCTATGAATCCTATTTTTGGGGAAGAAGGAGATGGTAGTTTGCCTTGTCCAGAAAAAGTATCAATTCCTGGAGTATTTAATCGTCAAGTGCCAACAGGTACTTATCGAGCAGCTAGTGAAATCACCTCATCTGCAATTGTAATGCCAGGTAATACAGTTACTTATAAAGCAGGAGAATCAATTATACTCCATCCTTGTTTTCATGCTACTGCAGGTAGTAATTTTCATGCTGTGATAGAATCTTGTGTTATTCCAAAAGTAGTAATTGAAAATGACGAAATAGTAGAACAGGCATTTATTGAAATACCCACTCAGATTAGTCAGGAACCGCTAACTTTTAAAGTTAGTCCCAACCCTTTTGTTGATCAAGCGAAATTAAATTTCCGACTACCTCAAGACGATTTGGTTTCTATACAGGTTTTTGATCAAGCAGGTAGAATGATTAAGCAGCCTTTGAGCCTTCAAAAACTGGTAGCTGGGGATTATGAAATTTTATTAACGAACGAACAATTTCAAGGGGGGATGTATTATGTGATTTTACAGACATCTACCGAAAGAATTGTAAAAAAAGTGATTTTAATTCAGGAAGGTAGATATTGGAGAAATGATGATTAAACCTATTAGATTGGCTATATTTTTGAATACGATAATAATAGTGAAAAAAAGTTACATGAAAATTTTAATTCAAGTTATTCTACAAGTTTTTATATTTAGCTTGCCAGTAAGTATTTATGCAGATTGTACAATAGATAATACAAAAAATCCAAGCGAACTACTTTATTAGGTAGTTCTTTAGCAGGGCAGCAATTTATTGCTTGTGAAACTGGGACTATAACATCTATTCAAGTTAAAACCTCAGGAGGAAATGTAGAATTATATCTTATTGAAGGAGATGGGGAAGATATTGTTTATGGTGTTCCTTATCAAAAATTTTCTAATCAAGCCTCTGGATTGATTACTTTGGACTTAACAGTTCCATTTCCAATTTCTATTGATTCTTTGTATGCCTTTGCAGTTGGGGGTGTAGATAGTGTAACCTTTGATATGCAGCCAGTCGGATTTCCTGCAAGGCCCGACCTTCCTAATGGACAATTCTCTTTTGAAATTACGGATCAAAACGATTTTGATGAGATTGTACCCTCAGATTTAGTTTTTGGTATAACCTCTATTTCATTGCCGCCACCACCTCGTGTGGTTAGTTTAGTTCCTACTCTTTCAACTTGGAGTTTATTAATTTTTGGTTTGCTTCTATTAAATTTAAGTTTAATTCTTATACAAAATGCTATTCCAAAACCACCTGAAAATTAGTTTTGATTTTTGAATCGAATAAACTCGTTTTATATATTTTATTGATTTTGAATTAATTGGTGAGAACACATAACAACTATCCAAGTTGTCCTAGCACAAATATAAAAAATAATTACACTATTATACCAAAAAAATAGTCCTCTTGAAAATAAGGCGGCAATTTCCCATTGCCGTCTTGTTTTAAATGAAAAACATAAAAATGTATAGTAGTTTCAAAAAAGAATAATCAGCTATGGAAATGATAAAGTCGGAGGTTTATTGATTGATTAGGTTGGAAATAAAGGCAAGCTATAAAATAAAAAAAAGCGGGCGCCGATTTCCCTTCGACCGGCACCCACAATCCTACGAGAAAGTAGTGTTTCTGTATATATAAACGTAAGAAAGTGTAAATTGGTCTCAAAAAGTTACGAATTATTGTCGAAATGCTAAAAATCAGTCATATCAAAATTAGACCTATACATATTATTTTGTGGATGTTTTTAGGCGTTATAAATGCTTGTTATATGCCTAGAGGAGCATTTTTAGCGAATGAAAAAGAGGACTGTTTCGTACGAGATGGTACTATGGAAATAACCTTACCAATTGAATTTCAAGTTTATAATTATTTCAGAATAAAATATGTGAAAAATGAAGAGATTTATGTTGCCCATAAACTAAATGATTCGACGATTGTTTTTTTGCCTAAGGAGTTGCCACAAATAGGGGAGAATAGGCAGTTTCGAGTAGAAGCAGGAATTATCCCTTTATCGAATAAAAAGTAAATTCTTATCGCTATAATTTACTTAAAACAAACTCTAAGGCAAAGAGAAAAAAATAATTAGCCAAATCAACTAAAATCTTCCAAGTT
>JAFMDF010000041.1 GCA_017857395.1 Bacteroidota bacterium | reverse complement strand
AATCAAGCTTAAGAAATCCTGCAAGTTTTAAAAATAGGCATTGTAGGAGGCATTTTACTTAAATCGTTATTTAATGAAATAAATAAATACTTCATCGTTCCTCCGCATTCTGGGCATTGTACCATTCGAATCCAATCGCTGGAAGTTGTTTACAAAAATCTAAGCGTTGTTAATGACGATTTAACGAAATAAAGAGATAGCTTTTAATTGATAGCTAAGTTTAAATCCAGAGAAAGGGATGATAAATTAAGCTTGCAGAAATTTTGTAAACTTTAAAAATAGACATTTTAGATAGCTTTATATTTAAATCGTTATTTAACGAAATAAATAAATAAATTTCAATTAAGATTTACGTATCCATCAAAATTAGCTAAGTTACTATATTTCGCCCTTTGGGGCTAATAACGGAAAAATTACAAATCCATTTAATGTATTATAGGAGCAGTTTGTTCAGCACTAGTAACCCCAGCAGGAAGTTCCATAATCCTTATATTTTTAAAATGAATTTCAGCGCCTTCTGCTTCTAAACAGATATAGCCTTTTTTACGTTCAGACTTACTCAGGCCATTCACAAATTTTCCATTTACCGATAATTTTACTGTACCATCTACACAAACAACAATGTATTTATTCCACGTTCCTTTTCCAGTGCATCTTTTTTCGATTGATTTACTGCGGATGCCTCTGGGATTATCTGGAACAGCCGTCATTCCCATGGTAGGGAATAGTTCTCCATGAACATAAGCATCTGTTCGATTGTGCTGTGTGGCATATTCGAGTTCCAACATTTGTACTTCTATGGCTTTGGTGAGCCGCTTTCCTTCATAAGGCGTCCCTTCGCTCCATATAAAAACGCCAGAATTGCCGCCTGCTTCTAAATGTTTCCATTCAATTTCTAGTATGAAATTTTCGTATTGTCTATCCGTACGCATGACCCCAATGGGATGCTCCGTGCAAATAAGCACGCTGTCTTTGACACTCCAAGTATCTTTGGCCGTATTTACATCAACCCAACCATTTAAGTCTTTGCCATTGAATAAAGGGCGAAAGGATAAATCTTGAGTGATGGCATTTCCTATTCCTAAAAAAAGAAAGAAGCTGACAGTAAGGACAATTTTCTGTACCATTTTTTTATTTTAAATTATTTTAGAATACTAGCGGACTTTCTTAATTGTAAAGTCCTATTCAATTCCCTACCATATCCCTCAATTATTAAATATTCTTTATTGACTTTTATAACGCCATAGGCACTTTCTTCTGTATCCACCATTCCTTTCATCGTTAGATAATGAACACCATTTTTTTGCCCATAATTCCCCTCGTGATTATGCCCATTTATATAGGCTTTTACACAGGGATAATCCTCAATGATATCAATAACCTCCTTGGCATTCCATAGGTTGTGTCTATTTTCTGGATAAACAGGAAAATGACAATAGAGTACTACTTGTTCTTCGTTTTTAGTCGCCTTTTCCAAAACTGCTTTAAGCCAATTAAGCTGAGTTACGCCAAGTGCCCCATTCCATTTTGGATTGTCTAGCTTATTTTGGGTATAATATTCGACAGCTAGTTTATAATTTTCACTATCTTTTGGATAAGCATGAAAGCTTATATCATTCCCATTAAGCACTATAAAACGCCAACCTTTTACTTCAAAATCATAATAATCATTAGGCATTTCCATTTTTTTGATTACCGCTGATTTTTTCTCATCAACCACAGAAAAATCGTGATTACCCAGTACGTGATAATGGGGCATATTGAGCCTGTTATAAATAGGGGTGACCACATCGAAGCTTTCCCAATCACGGTCTATAAAATCACCTAGATGAATCGTATAGGCCAAATCTAGGGTGTTCAAATGACTGACACATTCGGCCAATTTTGTGTCAGACTTGGCATATTTTCTGACACCTTTTCCCGCTTCTTTGCAATACTGACAATCGGCAATTACACCAAAGGAATACGAACTACAGCTTTGTAAGCTAAATAAACATACGATACCAATTATTAAAATTAAGTAGAATCTTTTTTTCTTTTCCATATATTGTACTGTTCCGTTTTGTTGCTCATTGAGGAATACCCTATTCGACAAAGTTAAAAATTTTATTATGTAAATAGGTTTCTATCTCTGTTATTCCAGAATAGGATAGGATTTTAAAAATTAATTTTATCTTCACAAGCTGGAAAATTACGGTACGTTAATAAAATGATCAACAATCCTATAAATATATCGCATCGATTGGTAAGGAAAGAAAAAATTTAAAATTTTGCGCAAGCCATCGTATATTGAGCCAAAATGGAATTCGATGCAAAAATTAAAACTCAAATCCTAACCTTAAAATCTTCCTTATGCTAAATAATAAGTTTTATATAATTTTTTTATGGATAGCTGCCTTTACCTTTCCTTTTACGGGCAACTTTGCTCAAAAAGAAAATAATCAAGCCATCACCGACGCAGTTAATGGTCTCCAACTTCGGAGTATAGGTCCAGCACTAATGGGAGGACGTATTTCAGATATTGCCGTAAGTCCAACTAATCAGAGTACTTGGTATGTGGCAGCAGGTTCAGGGAATTTGTGGAAAACCAGCAATAGTGGCATCACTTGGCAGCCCATTTTTGAGAATCAGTCTTCCTATTCCATTGGAACAATAGCTATTGACCCCAACAATACAGATGTTGTCTGGGTAGGTACTGGGGAGAATGTGAGTGGTCGTCATGTTGGTTGGGGAGATGGCGTCTATCGTAGTAAGAATGGTGGAAAAACTTGGGATCAAATGGGGCTTGCCAAATCTGAGCATATTGGTAAGATATTGATAGACCCTAGAAATAGTGCCGTCGTATTAGTAGCAGCGGAAGGCCCTTTATGGTCATCAGGTGGCGATCGTGGTGTGTATAAAACGCAGGATGGTGGAAAAACTTGGCAATTAGTCTTGGAAATCGATAAAAACACAGGAGTAACTGATTTAGAATTCGACCCTTCCAATCCAGATATAGTATATGCTGCAACCTATCAGCGTCGTCGACATACTTGGTCATTGCTTGCTGGAGGACCACAATCGGGAATATATAAATCTACGAATAATGGTGACGTTTGGCAGCAGGTAAAAACGGGTTTACCAAAAGGTGATATGGGAAAAATTGGGCTTGCGGTTACGCCTGCTAATCCCAATTTAGTATATGCTACGATTGAGGCCAATAATAAGGAGAAAGGGTTTTACAAATCTACGGATAAAGGAGAAAGTTGGGAAAAACGTAGTAGTTACACATCTGGAGGTACAGGTCCACACTATTACCAAGAAATTGAGGTCTCTCCAGAGAATCCAGATTTAATTTATCAAATGGATGTTTTTATTCATGTCTCAAGAGATGGTGGTAAAAGCTTCGATTATCTTGGAACAGGACGGGAAAAACATAGCGATAACCATGCTTTTTGGATAGACCCCAATAATGGTCAACATTTACTTGCTGGAACTGACGCTGGTTTGTATGAGAGTTTTGATGAAGGCATCAAATGGCGACATTTTCCAAATTTGCCCATCTCGCAATTTTATAAGCTTGGATTGGATAATACCGAACCATTTTATAACATTGTTGGAGGCGCGCAGGATTTGGGTACGTTGATTGGCCCTTCCCGTACGATGACTGTAGAGGGCGTACGGAATCAAGATTGGTATGTACCTTTAGGAGCAGATGGTTATGATTCGCATTTTGACCCAAAAGATTCCAATATTGCTTATATAGAAATACAAGGAGGACTTTTGCATCGATATGATCGACGAAGCCATGAAGTATTAAATATTCAACCACAGGCAGGGCCTAACGATGCACCCGAAAGATGGAATTGGGATAGCCCCATTTTGATTAGCCCACACGATAATAATCGGATTTATTTTGGGTCGCAAAGGCTATGGCGAAGTGATGACCAAGGAAATGCATGGACACCAATCAGCAAAGATTTGACGACGAATACGAATCGCTATGAATTGGAAATGATGGATAGAGTCTGGAGTGTAGATGCTTTGTACGATAATGGGGCGATGTCCAAGTATGCCACGCTTACATCCATATCGGAATCTCCTTTGTTGGAAGGATTACTCTATACTGGTTCGGATGATGGTCTAATTCAGATTAGTGAAGATGGTGGTCAAAATTGGCGAAAGAGTGGGGCATTGCCTAAAGTTCCTGCACGGTCTTTTATTAATGACATCGAAGCCTCCAGGCATGACGAAAATACGGTTTTTGCAGTAGCAGATGCCCATAAATTTGGAGACTACCAGCCATATCTTTTTATGAGTACCAATCGTGGTCGCTCTTGGCAGTCCATTGCGGGCGATTTGCCAAAGGGGACGATTGTCTGGGTAGTGAAACAAGACCATAAAGCAGAGAATCTATTATTTATAGGGACCGAATTTGGACTTTATTTTTCTTATAATAAAGGTGTGAATTGGGTAAAGTTACAAGCAGGCGTACCAACCATTCCATTTAGAGATATTGAGTTACATCAAAGAGATAATGATTTAGTGGGCGCTACTTTTGGTCGAGGTTTTTATGTGTTAGATGATTATTCGGCACTTAGAAATATTAGCGCTGCTATGAAAGCATCCTCGAATACACTGTTTTCTGTAAGAGACGCTTGGTGGTATATTCCTGCTGTTCCATCGCAGGCTAAAGGAATGCCTACTTTAGGTTCCACTAGTTTTGCAGCAGCTAACCCACCTTATGGAGCAGTCTTTACTTATTATTTGCAGAATATGCCTAAAACGGCAAAAATGGAACGTCAAGAAGCGAAAAAAAATGCACGTAAACAAAATGTGAATGTCCCTTTTCCTGGTTGGGAAAAACTGCGAACAGAATCAACCGAAAGTGAGCCGCAGATTTTGTTATTAGTTCGGGATGAAGCTGGAAATCAAGTAAGGTGGATACCCGGTGTTGCTAAAAATGGCTTACATCGGACAAGTTGGGATCTTAAATTGTCAGCTCCTGATCCGATTAATTTGACGACCCCTGCTTTTAAACCACCTTGGGTAGGAGATGCCGAAGGCCCACTAGCGGCTCCAGGGAAATATAGCGTCGAATTGTTTATGGAACATAACGGACAACTAGAATCACAAGGTGCATCTCAGTCATTTATAGTAAAACCAGTTCCTACTTCAGGAGACGATATAGATTTTAAGGAGGTGGCGGAATTTCAAAAAAAGACCAGTGATTTGATGCGGCAAATTTCTAGTGCCAGTCGGAAAATATCAGAAGCAAATGAACGGTTACGATTTATTGACGCTGCTTTAAAACAGACACCAAAAGCGACTGCTGTACATTTTGCCAAATTGAAAGAACTCAAGAATAATTTGGGAGAATTACGGATGCGTCTGTGGGGCGACCCAATTCGTCAAGGTTTAGATGAATCAACGTTACCTTCTATTAGTGGTAGAGTAGGGGGAGTCGCATATGGACATTGGGGGACCAGACAAATGCCAACCCAAACTTATCAAGATAATCTTGAAATTGCCACTCGTGATTTTACCCAATTTAAGGAAGATGTTCAGACTTATTTTCAAGACTTAGAAAAATATGAAGCAATTTTGGAGGCGGCAGGAGCTCCTTATACGAAAGGGCGGAAGTTTTAGCCCCGTATTTTTTGAACAGATAATGATGTTGGATAGGGCTTATGCGAATGATAGTTCATACATCTTAAATAATAAATCTGTCACGTAAAAATTAGATGGATTTATGATGTATGAACTATGATTTAAGATTTATGATTTTTGCCGCCCACTCAAAAATCAAAGAAACTTTATCCCACATTCTGAACAGCCTAGCTTGACTGGAGACTTGAAATATCTACAGTTACTACTTTTTCAATGCTAAAAAATAGCGCCAATTGGGTATTTTAACAAAAACATATTTCACAAAGTAACAAATGCAATCAAGATTAATTTTTCTACTAATATTCCTTACTTCACTCGTACAAGCACAACAATTGGACTTATCGAATTTTAAAAATTTGAACATTCGAAATGTTGGACCCGCTAATATGAGTGGTCGAATTACAGCTATTGATGCAGTTAGTGACAATCCAAATATCATTTATTTGGGGGCTGCTTCTGGAGGCGTATGGAAATCTGAAAATGGTGGAACTGCGTGGAAGCCTGTATTTGATGATCAACCAACTCAAAATATTGGAGCGGTTGCCATTCAACAAGATAATCCAAGTGTGGTTTGGGTAGGAACTGGTGAAGGAAATCCCAGAAATTCTATGAATTTGGGTATGGGCATTTTTAAAAGCCTTGATGGGGGATTAACTTGGTCGCATCTTGGTCTCGAAGCTACGAAAACAATCCATAGGATTATCATCCATCCCACCAATCCAGAGATCGTTTATGTGGGCGCTATGGGTGACCCTTTTAAGCCCAGCGAAAATCGGGGTTTATATAAAACAAGCGATGGGGGAGAGACTTGGGAAAAGATACTTTTTACCAATAATCAATCAGGCATTGCAGATTTAGTGATGGATCCGACCAATCCCAATAAATTAATAGCGGCTGTTTATGAACATCGTAGAACACCTTATTATTTCACCTCTGGTGGTGCTGGTTCCGGTCTTTTTATTACTTATGATGGTGGTAAAACATGGAAAAGATATACAGATGCGGACGGGCTTCCATTAGGTGAATTAGGAAGAATTGGACTAGCCATTGCTCCATCTGATCCTAATCGAATTTATGCCAAAATAGAGGCGACGAAAAATGCCTTGTATAGAAGTGATAATGGAGGACTAAGTTGGTATGAAATCAATGACAATCCCAAATTTACGAACAATCGCCCCTTCTATTTCCAAGAATTGGCAGTAGATTCTAAAGACCCCAATAGATTGTATAATATTTATCAGCCCTTGACATTAAGTTATGATGGTGGTAAAACCTTCGATGCCGTGCCAATGATTCCTGCGGATGAAACCAAAGGCGTGCATGCTGATTTTCACTCCTTTTGGATGAACCCCAATGACCCTAAGCATTTTATTATTGGTGGTGACGGAGGAATAGGTATCACGCGTGACCATGGTAAAAGTTGGTATTTTCCTGAAACTATTCCAGTAGCCCAATTTTATCATATTAATGCAGATAATGACTTGCCTTATAATGTCTATGGAGGCATGCAAGATAATGGAAACTGGTCAGGTTCAGCATATACTTGGAAACGAGGTGGTATTCGTACTTTGTACTGGCAATATCTTGTTGGCGGTGATGGATTTTACATCGAACCAGATGCGGATAATTCTCGTTTCGGGTTTGGTACTTCTCAGAATGGAGATTTATATCGATATGATAAATTAACAGGATATTATAGTAGCACCAAACCACATGCTGACCAGTTTGGGGCTAGTTTGCGTTTCAACTGGAATGCAGCATTTGCCAAAGACCTTTTTGATGAAAATACGATTTATTACGGTTCTCAATTTGTACATAAATCCACCGATAAAGGCGCAACCTGGGAAATTATATCGCCAGACTTGTCCACGAATAACCCAGTTCATCAAAAAGGAGATTATGGTGGACTGACACTGGATATTTCAGGAGCGGAGAATTATAACAGTATTCTTTCTATCGCACCCAGTTCCATTGAGAAAGCCGTTATTTGGGCAGGAACAGATGACGGGCAATTGCAATTGACTAGAGATGGTGGCAAAACTTGGAATAATTTGACTAAAAATATCAAGGGAATGCCCCACGAGGCTTGGATAGCGCAAATTAAAGCCAGTCGTTTCGAGGCAGGTTCCGCTTGGGTCGTTGTCAATAATTACCGAAAGGGAGATTACCAACCCTATCTTTTTAAAACAAATGATTACGGAAAAACTTGGACAAAATTAGCGGATACAAATAAAGTTAAAGGCTATGCGCTATCGGTTGTTCAAGATTTCAAAGAACCCAACTTAGTATTTTTAGGGACAGAGAATGGTTTATGGGTAAGTATAGACGAAGGAGATACGTGGGTACAATTTAAAAATGGTTTTCCATCGGTTTCTACGATGGACCTTAAGATTCAAGAAAGTGAATCTGCGCTGATAGTTGGTACTTTTGGTCGAGCAATTTGGGTTTTGGATGATTTAAATGTGCTTCGGACTGTAGCGAGCGGAGGCTTAAAAAATGAATTAACGGCTTTATCCATGAATGATGCTGTACAGGTAAAGGGGTTATTTATCGCTCCTCCCGGAAATATATGGACAGGTTTTAATACAACCTTTGAAGGCGAGAATAAAGTTTTTCAAAAGGTAAAAATTCCCTATTATTTAAAGACTAAAGCTAAAACTTCCATTAAGATTACAGCGAATATCTATAATGAAAAGGAGCAACTCGTCAATAAGGTAGAAGGAAAACCTACTCAAATAGGCTTAAATTATTTAGTTTGGAAATTAGATGAGCAAGCAGCTAACTTGCCAGGGGCATGGATACACGAAGAATCAAGAGGCATACCCGTTTTACCAGGAAAATATAAAATTGTTTTACAGGAGGAATCATTTAAAGATTCTACTTATGTTCAAGTGCTAGCTGACCCTCGATTCGATATAGCCCCAGAGATAGATGCACAACTATATGTCTACCAAAAAGGAGTGGATGCACAAGTGGAGGAATTGAGTGGTTTATTGAAATTAATTGACCAAAAACAAACTGCTTTATCAAAATTAGAAAAGCAATTGAAGGAATTAAAGTACGACCCGAAAGATGCACTTTTCTTGGGGATAGAAAAGCAGCAAAAAAAATTGAAAATTTTAAAGGCTACAGGACAAACACCTAGGCCAGAAAGACAACTGGGTGCTTGGCAAACTTCCAAAGTGAGTCCTTATTCAAAAGTAAAAGAAGTCCAGCAAATAGCAATGTCCAGAACAAGACCCATTTCTCAACAAGAACAACAATTACTGGAGCAAGCTACCCAATTGGTGCAAGCATTTCAAGAAAGTACCAATCAGTTTTTGGTTAACGATTGGAAAGCTTTCCTCCAACAAGTTAAGGAGGCAGACATTAATTGGCTAACTTTTTTAGAATAAGAGATTGGGGATTATGTCCGTGATGGAATTTATAATGAACAAGTAATTATTAAGGCAAGATTTACAGTATAGGAATTGAAGAGGATGAATTGACTTCTTGAACTTCCAACTTGTCAGAACACGTTTTCCATTGTTAGCGGTGCGTTAAAAATAATTGCCTATTAAATTTTTAGCATAAGCGGCCGTTAATTCTACCATAGAGAAGGTGGGTAACTCACCTATATAATAGGTTTTATTTTTTCCTTGCATGTTTTCTAACTTTTCAAAAAAACCTGCCTTCATGTCTTCAGACGAAACGTGGGGGAAATATTTCCAATGTGTAATAGAATGGATTTGTTTGAGTTGACCACCTAATTTTTGAACAGCAACCTCGATATTCTGAATAATTTCTGACTCCGATATTTGCCAATCGCCCAAAACATAAATGGTATAAAAATTAGAATCGGAGTAGCGTTTGTACCATAAAATTGGATGCCCTTTTTTATCGCTGTGAAAATGATTAGGGATAAAACCTGTTTGTTGCGGAAATCCTTCTAGTGTACAAGCGTAGGTCTGATAATCATTATATTTTATTTTGGAAAATAATGTTTTCTCCATAATGCTAGCATCCAAAAAAGGTAGGATTTCATCTAATGGACAAGCTAATATTAGCTCATCAAAAAATAATTCTTGTTGTTTGGTTTTAATACAAATTTCAGTTTTTCTTTGAATTTGCTGAATGGTGGTATTATAACGGACTCGATGATTTTTGGCAATTTTTTTCCATAAAGTCTGAATTCCTGCTGGAATGGTATAAATCCCTTTTCTAAGATAGGCTTTTAAGGATTCCCAACTATAATATTTTAAGACATAGGCCGCAGGTATTTTGTCCCAATAGCCATAGCCAAAACCAGTAAAGACACATTCCAGATTTTTTTGTACCAAATCTAGTTTATGCCGTTTAGCCCATTCCGAAAAAGGTAGGAATAAATCGGGGTGCGTATTCGCAAAACCAGGATGCTGATTAGGTTGATACAATAAAGATAAGCGGCGATAGTTTAATAACAATTGCCACCAAAAGGCGATTCTTTCTTTTAACGGTGTTTTCTCATCGCACAAACCGCCCTTTTCCAAATCGTAGAGATTGAATTGGCCTAATGCCATAAGTTTTGGGACCATCCCTACTTTTTTCAATAGTTCTAAAATAGTGTTATTGCTACCTGCGATAATTCCTGCCCCCAACTCATAATTTCTACCTTCGAATTCTATCGTGTGGCATTTTCCTCCAGCTACTGCGGCTTTTTCTAAAAGGGTAACGTTTTGATAGCCTTTTTCTTGCAGGGTTTCCGCTGCGGTTAGACCTGCTGCTCCCGCACCGATAATGACAATTCTAGTCGTTTTATCTTTTTTCATTTTGTTAAAGTTGGTTGGCGTTTCATTGGTACAATTTATATTTTTTTGATAATTTAATTTAGATGTTAATTATCTATGAATCTGGAAAATTGTTACCATTAATGTTTCCAGATTTGATTAAACATATTCCGCTTTAATATAGCAGATGCCGCTACTATACCGCCCATCAATCCTCCGCCAATACTTGCAATGACAACATCCTGTCCAGTTAGGTATAAATTTTTTACAGGCGTAGTCGCACTCAATAATCGTTGTTGAAAACGTTCGGGAGTATGTGCAATACCATAAATTGCGCCTTTTGGATGGTGCGTGAATTTTTCGGTGGATAGGGGAGTGGATAACTCATAATAATCAATTTTATCCTTTAATTGGGGCAATACCCGAAACAGTTGGGCTAATAGTTGTTGTGCCAATTTTTCTTTTAATTGTTCATAATTTTCATCCCTTTTTTTCCAGGTTGTGCCTTCCCATTGAGCAAACCATTCATAAGGAATTAGGGTAATTACCTCAATGGTTGCCCTATCAGGATAACGACTTTCCCAACTTGGGTCTTTAGCAGAAGGGAAGGAAATGTAAGCGACTGGTAAAGTTGCGTCGAGATGTGTATAGGCGGCTTGCAATTCATCATGGTCGTAAGCATCAGGGAATAGCCAAAAATTATTTTTAGGCAATTCCAATTTTTTGGCAGCTGCTTTAATGCCAATGTACAGACCTATATGGGCAGCAGCAGGTTGTAATTTTTTTAATGAATTATTGAATTGATGTTTTTCAATAGTTTCCTTTGGCAAAAGTTTTAAAAAGGTATTAATTGCTCCAGCATCGCTAATAATAGTCTTAGCGAAAATTTCATTTCCATCCGCCATTTTTACCCCAACGGCTTTGTTATTTTCAACTAGAATTTGGCGGACTGTTGCATTGAATAAAACAGCACCGCTTCTTTCTTCAATAACAGGAACAATCGTGCGGGCTATGCTTCCTGCGCCACCGACTGGAAAGGCTGCCCCATCCATGTAGTGATTAGCCAACATAGCATGCATATAAAAACTGCTTTGAGCAGGTGGTAAGCCATAATCTCCATATTGAGCCGTTAAAACGCCAATAAGTTTGGGGTTATCTGTTAATCCTTTTAAGACAGATAAGGTTGTTTGATTGGCATATTTAAGTAGTCCTTTTCTAAGAAATTTTCCTGTTATTTTGGATAGAATTGGCGGCAAAGCTTTTTCGATGTAATAATTAGAGTTTAGTTGCCTCACTTCTTTTAATAATTCAAAATAGGCATCAATGGACTTACCATCCTTTTCGCTTGGAAAATATTTTTTTAGCTGAGTTTTTAAACTAGTCCTCCCACTAACAAATTCGTAAACTTGATTTCCAAAAACAGCTT
Organism: Bacteroidota bacterium; assembly: GCA_017857395.1. GTDB lineage: Bacteria > Bacteroidota > Bacteroidia > Chitinophagales > Saprospiraceae > JAFMDF01. The sequence continues at coordinate 34,012 of JAFMDF010000041.1, read as the reverse complement.
TGTCATACACCTTAGGCATAGCTGCCCATTTGAGTTGTCCATCGGTAATGTATTGAAAAGCTTTATGTAGTACCGTTCCTTCAATATGGACATCCCCCACATAATGTAGGCCAACATCCCATTCGTACCCCTTCCTTTTAAAGGTATGCGTGTAGCCACCAATTTCATAGTGCTGTTCCAATACCAATACCTTTTTGCCAGCTTTAGCTAATATCGCCGCTACACTTAGTCCACCAATACCTGAGCCAATTATAATAGCATCATAGGTAGGTGTTTTAAAGGGATGTTGATGATATGTTTTTCCTATTTTCATAAAACGAAATTAGAAGAGATACAGCCTAATATTGGTGATTTTTGTCAATGGGTAGGGTGATAATTGTCACTTTAAGCGGGGGTTCAACAAAAGAAAATTGCTGGGCGGTGACAAAAATCACTAAGACAATTGACATAAGTTATTAATACTTCATTAAAATTCGGGGACCTTTGACTTATGAATTTATCCAATAACAGAGATTTTAACCAATAATAACTATGTATTTACTGCCCGTTCCTATTTCCTTTCCAAACAAGACCCCTCCGCTAGGAATTAGTATTTTAGCGGCAGATATTGGAGCGACAAAAACGGATATAGCCTTATATAAAAGTGTTCTTTCAGAACATACGCAAAAACCTATTCTAGTTACTCAAAAAGAGGCGGTTTACACCTCTAAAGAATGGGAAAACTTAACGGATATGATTTGGCATTTTTTGAATAAACGATCTATGCCCGATTGTATCAGTTTAGCCATTGCAGGTCCTGTGCAAAATGGCCGCTGCAAGGTCACCAATTTGGATTGGACGGTAGATATTAGAGACTTGAAAACAGATTTAAGTAGAGAAAATATTTTTCTGATTAATGATTTAGAAGCGAATGCCTATGGTCTAGCCGCTTTACAACAGGAAGATTTAATAACCATCTATAAAGGAAAAGGAGATGGAAAGGGAAATGCTGCTATTATTTCCCCTGGAACAGGACTCGGCGAAGCTGGCTTGTATTGGGATGGTCAACAATTAAATCCTTTTGCTACAGAGGGAGGGCATACCGATTTTGGTCCACGCAATGAATTGGATGTGCAATTAGTACGTTATTTTCATCAGAAATATGAGCATATTAGTTGGGAAAGAGTTGTTTCAGGGCCTGGAATTTATAGTATTTACCAATTTTTGAGAGATGAACAACATATAGATACGCCTGGTTTTTTAGAGGTACAAATTCAGCAAGGAGACCCTGCTGTCGCCATTAGTCAAGCAGCCACCCAAAACTGTATAATTGCACAGGAAACCATGAATATTTTTGTTCGATTTTTAGCAGCAGAAGCGGCTAACTTGGCTTTAAAATTAAATGCAACTGGTGGTGTATTTATTGGTGGAGGTATTATTCCAAAAATCTGGAATGCACATTATCAATCGGTTTTTTTGTTGCATTTTTTTGAAGTCGGTCGATTGCGACCACTTATAGAAAATGTGCCTGTACATATCATCTTAAATACTAAAACGGCTTTATTGGGTGCGGCTTATTTTGGAGCACATATGCAGAAACCTATTGTTGTTTTAAAATAAAGAAAATGAAAAAAATTGCGGTTTTTACTTCAGGTGGAGATTCCCCCGGCATGAATGCTTGCCTTCGGGCAGTTGTTCGAACAGGTATTCGAAATGATTTAGAAGTATTTGGAATCATGGAAGGTTATAAAGGAATGATTGCAGGGGAATTTCGCCAAATGGATACCCAATCGGTCAGTAATATTATTCAACGGGGCGGTACGATTTTAAAATCTGCTCGATGCAAAGCATTTATCACTAAAGAGGGGCGAAAAAAGGCTTATCTGCAATTAAAAAAAGTAGGAATAGATGGCATTGTAGCCATCGGTGGTGATGGAACGTTTACGGGAGCGGACATTTTTATGAAAGAATATCCAGACATAAAAATAGTTGGTTGCCCCGGCACCATTGATAATGATTTGTACGGAACAGATTTTACCATTGGTTTTGATACTGCGGTCAATACGGCTATGGATGCTATTGATAGAATTAAAGACACCGCCAATTCGCATAATCGCTTGTTTTTTGTAGAGGTAATGGGTAGAGATGTGGGCTATATTGCCCTCCGAAGTGGTATTGCTACGGGTGCTGAAGCGGTTTTATTACCTGAAAGACATACCGATTATGATAGACTCATAACTGAAATTGAAAAAAATTATCGCTTGAAAAATCGTTCTATAATTGTTGTGGTTGCAGAGGGGGATGAAATGGGAGGTGCTTTAAAAGTAGCCAAAACAGTTGGCAAAAAATTTAAAGAATTGGACATTAGAGTGTCTATTTTAGGGCATATACAAAGAGGTGGACGACCAACGGCACTCGAAAGAGTCAATGCTAGTTGGATGGGCATGGAAGCGGTGAAAGCTTTATTGGAAGGGGATAAAGGTGTAATGATTGGCATGGTGAATAATAAGGTAAAACGAACTACTTTTGAAAAGGCGATTAAAAATAAAAAGACGATGAATCCCTATTTGGTAGAGTTGGCACATTTGCTGGCTTAAAATTCAAATAAATCTTGCTTAAAAAAACACTAAAATATCTAGGCATTACCGTAGGAGTCCTATTAGGGCTCTTTTTAATAGTTGTTTTACTGTTACAATTCCCTCCCGTCCAAACTTGGGTTACGCAAAAAATCACTAATAATTTATCTCAAAAACTGAATAGTGAAGTCCATATACAAAGCGTAGCTATTGATTTTTTTAAAACGGTTGTCTTAGAAGAAATTTACATTGCTGACCAATCGAAAGATACCTTATTATATGCCAAAAAATTAGCAACCAATATTGGACTATTCTCTTTATGGAAAAAAAATATATTTTTAAATAAAATTGAATTAGAAAGAGCTACTATCAATTTATCCAAAAATGCCATAGATAGCACTTTTAATTTTGACTATTTAATCCGGCATTTTCAATCTCCTACTACCGATACCACGGCTACTCCGTGGACTTTTAGCCTTGGGGAATTGGCATTAAAAAATGCACAATTGAATTTTCAGGACGAACTAACAAGCAATGTTATAAAGGTCCAAATTGGTAATTTAGCAGGCAAGGCAAATATTATTGATTTTAATCAAAAAATTATTGATTTACAAAATTTGACCTTAAATAATGCTTTGGTAGATTACCAAATAGAACAAAGGGAGGAAGATGTAATAGCCACAAAAGATAGCCTACAAAAACCGACTATAACCTTCCCTGAAATAGGCTGGAATTTAGCTATCAATCAGATAAATTTAACCGACAATCAGTTTGTTTTTTATAATAAAAATAAACGGATAGAAAAGCGGTATGGTATAAATTTTCAAGACCTAAATTTTTCAGAAATCACGCTTTTAATCAATGATTTTTCGTGGAAAAAGAAGGCGATAGCAGCGTCTATCGACCGCTTTGCCTGCAATGAAAAAAGTGGTTTTAAATTACAAGAATTTAAGGCAGCACTCAAAGCAGATAGTGTTCAACTCAATATCGAAAATTTATTGGTGGAAACACCTTATAGTCGATTGGAAAACACCACTAATTTAAGATGGGAAAGATTTAACGATTTCGTTAAATTAAATGAAAAAATATATTTTCAAACGATTTTTGATGATGTCAATATTGCCTTCCATGATTTAAAATTATGGGCGCCTGCCATTGAAAATTTGCAACAATTGAATACAGATGTAGAAGAACGATTGTTTTTAAAAGGAACAATAAGGGGCAATCGGGATAGTTTGACTATCAACAATTTACAATTTAAAATTGGAGAAGCGGTTGAATTATTATTGGCGGGACAAATAAATAACCCCATAGATTTAGAACAAGCGACTTTTAATTTGCAATTAGAAAAATTAAGTACGTCTTACCAAAAAATGAATCGCATTACGGATAACCTTTCTTTACCCGAAGGTCTGGATGCTTTTGGACAATTTACGCTAAGTGGGAATCTAGATGGACAGGTTAGTGATTTTAATTTTAATGACCTGTTTTTAACAACTGCTTCTAATACCCAAATCAAGGCAAATGCCTATTTGGTGGGTTTACCCAATACGGATTATTTACGTTTCGATTTGGATATTGACACCCTGAAAACTAGGGCAGCAGATTGGGCGGGATTTATGAACAATAAAGTACCTTCCATTTTAGAAAGATTGGGGAAAATCCATTTTGGTGGAAAGGTAGAAGGAGATATGCACAGCTTTTTGTTGAAAGGCAATTTACACTCTGAAATTGGTAACTTAGTCAATGATTTTCAATTAGATTTTACACCTGATTATAAATCGGGAGATTATAAAGGAAAACTCACTTTAATTGATTTTGATTTAAGCCAAGCCTTTCCTGAAAATGATAAATTGGGTAAGACAAGTTTACGATTAGAGGGGAAAGGAAGCGGTTTTGCCTTAGAGACTTTAATAGCAGATGCGCAGGTAGTTATTGACAGTATTGATTATAATAATTACCGCTATCGAACCGTCAAAGTCGATGGGAAATTTGATAAAAAGAACTTTGACGGCTCTATCCATCTAGCAGATAAAAATGCCCAATTGGACTTTGAAGGGCAAGTGAATCTGAGCGATAGTATCCCCGAATTTAACTTTGCCTTAGCTTTGGATAGGCTCAATTTATTGCCGCTTAATTTTACCAAAGAAGAACTGTCCTTTAGCTTTAATGCAGCCATTGATTTTAGAGGAAATAAGCTGAATAATATGTTGGGGAAATCCATTGTTTCCAATTTTAAAATCAGCGGACCAGAAGATTTTTACGAAGAAGATTCTATTATTTTAACAGCTAGCCAACCCGATTTAGATAGCACTCACATTAGCCTTAAATCTGATTTTTTAACCGCTGATATGCATGGAGATATTGATGTTGCTGATTTGCCGAAAGTTATCATCAATTATGTCAACGACTATTTTCCAGTTTATGATTTATTGGATACTACTTTTCAATCAGAAGTAGTTGCGGTTAATGAAATGCAGCAGGCTTTTAATTTTGAAATTAGCATTACCAATCCTACACCGTTAACCTTAGTTTTTTTACCAAAATTAACCCAACTTGAAGATGCGCTTATTTTCGGAAATTTTAATCGGCAACAACAACTATTTAACCTAGATGCGATTGTCGATGTTGTGGAATTTGCGGGTGTATATAGTGATCAAATGGTACTAACTGCAGAAGGAGTGAGCGAAAATTTACAGGCAAATATCGCTTTATTAGATGTTCATTCGGGGATTATGGCAAGCCCTTTAGCCATTTTGGAAACCAATTTAAAGGACGACAGTTTGCGTTTTCGATTGAATGTATTGGGAGATACTTTAGACCAAAGACTGGATGTTAGAGGTATTGTTTATGAAACCGAAAAATGGTACGAGGGTAAGTTAACCGAAGATTATGTATTGAATACTCGACCTTGGCAAGTGTCGGCGGATAATGCGATATATTTTTGGGATAAAAATTGGTATGTCAATAATTTAGCGATTAGAGAAGGAAAGCATGAAGTTATTATTCAAAGCGAAGCGTCCCCTTGGGATAGGATTAGTACACCGCCGATAAAAATAATTTATGATGATTTTGAAATGGCGGATGTAACCAATTTTGTTGACTTAAATCCAGAAAGAATCAAAGGCTTAATTAATGGCGAATTGACTATAAAAGAACCTTTTGGAAACTTGCATTATCTAGCGGACTTACAAGTCAATGAGTTGAAATTGAATAATGACCCAATTGGGCGATTTTTTCTAGATTCTCAATTGGAGGCAGATAGAAAGACCATCCAATTAACGACCGCTTTGATGGGCAAAAAAAATAAATTTTCTATTGGCGGAAATTACCGAATTCAAGAGCGAAAATTTGACCTTGAAGGTACAATAGATAGTTTGGAAATGCGCCTACTCAATCCCTTTACCAAGAGAATTGTAAGTGATAGTAAAGGAAAAATATCGGGTGATTTCTCCTTAGAGGGTAGTCCACAAAACCCTGAAGTAAATGGACAATTAAAATTGGAAAAAGCCAGTACAGTAGTGGACTATTTAGGCACTCGAATTTACATTCCGAACCATCTGTTTTATATGGATAATCGAACGATCCAAATAGGCAACCTCCAAGTGAGAGATGAGACTGGACAAAAGGGGGTGATTAAGGGAATTATCCAACACGATTTCTTTACAGATTTTGATTTGAAGTTGAAATTTCAATCGGATGCTTTTCAGGTACTCAATACTACAGCGGAACAAAACCCCTTATATTATGGGCAGATATTCGCGGCAGTGACCGCAGCCGTAGCAGGCGAATTGCAAGTGCCCAATATCCAAATAAAAGCTAAAACGTTGTCTAACTCGGTTTTTAACCTACAACCTTTATTGGAATCTGAACTACTGACCAACGATGATTATATTTTGTTCATTAGCCCCGAAAAATACGCAATAGAAGGAGACAATGCTTTTAGGTATAGATTTAGAAATGCTTTTAACCTCAATTTAGATATTGATATAGAAGTCACCCCTGATGCTTTGGTGCGTATCATTATCGACCCCGAGACCGCCGACCAAGTGGAGGGTAGGGGATTGGCGGGTATGAGTTTCGGATTATCTCGAATGGGGTATTTAAAAATTTTAGGAGATTTTGTGATAACGGAAGGGCAGTATAATTTTAATTACCAAAATTTGGTGAAAAAGAATTTTGAGATTTCACCCAATAGTCGGGTGCGTTTTTACGGCAATCCACGAAATGCGCAATTTGATATTACAGCGAAATATAAAGTTAAAACCAATACCTATGAGTTGATAAAAAATGAGACCACTTTTAACAGTCTAGGGGAAGCACAGGCGGCAAGAAGAAGGTCGGATATTGAAACGCTTTTATACCTGAAAGGACCGCTGACCAAACCTGAAATTGATTTTGATATTCAATTAGCGGATAATGCCACCGCTGATGTCAGTAGCACCTTTGTTCGGAAGTTGAACGAACTCCGAAATGACCCTGATGAGATGAATAAACAGGTGTTTGCCCTGCTGTTATTCAATAGCTTTTTGGCTACTGAAAATGCAGGTATTTCCTTGGCTGAAACGGGGCAAAAGGTGGCTTTTTCAAGTGTTAGTAAGCTGGTTTCTAATCAATTAAATCAATTGGCAACCCAACACGTTAAGGGCTTAGAATTAACTTTCGACTTGTCCAGCTATGAAACGAGTGTGAATAATGTGCTAAGCTCTACGGTAGAACTAGGCTTGGGCGTCTCTCAAAAATTATTCAACGACCGTGTGACCATCAAGGCAGATGCGGACATTAATTTGAGTGATCAAAGACCTACTTCAGGTTCAAATATCATCGGCGATTTTATTCTGGAATACGAATTGACACCCAAAGGCGATTACCTCTTGCGAGTTTTTCATTTAAGCGAATTTGATATTTTGACCGACCAAAATACAGGTAAAACAGGGGTGGGAATTGATTTTAGAAAATCTTTTGGGAATGTTTTGAAAAGGAAGGGGAAGGAGGATTGATTATTTATTATTGGTTGATTCTCTTTTTATAATATCCTGCAAAATAAACTAGAACTGATATTCCTAGTCTCCAGACTAGGAATCGGTACCTGGTCGTCTCCTGACGACCGAAATCTACCAAAGTTAGCGATATTTTGGTCGTCAGGAGGACGACCAGATAGTTGTATCAAGTCTGGAGACTTGACACATCGAACCTAAGACTTCACTAAGAAACAAAAAAGGCAAGTTTCAAAATGAACTTAAACATATACAGATCTGTCATCATTTTTCTAAGTCTGCTAATCCTAGCCCTTACAAGCTGCGTTGGTACTAAATACCTACCTGCCAATGAATCACTCGTCAAAAAAATTAAAATTGATTTCAAGAATCCCAAGAAAATTGACAACCAACGGCAGTTAAAAGCGGAGCTGCATCTATTAGCGAAACCGATACCTAATTATGGTCTAGGCGGCTTTAACTTATGGGTCTATAATATTACCAGTAAAAATAAAAAGACCAAAGGGGTTAGGCATTGGTTGAAAAAAACTTTTGGCAGACCACCTCAATTATTCGATTCAAAAGTGGTGAATCGCAGCAAATTAGTATTGGAAAAACACCTAAAAGACCATGGTTATTTTGGCGCAACGGTCAGCATTGATACGACCGTCAAAAAACAGCAAATGACCATCACTTTTCGAGTGGAATCAAAGGGACGATTTATAGTCAATAGTTTACATTTTCCAGAAGATACGATTGCAATTGGTCGATTAATAAACGATTATCAAAAAGAAACAAAAATTAATGTAAATAAGCCTTATTCCAAATTAGCGATAGATAAGGAGCGATTGAGATTGACACAAGTAGCTGGTCGTCATGGATATATGTATTTTCAAGAAAATAATTTATTTTTTCTGGTGGATACGACTAAAGGTGTGCAACAGGCTGACCTATACCTAAAAATTGAACAGCCAACCGACAGCACGCTGCACGAACCTTTCCAAATTGGCGAAACGGTGGTTTATCCAACTTATCTGTTGGAAGATACTGCTGCGACGCAAAATTTAGATACCATTTACCATGAAAATATCCGAATTATTCAGCCTTTAGAAGTTATTAAACCCAAGGTTATCACCCGAAAAATTTATCAAAATAAAGGGGACTTAATTAATCGAGAGTTGCAGGATATTGGAGTCAGTCATTTATTAGATTTGGGTTTATTCAAATTTGTGCGTTTGAAGTATGAAAGAAGGGATAGTGCCAATCTTAAAATCTTAGACCGTCATTTCTATTTAACCCCAGGGTTGACCCAAAATATTCAAACGGAATTTCAATTAAACAATCGCTCAGGTAGTTATTTTGGAACAGCTGCCTCGGTGCAGTACAGCCATAATAATCTGTTTCGAGGGGCAGAACAATTGTTGATGAAATTGTCGGGTGGAGTAGAGACACAATCCCAAAATAAAGAGCGATTGATTAATATTTTTTACTTAGATGCAGAGGCTAGTTTGTTGTTACCCAAGTTCTTAGTGCCTTTTAAAAAAATTAGGCGTCGACCTTTTCGTTTTGTACCGAAAACACGAATTAGTTTAAGTGGTAATTTTCAAGAAAGAAGGGATTTTTACAATATCAATTCTACCAATTTGAAGTTCGGTTACGAGTGGAAACAAAATGCCAACCTACGTCACCAACTCAATTTACTCAACTTCAATCAATTAAATGTTTGGAATAAATCGGAGCGTTTTATAACGCTATTAGCGGGAGATGCTCGCTTGGAGAATAGTTTTGAAAACGTCTTTATTTTAGGCTCTACTTACACATTGACCTATACTTCAACGCCTCGAAATGAGGTCAGCCCTTATGTGTTTTTCCGAACAAGTATTAGTAGTTCGGGCAATCTTTTATCGGTTCTTGCCAAACAAAAAGCATCGGGCGAAAAAACGGATTTATTATGGGGGCGGGTTTATGCCCAATTTTTTAGAATCACCCCCGATTTCCGTTATTATATTCCTCGTAGAAAAAGTACTTGGGCAAGCCGTTTCCTTTTTGGTATCGGTCTTCCCTACGGTAATTCTAGCGAACTGCCCTACGTCGAACAGTTTTTTGCAGGCGGGGCAAATAGCATTCGTGCCTTCCGATTTAGAGGGGTAGGGCCAGGCAGTTTTGTAGATGATAGCGCTGCAACCAATGACCAATTGCTTGACCAAACGGGCGATATTAAGTTGGAAATGAACCTAGAATATCGCTTTGATATGGTTAAATACCTCGAAGGCGCTTTATTCATGGATGTTGGAAATGTCTGGTTGTTAGATAGTGATACTCGACCTAATGGCGTTTTTGAATTTAATCGTTTTTACAAAGAATTAGCCGTTGGAACAGGCTTTGGTCTACGTCTAGATTTTGATTTTTTTGTAATTCGATTAGATATTGCTTTTCCACTTCGACAGCCTATTCAAAATGGAGAAATGGGATGGACGTTGAAAGATATTTCCTTTTTGAAAAGGAATTGGCGACAAGAAAATATAGTTTATAATTTGGGGATTGGGTATCCTTTTTAAATCACTCAACCACTTCATAATAAAACTGCCATCCCTGACCAGTAGAGGTTTTATCTGTTACAAACCAAACCAGTACCTCATTCGTTCTGGAAACAACAACTGGTGGTTGATTTTGTCCACTAAATTTAGCGATGATATTTTCTTTAATAGCTGTTTTTCCATCAACAAGATAAACAAAATCAACGTTGGGTTGTGTATCCATTTTTTCAAAGGTAAATTTGATTCTTTTGCCGATGGGCACGTTTATCAGCCATTTGCAGGAACAACTATTAGCATAATTGTTTTCACCGCTTCCATCAGTTACCGCTCCTTTTTCAAGGTTCAGATAACGTAAGTCGCTACAGTATAACTTAGTAGAATCTATGGTTTTACCGTGGTAATTAATTTGGATTAGTTCCTTTTTTTTAAGCGAATTTTTTGGTAAAGTAAGGGTTAGAAAAGGAGACGGAACAAATAGCTGCGGTGGCAAATTCGATAACTTATATTCATTCCATAAAGTATCCTTTACAATAATTCGGAGTAAATGTTTTTCGGGTTTTTTAATACCCGAAATATCAGGTTTAAGATAAAAACCATGATAGTCTCCTACAGGTCTAATTTCCCATTTTTTAGAGCGACTATCTGCATCAATAACCATCATTCCTTTGGGCCGAAGAGCAGAATAATGAGTACTTCGATTAGAAGGAGTAGAAAGGTAATCCAAGGCATTTTTTAGATTAATAACTCCTGCGCCCATTTTACCTCCATAAGTAGAGAAATCTTTGTTATAAGGTGTTACCGTATTGAGCAAAGCTTCTTTTAGGGCTGAATTTTTCAACCTTTCTTTTTTTGATAAAAGTATGGCTGCACATCCAGTTACCAATGCCGCTGAAGCCGAAGTGCCGTTATCATGAATATAGGCGTTATCCTTCTCAGGATGTGCGCCCATTACCATTTCTGCTGGAGCTGCTAAATCAACACGCATCCCATAATTGGAGTGTTTTTCTTTTTGGAAATTCTGGTTTATACCAGCAACGGCAAGCACCTCGGGAATAACAGCAGGATTGAGAATTTTTTCTTCATTGAAATTTCCTACTGAACTGATAATCAGGATACCTTTCTCCTGCGCATCCTGAATGATTTTTAAATCTTCTTTACTTGGATTTCCACCACTCCATGCAAGGCAAATTATATCTGCACCATTTTCCATAGCATATTTAATGCCTTTATATCCATCTTTCAAATAGGTTCTGTTGGCTTGGTCAGCAAGCACTTTGACGGGCATAATCTTAATGCGCTTGGCTGCTGCTTTACCATAATGGAGCGATGCCACTTTGGTGATAATGCTGGCAATATATGTGCCATGAAAAAATTCCTTGTCTCGCCCTTCTAATACAGCAACATTTTTATCATTATCAGAAATATCCCAGCCATACGTATCGTCTATGTAACCGTTACCATCGTCATCATATTGATTGTCAGGTATTTCCAAGGGGTTTTTATAAATAAAGTCTTTTAATTCTTTATGAGACAATCGGAAAGCATCATCTACTACTGCAACTATGACAGGAGCACTTCTGCTATTGGTGGTAGTTGCCTTGGGAATATGAATACAATCAAAAGCCCACGAACGGGAAGTCGTAGCTTGTGAAAATGCTTGAAAGGAAAGAAAGCTGGCGAGCATCAAGATGCTCGCCAATTGAATAGTATGTTTCAAATCTTAGTTGTATGTAATAGTATGAGAATGTGAAGGCATTTGAGCAACAGTCATAGTGTTTGTTTCAGTACCTGCTCTTTGTCCTTGTGGACGGGGAGTAAGACCAGGGCCTGTACCTGTATGAATCGCTGTTCTACCTCTTAAGTCTGGCAGCGCAAAAGTGGTTCGCCCATCACCACCATAGATAGTTCCCAAAAGGGAAAATAAGGCAGCATTCTGTGAAATAGGAAGTAATTGCCCATCACAAGATGCCCAACTACGAGGTGCAAAATTAAACCCAACCAACATTATTTCCCCTATGAAGGGATCAACTGCGTTTCTTGAGGGGAAAACTCCCTGCAATGCAATGACATAATTTAAAGCGAGATATGGTTGCATATTATTAACCGACTGACTACCGCCCGTAGAAGATGCAGAAATGGAGAGGTTTTTTGCCACCCAATTCGTTCCGTCATAGGTTATCAAGTCATTGGTTTCTGCCGTATCAGGTAAGGTGCCGGGGTCGCCTTTGTCTCCTTTGGGACCTTGAATTCCTTGGTCGCCCATATCGCCTTTGTCACCTTGTGAACCTTCAGGACCAGTTGCGCCATCAGCTCCCGTAAGCCCCTGAATTCCTTGGTCACCCATATCGCCTTTATCACCTTTTGGACCTTCAGGACCGATTGGTCCTTCGACTCCAGGAGGACCTTGTGGACCAGGAGTGGAGCTGCCAGAATTAGCAGCATAGAAGGCATAAGGTACACTCATCAATTGACTGATTCCTGAAATGCTATAACTAGTGCCTCCGACGGGGTCGGTTTCCGTTTTGATAAAATATGGACCATTTGCCCAATCAATAGCCGAAAAATCATCGCTTGTTGATCCTGTCCCAATTTCAATACTGACCAATCCATTGGCATTGGTACTTGGTGTTTGTGTTTCTACATAAACGGTTGTTCCATCGATAGAATCTTTTAGAATGCTGATTTGCATGCCTACATTGGCACTAGTTACTAAATTATTCATGGCATCTCTTATGACTGCCTGATAACTCATTTTTTCTGGTGCCTGTGCAAATAGACTAATGGAGCATAAAACTGCAGCAATTAAAGTAAATTTCTTTTTCATGATGTTTTAGTTTTTATTGGAGGTGAAAATCCTAGAGGATGTATCGTAGTCATTCAGGTTGTTATCAGCAATAATATTTTTTTAAACTATAAAATAACACGGTATATTGTGAAGGTAGACTAACGAGCGAACTGGATTAGTGCTTAATAACCTTAAAAGTTTTAAGCGCTTTTTGTTCATCAATTACCTTTAGAAAATAAATAGCAGGAACAAAGTGAGACATTGGTATAGCAGTCACTTCGCCTGTCAATCTTTTATCTTCTAAAAGTTTACCGTTCCCGTCAAAAAGATGATAGGACAAGTCTTCATTATTATAGTTTTCAATTTTTATATAGAGGAAATTGTAGGTAGGGTTGGGGTAAACAGCGCTTTCTAGGTTTATTCCTGCTGCATCTTCAAGCCCAGTAATAATCGAAATTTCATAAGGTTGCTGAACCCCTTGTGAGACAGAGCCATCTGTTCCAATATTTGTAGTATATACCACTTGCCCAATGGAATAACTGACGGTCCCTTCGCTACTTGAAGCCACACCACCTGCGGCAGGTATGGTTTCTTGTGCATATAGTCCAGTCAGGACAAAAGCAAAGAGGAGAAAGGTGCTTAATCCTATTTTTTGGTTGTACATAAGTGAAATCCCGTTTTCCCAAGACCAACAGTTGAAGTCACCAAGGACTTTTACTGCTGTTCCGCTATTAACGCCTTTAATGGGTAATTGGAAAGTGACTTTAGATTTTTTTCTAGATTTTATAAATCGCTTTTTTACACTCATAATTTGGGGATTTTGGTTAGATAATTTTATAAAGTCATGATTTGTAGTAAGAGCTATAGGCTTTTTTTATAAATTTTGTACACTTCCTTATTTGTAATGACTTATATCATTTTAGGGCGTCAGATATTTATCAATTTTTTACCTGATTAGTGTTTATGCTAAAATAAATCGTACGAGAAGTGCTTCCAGAACTCCAAGTTCTGGAAGCACTAAGCTCTTTGGAATAAAGCCTATTGGCTATTGACTAGGTTAATTATGCTTAGAACTTATGCCAACGCTTCTCAATACATCGGATAGTTATGAACTGGTCGTTCAATTTTATATTCCGATTGTAAAAAAGTAACAATATCTACCAATTCCTGCACCGTCATCACCTCATTATAATTGGCCATTTTAGATTTGCCTTCCTCGTTTGCTCGGATTGTTTTTTGCCCATAATAATTGGTAGAAATTTTATGAGATGGATTAATGACGGAAGTCACCAACTCGCCGTAGCTTTTAATGAATCGAACATTACCTCCTAAAGCCACATGTAAATCATTGGTATTGCCAGCCCATTCGATATCGGAAACACTGTGGCACTCGTTGCATTTTAATTTGGTAAAAGTAGCTTTTCCAGTTTCTAGATTGCCTTCTGGAAGGGCAAATCCTTTTCCTTGCGGATTGCAGCCTGTACCGATATATAAAATAATAAGGAAGAACATCATCGGCATAAATATTCGGGAAAAATTAATTTTTGAAGTCATAATTACTGTTATTTGATTTGGTGAAAATTATATGGATTCCACTATGGTTTCTTCTCCAACTCTGATAATATTGTTTTAATGGGCACTCTTATTCCATCCTTGTAAGAAACCACCCAAGCATCTTTTATACCCATGTTTTTTAAATGAGACTTCAATATTTCTGCCTTCCTGTAATCTCTAAATTGACCCAATACAATTTTCTGCAGGTCATCTTTATCTTCTGTATCAAGAATGATAACCGGAGTTATCGGGTCTTCGGGTAGTTCATTGTCTTTAAATGCGCCTATTTGCACCTTAAATACAACCCCTTGTGCGTAGTCTGCTGGACATTCTGTCGCCTGTCCTGATATTTGACAGAGTGATGCTTTGGCTGCTCGAAGTTTGGCGGTCAATTCGGCATTTACTTCCTGTAATTCCGTATTCCATTTTTTCGTGGACTGAAGTTCTGTCTTTAGTAAATCGTTGTCTTTTTCCAGCACTTGATAGGATATTTTTTCTGTGTTGCGAACCTCCTTAAGGTCTGCCAATTCTTTTTTAGTGGCACAACTGGAAACCAAAATAATAAGGACGAATAGAATGGTTGTTTTAACCGTTAATTTTATATTTTTCATAGATTTAATTTTTTTTTAATTCCCCACAGATTTAATAAACCCACGGATTTTAGTTATTCAATTTATTATTTCAGGATTACTTAGTTACAAAGTTTCAATAAATTAACCTTTTACATTTTGATAAATATCACTCCGAGGCAATGATTTTTCTCACTCATTATCAATGACTTACCTAGTAACTTGCAGGAAAAACATCGAATCACCTAAATAAAAAATAATTATCATGAAATTATCAGCCTCAGCTTTAGTCACTAATCTTAGTATGACCAGTATAGCAATAAAACCAAGACCGAATCTAATTTTACCCATTGCTAAATCAACAGATAGCGTTGTTACCATAAGAACCATAAAAACGAGCAATCGTGAAAAAGATAGCCTTCCAACGACTGCCATATCTTCGGGTGTAATTATAGCTGAATCAGGACTTATTTTGACCACAGCTGAAGTGGTGACCAAGGTAGCCGCCATTGCTGTAAAATTTAACGGAGGACAATTTCTAGAGGCAGACTTAGTTCAATCAATACCCGAAGCGCATATTGCTCTACTCCGATTAAGGCAAATTCCTACGTATTTACCCGTAGCTAAAATAGGAGATGTTGACCAATTAAAGGCTGGTGAAAAAATAAAAATAATTGATAATTCTTTAGAGAAGTACCCGATACATTGTGAGGCACAGGTAACGGGGAAAATGATGCGGGGCACATACACAGATGGGAAATTAGTGGGTTATATTCAGGTGGAAACCGATGCTCCTTATGAAAACCGTGATGGTATTTTATTCAATAATAAAGGAGAGTTACTTGGTATCCTTAGTGCCAATTTAATAACTGGTGGAAATGGTAAGATGAGTATTGCTGTTACTATTAATACGGCGACTGCTATGTTGTTGTGGCAATAGAAATCACCGAAATATAGGGTCAGCCTAATTGCTCGGGCGAGCAAGTTAAAATTTTTAATCTAACTTCTGACCTCTTGACTATCAATTTTTTAGAAATAAATTTTGCCAAGTTCTTGCAAGCAATAATTTCTAAAAAAATAAGTTATTCTTTTTTATAAATATCCTCTATAATATACAAAGGCCTTTGTTTCACTTCATCATATATCCGTCCAACATATTCCCCCATCATGCCTAATAAAATAAATTGAATGCCGCCAATGAGTAATACAAAAATCATCATGGAAGACCAACCTTGAACCGTATCCTCCGTCAGAAATCGTTTGTATAGCACGTAAAACGTATAGACTACCGCAATAAAAGTAAACGTGTAGCCTAATAAAGAGGCGAGCCGAAGTGGGATAGAAGAAAAAGAAGTTAAGCCATCAATGGCAAATGAAAGCATTTTGGTTACAGAGAATTTGGTCTGACCAGCAAACCGTTCTGCCCTTTCGTATTCGATGGAAGTTTGTTTGAACCCAATCCAAGAGGTTAACCCTCTAATAAAACGGTGGCGTTCAGGCATGGCATTCATTTCTTGGATGACTCTTCTGCTCATAATGCGAAAGTCTCCAGTATCTACAGGAATATCAATCGTGGTCAACATACTCAAGGAACGATAGAATAACTTTGCCGTCCATTTCTTAAATAGACTTTCTTTTGCTCGACTGATTCTTTTAGCATAGACTACATCGAACCCTTCTTGTGCTTTTTGATACATCTCTACGACCATTTCTGGAGGGTCTTGTAAATCCCCATCCATCAATACTACAAAATCACCTTTCGTGTGTTCCAAACCCGCAGTAGAAGCCATTTGATGACCAAAATTCCTTGATAGGTTAATTAAGGTGAATCCTATATTGTTCGTGCATATTTCTTTGAGCCGGAATAAGGTGCTATCGCTAGAGCCATCATTAACAAAAATGATTTCTAATTGCCCTTTATTGATGGCAAATTTCTGCTCCATTTTAGTTAGCAATATTTGCAATCTAGCAAACAATTCTTCTATGATTGTTTCTTCATTATACAAGGGAATAACAATGGATAACGTGACTTTTTTTTGCACATTATGCTTTAATTCATAATGGTCTAACCTTGGTATTGAACCTCTTTTATATTTATTTTTATTGCTGTTTACAGTAGTAAACTGTTGCATTTTCTTGTTCATAAGCCTTGAATTTATTGATTAATTGACAATCGTAATTGGTTTTGAAATAGTCAATCATCTCCTTATAATGGGTGTTTCTTTTGCTCATTAATGGGTCTTTTGTCCACCCTTTATTCAGTATATACCTTTCTAGTTTTAAAGAAATAGGTGCGGTATGTAGATAACCTGTTTCAATTAAATAGAGCGCTGGCAAATTTTTATCTGGTAGGTCGTGAATAGAATTATAAATTAGGTGAAATGGATGTTCCTTGGCAGCAAACCAATTATCAGACATGCCAACTACTGGAATGGATTTATCAGGAATACTTTTTTGTATTTGGGAAGTGATGTTAGCAAAATCATAACTGTGATTTTGCCAATAAATTCCCCCATAATTTAGCGCAAAAATGACCCCTAAAAAGAAGGTCAATTCTTTTAGTTTGTGTACTTGTTCCGCTGAGTACAATAGCATCAGTTGAAAGGCTGGAAAGATATAAATGATGTAAAAACGATTAGGGCGACCTGAAAGAAAAGTGGAAACGATTAGGGTTAGAAAAAAGACCCAAATAAATGTATTTTTTTTATAATTTTTCTGTTGCAGGTAAAACCCAATGGTAAAAATAAGTAGGAATAATTCCCAAACGTGCAAGTACCATTCTGGCGAAATAAAGTAAGTAATCAGATAATTTGGTAATTCCTTTTTGATGTTTTTATTATTCAAAAGGATTTCAGAAAACCGATTCCAAGTCAGTATATCCCAATGCAAAAACAAGTAATAGCCAACACCTACGCCAATACCTGCTCCAAAAAATAGGGCTATTTTACCTAGCCGTTTCCAATCTCTAAAAAAATAGGTCCACTCTGATAAAACGTAAGCCAAAATATAGAAACCTGCCATCATTCCCATCGCATGAGTTTCCATCCCTACCAGCATAGTGAATGCCGAAAAGAAATAGTGTTTTTTGATAAAAAGAAAGAAGGAAGTGCTGACCCAAAAGAAAGTAAAAGCATCTGGTCTAGTTAAATTAGCTGCCCCAAAATAGGCAGGGAATAACAGCATGGTCAACCCAAAAATAATAGACAGGCTAACCGAAAATTTCAAGGCTCTTACTATAAAAGACCAAATCAAAGCACTTAAAAATATAAAACTAGTGCTAAGGATATGGGCATTACTTTTTGTCCAACCAAAAAAGGTCAAAAAATGACCATACACTTCATTTCGAAAAATTTGAAAAATAAGGGTTTTGTCTTCGGTTTCAACGGTTGTAAAGATGGTGTCTCGATTAAAACCCGTTTTTATATACTCATAAATTCGGCTATTATCCCATACATCATCTCCATTATAGAGTACATATCGGGTATGTAAAAGGTAGTAGATAATTAAGGTAAATAAAAGACTGCAAGCTATAAATAACCAAGTTTGTTGAGGTGTCCAATTAAAAAGCGCCCTATCGGATTGTTTCCTTTTTTTCTGATAAGATTTAGGTAATACTTTTTTTAATTCTGAGGAAATTTTAGTTTTTGAAATTTGCATTCAAACTGTTTATTATTTATTCATGTTTGTTCATTCTGAAATTTTCTTCTCTAAGAGAATGCACTAGATGGGAAACCTAACCTACTTTTTTTTTACAGGAAAATCTCATAGAGACCATAAAGCAAGGCTTTGTAAAGATTCCCTTATATCTAGTGGTAACTTTCACAGAATCTTTGATTTCTATATTGGTTTTGATAGGAATGCAATTTCTCTATCAAAAAAAGCAATTCCTATAAAATTGGAAAAGCCCCTAACTATTTCATTAGAAAGTAGGATTTATTTACTTTAGTAATGATAGTTTCTCTGGCATCAAAAAGAACGGGATAATTGTCTGCCTTTCGAAATATTTTTAGACGCCTTATAGATACCTATTAACTGGATTTGTAGCTCATTAACTAAATAAATTTTAATCGATTCTTATTCTGTAACAAAATTAATAGATAATCAAGGTATTTTGGGGTGGCTATTATCACTTTAAATAGGTGACTTTTGACAGTCTATGGGCGACCCTGAAGATAAAGATGGAGCAGTCAGAGTATTAAAAGCGGTCTTACACGCCCTTCGTAATAAAATTCCACCAAGTACCAACACACAATTATTAGTAATTATGAGTTGGTACTTAATTTTTAAAAGATGTTAGTTTAAAATTGTCAGACTACTTACTACCTCCTTCAAACTAACATTTTTTCCAAACACTTTTAATTGCTTTCTTTTCAAAGGATATTCGGTTTCAAAGAAAAATTTAGCCTCTCCAAACGCTGGGTACAACTCATCCAACCAAATAGCATTAGCATCATACTTAGCGAAAAATGGGCGTGCAACCCAATCAGGATTTCTACCTTGAATGAATTGCAAAACAAAAACTTTTTCTCCCATTATTTCCGAAACACCTAATATTTGTACTTTTCCTGGGCCTGCAGACATACTTGGCCCCCTTACCGTTCTCGCAATACCACTAACCTGCTGATAAGCTTCTCGGAAAATTTGCCATGCTCGTTCTAATTTAACAGAAAAGTAGTGTTGGGCGCCAGTATCTCGAGCCAAAAAAAGATAATAGGGCACACATCCCAATTCGACTTGTCGTTGCCACATTGTTGCCCAAGTATCGGGATCGTCATTAATGTGTTTCATAATCGGCGATTGGGTACGAATGACTGTTCCTGTATCCAAAATTTTTGCAATCGCTTTTTCAACCATCGGCGTTTTTAATTCATTTGGATGATTGAAATGTGCCATAAAAGCAATGTGAATACCTGATTTTCTTGCCTTTTCAAATAATCGTAATAAATCAGCTGCATCTTCATCCGTCACAAACCGTTGCGGCCAATAAGATAAAGCTTTGCTGCCCATACGGATAGTGCGAAGATTAGGAATTTTTGCTTCAATCAACGCATCCAAATAAGTGGCTAATACTTTTGTTTTCATTATCATCGGGTCGCCTCCTGTAAATAAAATGTCGGTGATGGTAGGATTAGCCCGCAAATATTTAATAATCAATTCGGTATCTCTCATCGCAAACTTCAACTCATTCATTCCAACAAATTGAGGCCAACGGAAACAAAAGGTACAATACGCATGACAAGTTTGTCCCTGACTGGGAAAAAAGAGCATGGTTTCTCGATATTTATGCTGTACACCCGTTAACTTCACTTCATCCAAAATAGGTAAATTTTGCTCCATCTGACCAGCAGGATGAGGATTCAATTGGCGGCGTATTTTATTGGCAATTAATTTTATTTCTCCCTTTTTTGCGCCCGCCAGAATGGCATCTGCCATTTCCTGAAAATGAGCAGGACGAAGCATGTCTTCTTGGGGAAAGGTAAGGGTATAAATAGGGTCATTTTGGTAGTTATCCCAATCAATTAAATGATTGACCACATAATTGTTTGCCCTAAAAGGCAATACACTACCAACTACATCAACAGCAAACTTTTCTTGTTTGGTAAGATGGTAATCGACTTGTGGGAAATCTCTAAAATTCTTTAAGGTAATAGCTTGATACTTTTCCATAGAGTCGCTGTTTTAAAATAGTTAAATAATAAAATAATTTTCATTTGAAAATACTATAGGTCGATAAGGAAAGCAGCAGTATTAAAGGATACAGGCAATTCATATACAATTGCTACTATTTGGTAATCAATTTATTGCTGCTGGATTAATGCAATTTCTAGTGCTAGACCTCTATAGCCATTAGAAGACGGTGTGTGGCAAAAGCAGGATGTATGATAGATAAGGTAATACCATTGCTTACAAGATAACTAAAAGTATGGTGTTACAAAATAATGGAGGATTAATTATTGGATTTGTTTTATTGTCTAAACTTGGAGAAATTATATTTTTTGACCGAAGTTGGTATAATAGAGTTGTTGCGAAGCCTGTAAATGGATTTTGCAGCCCTTAAGATTATGAAATTTTTATGGGATAAGTCAATAGTTTTGAAAAGATGGTAGTTAAGTCAAAAACTTAGCTTATCAAATTCTACTTTTCTATTTAGCGGAAAAAGTAATGCGGATTGGCAATCCGCTTTACTTGTCCGCAATTTGGGTTATTTAATCGAAAATCGCCTCCTCTTTCTTCCATCGAAGCGCAAAATTTTTTCCAGTAATCACAGATGAATCAACAAAAGGGATATTTTCAATAGCCAATTGGGTTTTGCGAATAAAAGCGTCGTTTTCAATCGCGATTCCAGGCATCCTTTGAATCAATCGCAAGCCCTGATTGGTCAGTTTGAATATGCCCACATGGGTTACATAATACACCTGTTTCTTTTGTTTTAAGGCTTCTTTGGCACTAAAGGTTATCTCGTCCACTGCAGCTACAAATTTTGCTTTTCCACTTTCAGCAATGGTCAATTTGTTAGCATTAATAGTGTAGTTTGCATTTGCCATCCAGCTACCCACAAAAATTACGGTTTTAGCACCATCAGCTATATCGGGGAAACCGCCTGGTCCTACATAATCCGTAATATTCGGCCCTCGTTTGGAAGCATTTACATTCCCAGCATAATCTACCTGTAAAAACCCCAATATAGCAACATCCAATTGCTGTTCATATAAGTGAAACATTTCGGCCGAACTAATAATTTTTCTTGGTTTAATCGAGGCACCAAAAAAGATACCTGGAACTGGTAAGCCCCCATAAGCGCCCGCCTCGGTTGTAAATAGTAAATCTTTGGCTAAACCTTGTTCTACAATAATACGAGCAACCTCTTCTGGAAAACCTCCCCCAATATTTATCATTGCCTCTTTTGGTGCAACTTCTACAAAAAGAGTTGCCGCCAGTCTAGCCAATAGGTTTCCTACTTCCCCTCTTACTGGTGTGATTTTTAATAGTTTATTGATAAATTTTAATTTTTGCGCTGTTTTATCGGTACTTCCAACTCCATCAGGTGTAAATATGGGCCAATTTTTTTGTTGGGGAATGGATATAATTTGTTCGTTATAGGGATGAACAATAATATAATCTATTTTATCCGAAGGAACACTTATTTTGGCTTCCTCTTTAGGAATAATTCCGCTAACCGTCACCAATACCTTTCCATTATTAGCTCGTGTGGCATCTATGGAAACTCGGTTTTCAGTAAGGGTAGAAGCGTGGTGAAAGTAAATATTCCCTTCTTTATCTGCATAAGGCGCATTGAACAACGTATAATCCAGTTTTGGTAAATGATAGGTCAAAGCGTCTTCGGAAGTCTCCACATATTCCTGCATAGCATTAGGCGTGACCGAAGTGCCGCCTCCTGTAGCAGGGTCAATAAAAGTCCCCAAACCTACCCTTGATTGGACATAAGATTGTTTGTTCGCCTGTTGTTCTAAAATATAAGTCATGACTCCTTGTGGCATCGTATGCAATTCCAATAACCCTTTTTCTGCCAGTTTTAATTGAGCTTTAGTAGTTTCTAAATGTCCAGTTATATATTTGGAAAACAAGCCTGGTAAACCTAATTCTTCTACCGTTCCCGGTACTTTTCCTCTGCCGCCCTGAGCGGCTACATTTATCCATGTTAATTTTTGAGGATGTCCTGTTTTTTGAAAAGCGGCCCGAATTGCCCAAAAGAAGACAGAGCAACGAGCATTTCCAGCAAAGCCAGCCGAAAAGACGGTAGCCTCATCTGAAATTAAGGCAGCAGCCTGGTGAGCCGTAATAAATTTGGGGTTATCCACATTTTTGGGGAGGTAGTTTAACTTTCTTCTATTCCAAGTGAATCGCCATTTTAGTACATGTACAAAAAGCTTCATTTTTTCTAAAATATTCATAACGTGCAGCGTTTAATTGGTTTTGTAATTTATTTGTTATGACTAAATGGAAATACTCCCTTTCCGAAACGGTGTAGAACCAATGATTGCATTGATAACATAGGGGATTCCTTTATCCATACTTTCCTTGGCATTACCGATAGCTTGCTCAAATGCTTCCATATTGTCCACCCGTTCTCCGTCTGCTCCAAATGCTTTTGCAATATCCTGATAATTGGATTGCGGAAGGGTAGTAGCCGTTGCTGCGCCCAATAGGGTCACTTGGTCTCTGGCAATTTGCTCCCAAGAACCATTATTTCCAATGATGGCACAGACCTTTAAATTTCTTTTCTTAAAAGTATCAAATTCCATCAGGCTATAAGCAGCACTTCCATCTCCATAGATAATCCATATATAATCATCTGGATAGTGAATGGCTGCACCGAGGGCGAAGCCACCACCGACACCAAGTGTGCCAAAAGCACCAGGGTCTAACCACTTCAAGGGTGCTCGTGGGCGAAGGGTATAAGAAGCGGATGCTGCAAAATCTCCGCCGTCAGCGACTAAAATCGAAGCATCGGGAAGCAAATTTTCCATTTTTAGAAATAAGGCTAAGGGGTTGATGTCTTTGACTTCATTTTGTGCCATTTCCTGTATTTCGGCATCTCTTTCTGCTTCTCTTTTTTGTAAGGTTTCTTTCCAATCAGCCCAATTAGGCAAGTCAGTTGCTTCTGAAGCTAATTGAATCAAAAAAGTGGCGGGGTCACATTGGTATTGAAGTTGTGGTTTTATATTCTTTCTTAATTCTGTTTTACTTTTATTGATGGTAATTTTAAAAGCTTTTCGATTTAACGCTTTTCCGTATCCCAGTCGAAAATCACAGGGTACACCCGCCAGTAAAATACAATCTGCTTCCCGAAGTGCTATTTTTCGTTGGTGTCTAAATTGCACTTCATCATGATGTCCTGTCAGCCCTCTCGCCATTCCGCTTAGGTAAACGGGTATGCCTAATTTTTTGACGGCTGTGGATAATTGAACTGCCTGACTAGGGGATTGCATCGCTCCGCTACTGATGATTAAAACAGGTCTTTTTGATTTTTTTAATTGTTGCTTTGCATCCTGAATATTAAAAGAAGCGATTGGTGGAAAAGAAGGTATTGGTGGTGCTAACGTGCGAATGGGCGGTACTTGTGCGAACATTTTGCGAAGGTGATTTTTCAAATACCAGCTGACCATTTTATCTTTCAGCGTTGTATTTTTAGCGATGTCCTTAGCATACCATTCCCTTATTTCTTTTTCGCCATAGAGTAAATCTACCGGTAACTCTATAAAAACAGGGCCTGGAACATCTTGCAAAGCAATTTTCATTGCCTTGTGAATAGCCGATGCCAAATCTCTTAATCTTTTTATGGGAACCGCCCACTTTACATGAGGTTTTATCAAAGCCATCTGGTCAATATCCTGTAAAGCTCCTCTTCCTTTTAACATGGTTGCGGTTGCGCCACCTAGTAATAGAATGGGGGATTGTGCCATTTGTGCATTTTTCAAGGCAGTAATGGAATTTGTTAATCCAGGACCTGCGGTTACCGCCACTACTCCAGGAATGCCTTTTAGCCGAGCATAGGCATCTGCTGCAAAAACAGCTGAGGCTTCATCTCGAACATCTACTACCTCCATTCCTGCATTTTCTGCTTCCACATATATAGGTGCAATATGTCCCCCGCAAAGGGTAAATAAATGGTCAACGCCATAAAGTTGTAGTGTTTGTGCAATTATTTGTCCTCCATTCATACTATCCTTGTTTTGATAAATCTTTTTTATAAAATGAATTTTCTCCCAATTTACCTTTAATAATCTTCCTAGTTAATGATAAAAGTCAATCGGTAGAAATAACAAAAGTCATCTTGTATGGTCACTATAAAGCATATCATTGCATTGATATATTTATTTAATACTAATTTAAAGTACAGATTTGATGTTTTGAACTGTCTTTATTATCAAAAAAATATCATGAAAAAGAAAAAATACATACTCGTACTAAGTGGTGGAGGTGCTAAGGGCGCTTTCCAAATAGGCGCATTAAAATACATCTTTGAAAAGGGCATACCTCACGCTGACAGCCATACAGAAGGAAAGGATGTATTGTTTGATTATATAGCTGGGATATCTGCTGGGAGCCTGAATGCTGCGATGGTAGCTGCTGGAAAATTCCCCGAATTAGAGGATTTATGGACAAATACCATTGCAGGAAACCCTGGAGCAGTCTGGGTCTCTGATTTTGTAAATAAGGATTTTCAACCAAGTTTGAAGAATATTTTTCTTAAATTGATACCCAAACTTAACTGGCGGAATAAGCTTGGCTTATTATTTAAAAAAAATCAAGAAAAATTTGGCAAACAAATCATTGAGAAAATATTGAATATGGAGGCAGTAGCATCCAGTAAACCCTTAGAAGAAAAAATCAACCAGCTCATGAATGTAGCGGAGGTTAAGAGTGAAATTCTTCGAGTAGGTTTCGTTAGTTTGGAAAACGGGAAGTATTACTCTATTAAACATAGTTCCCTTTCGGATAAAGAATTTAAAAAAGCGATACTGGCATCGGCTGCTATGCCTGCTATTTTCCCCATGGTAAAATCTATTGCTCCAATTGATGGTCAACCTATTAATAAATTAGTGGATGGGGGCATTCGAAATGTCTCCCCACTGGGCGATATTGTAAAAGATGTAAATGAAAATTATGATAAGAATACGGATTACTACATCATCATTATTAACAATCATTGTGGCAAATTAGAACCGCTTAAGGAAGCCTCTGATAAGCAACTGAATTTTTTAAATATCGCCTATCGGTCCATGTTAGACATTACCTTAAATGAAATATTTGAAAATGATATTAGTGAATTTATTCGCATAAATGATTTGCTTCGACAGGTAGATGCATTTGGCATGGATGAGAATAACGAACCCTATTGCCTAACCAATTTAAAAGATGGTAGGACGCTTCGGAAATTTTATTATAAGATTATTCAACCAGAGGATACCATCGGAAACACGCTCGATTTTAGCAAAGACCAAGTTTTATCAAGAATTGAAAAAGGCTATCAAGCAGCACAAAAAGTTTTTGAAGAAACTGTAGAACCGTGTAACCATAATAATTTTTGGGATATAAATACTACCAAAGATGTTAAAGAGGCCGTATCATAGCTTTTATCAGTCGAAGAGCCAGCAATTAATTAATCTAAGTTGCGGAGCATGTGAAATAATTAAAAATAGGCTACATTGTTGTACAATTATATTGTTATATTTATCTGGTAATCCAGACTTATATGCTGTTTAGAGGAATAACAATATAGCAATTTAACAATAAAACAATTGTCCGCAACTTGAGTTAATTAGCTAGGTTTAACCACCTGCAACTTCAATTCTAAGATAAATGCTAGATTTTAGAAAACTATTTTATGAGTCAACCGCAGATTATCCAAAGTCGGCTAATTACCAGTACTAAAATACCAGCATCAGCGAATAAATCAATGACTTGGTTGATGCTTTATGTTTGCCTTGCCTACCATTATAAAGTGATTTTTTGTGGTTTCTTAGGAAAAGTATTGGGCTTCGATTGGATATGTTATACCCTAATTCATGGCGTATCTACGAATCATTGGTTTGAACAATTTGTTTATGTTCCAATTTTATGGTACGTATTTTATCGACTCATTCTCATTGTGTTTGGACCTAATGAACAAGAAGTCTTAGGTAAATCTGTTAGGAGAGCAAAGTTTTTTGCATTATTTTTGGCAACAATGTATGTTTATGCCACAGGAATACATTTTGTTAATACAATCGAAATATTCTCGAGAGAACAGCTTGGTATTACTTCAGGAGAATTGTATGAACAAATTTATTGGATTGATGAATTGATGAGTCATTGGCTACAGTTTTTTTTCTACTTCTTATTTTTTGCTTGGCTAATCGTTTCTGACCGCTTAGATCGGGTAAACGGAGGATACATTGCTATTTTTACAGGATTGGTACATGGATTGGAGCGTGCCATCGGAGTGATTGAAGGAGATAATCCGTATAGTGCTATGCTATTTGGTATTTGGATACTAATTGCCTGTATAATTAGATGGAAAAAGCATGAAAGTAATTTTGAAAGAGTCTGGAAGGATTTCTTTTTTAGACACGGTATTTCTTTTGGGATTAGTATGCCAATAGCTTTATTTCTTTATCAATTTATTTTTGGCGGATTCATACAACCTTCAGAGATGGGAACTGATGCGTGGAAAGTAGTATTTTTTGCAGGAGGATTCATAGGCTTTGGTTTTTTAATTGCCTTTTTAATGGATTCTTGGTTGACCAAAAAAGAGTTGGCGTCAGAAATTATTAGCTAATTGTCCCGACAAAGTATATCATTTCATCTTTTCTGAAAATGGATTGTACCTTTATTAGACCTTATGTCTAGAAAAATGTTATATTCTGCCTGCATGTGCGTAGGACAATATATTTACGTGCTGTTTAAGTCCAAAATAATCGCTGTACATAATGTCTATTAGTAAATTGCTACAATAACATAAGCTTTTTAGACGCTTTATCTTTAGTTAATCAACCATTAAAAAAAATGAACACATCGAGTATTAAAATTTTTATAACAGACGACCACCACCTTTTTCGAGAAGGCTTGCGAAGTATTTTAGAAAATGAAACGGACTTAACGGTAGTGGGGGAGGCATCAAACGGCAAAGAATTGCTTAATAATATAGGCCAGCAACAAGTAAATGTTCTTTTATTAGATATAGATATGCCTGAATGTTCTGGTTTAGAAGTAATTACTCCGCTTTTAGAGAAATATCCAGCGCTAAATATTTTGGTTTTTTCGATGCATGATGATGAACACTACTTTCGCCGAATGTTACAAAAGGGTGCCAAAGGATATATTCTAAAATCCTGCAAAAAAGAAGAGTTACTTCTAGCAATCAATACAGTAAGTACGGGTGATAGTTATTTCAGTAAAGAGGTTTCTAGTAAATTAATTTTTTCGAACGAAAAGCCCCGTATTTACGATAAAATTTATAATACACCACTCACCAAACGAGAAATAGAGGTACTAAAATTGGTGGCACAAGGATTGACTAATCAGGAAATCGGCTTAAAACTATTTATTAGCCATCGTACTGTAGATACTCATCGCCGAAATATGATGGAAAAACTCAATCTTCATAATGCGGCTGCACTTACTAATTATGCAGCAAAGAAAGGCTTGATTTGATTTGATTTGATTTGATTTATGAATTTTAATTTAAAATATATTAAAAAATAATTTAAAATATACGTTCTAAAACGTAGTTTAAATTTACGTTCCTGCCCTCTGAAAAAAAATGTTATTCTCACCTATCTTTGTAGACATCGGTAAGGGTAACCCCAAAAATCTATGGCATCAGCTTTCGCAAACAAGGTTTTGTGAAATTGCTGATGACCTGATTAATATAACCAAAAATCACCCGACTTTTTTATTAGAGCTTGTTAGGGATTTGTTTTTGGAGATAATGAAGATGGATCTTTTGTGCTGATGATGTGAAATTTCTTTGTAATAGCTCAATAGCTATCGATATTGTTAATAAGCTATACGAAATCAGGACGAAAAAGGCGTTTTTTTAGCCTAAAGGATAAATTCTCAACAAGCTCTTATTTAAGACTACTTATCTTCGTAAATATTTAACGCCTAAATCCCCATTCAATCACCCAATCCTTTAGTCAAATTTTGTTTTTGGGTGAGTAACAAAATGCCTATTTCCACTATGAAACACTTTAATGGCATTAAACTCAAAATGTAGCATGATTCAATTTCTAACAATTGAATCAGCTCATTTTTGCTCATCTGACTTCTTTTAATCATATGCGAAAAGCGAAATACTGCTTGTCTATTCTGGTGTTTTGGAATTGAGCTTTAGTGCTGCCCCGTCCCTAGATTAGGCGTTACTAAAGCATTTTCAAAACTTCGTACAGTCTTTATTACTTTTCATTAATTAAAACAAGAACTATGATAAAGCCCCCAATCGAGAAAGTATCCACTAAAAAAATACTAGTCGTCGAGGATGATGTAGACATTCTAGAAACAACTACAGAGTTGCTAGAATTAAAAGGCTATACAGTCGTTGCTGCAAAAAATGGACAAATAGGGTTGGAAAGTGCAAAAAATGAGCGACCTGACCTCATTATCAGTGATGTCACCATGCCTAAAATGAATGGTTTTGAGTTGTTGAATGCGCTCCGAGCCAATGCTAAAACCGCTATGATTCCGTTTGTTTTTCTGACCGCCAAGGCGCAAAAAGGAGATAAGCTGTTGGGGGCAAGTTCTGGCGCAGATCGCTATTTGACTAAACCTTTTACGATGGTGGACTTGCTTAGAAATATTAAGGAAATTCTGGAATGTGTTCCTCAATAAATAATCATTTCCAAACCATTTATATTTTATTGATATAAGGTGGTCATTTAATATAACGCCTTATTTTTAGGAAAAATAAATAAATAAGCTGTAGATTTCGGGTTAGCTGCTACGGGGGCGCTTTCTGTGCGCCCCCTCAAAGCTTCGAATGCTTTTAGGAGGGTGGATTTTATTGAGAGATAAATAAAGTTGATTGGTAAATTGATTCTAGATACTGGATTTTTGATAGTAGATAAATCAACTACCAAAATCATAGCTATCTAAATAGTTAATTTTTAGACGGTTTAGAATTAAGGAGATATATGAATTTTTTCAACCCGTAATTTTTGTTTCGATATTCCTAGTCTGGAGACTAGATTCATCGGACAAAAAAAGTCGGGGAACTTTATCCCAAATTCTGAACAAACTGCCTACTGCCTAAAGGTATTTCTATCACCACAGAAGTTCCTAACCCAATAGTTGAATCAATATCTACCGTACCATCCAAGGTTTTAACTCTACTGAATATATTGTGGAATCCAAAGCCATTGGTAAAAAATAGTTGATTATTACTATCAAAGCCTTTCCCATTATCATTGACCATTAACACGATACTCTGTCTATGGAGAATTAATTGGACTTCCACCTTACTGGCTTTGGCATGTTTGAGCACATTATTCAACAACTCCTGAGTTATCCGAAATAGGGCTAGTTCAATTTTTTTATTTGGTCGTTTGGCAATGTGTATATCCAGATTAACTTGTAAAGATTCACTTTGATTAATTTTTTCAACTAGGTCTTGTAGGGCAGTAACGATTCCAAAATCCCGTAAAATAGTTGGCAATAGGTTGGCAGAAATAGCCTTTATTTCCTTGATAGCCCTTTCTAACATATTGACGGCATTATCCAAAGGATTTTTATCGTTGGTCCCTGATGGTGAGCGTGCATTGATACTAGATTCTATACTTAATTTGCTGATGGACAATAAGGGGTTGATACTGTCATGTAGGTCGGCAGCAATCCTGCTTCTTTCTTTTTCCAGGGCTTCTAGTACTTCTTCCAATTGTTTTTTTGCCCGTTCTTCGTTGGTGATGTCTGTTACTGCCATCCGACAAAGGGTCGGATGATTCCTTTCATCTTGCATTCTCACCGAATCCAGCCGAGCGGTAAAATCGTTTTTTTCTTTTCTTTTTAATTTGATTTCTAGGATATGCTGGGTGTCCGTTTGAAAAACTTCTTTAAAATATTTGCGAAAAATACCAACTGTTTTAAGCCCTCCCGCAACAAATAGGGCAAAAGGTTTTTTTAATAGCCGTTTTCTTTCGATTCCCAGCATGCTACATCCTGTTAAATTCGCATTCACAATCAGCCCATTTTTATCCAAAATAAAATAGCCCAAGGGTGCGAATTCAAATAAGTCGGTATATCGGTCTCTAGAGGCTTCCAGTCGTTCTTGTGCTTCTCGCAATTCTTGATTTTGCATTTCCAACTCTACTTGATAAACTCGCAATTCGTGGACAAGGGTTTTTACTTCTTCCACCGAGGGATTATCCCCTAACTCAGGCATTGCCTGTAATCGCGCTTCTGCCTTTGCTCTCAAGCTTTCGTTAAATTTATCTTTCATGAATCTTTGGTTTTTGGGTTAGCAGAAATATATTGCCAAATGCCCACTAAATAGTCCTCCTCTTCTTTTTTGGGTGACTTAACATAGCGAACATGGCTAATGAATCGTTTGTATATCCCATCCGCACATTTCCAGCGGTATTCGTAGTCAATAAATTTTTCGGAACTTAATTTTGCTAAAGTTGCTATTACGTTTTTTCGGTCTTGAGGGTGGATGCGTTTTATCCAGAAACCAGGATTGTCCATAAAATTTTCTGGGCTAAAGCCCAATATTTTTTTGGCACTTGCCCCTACAAAAATAAATTCTAAATTATCGTTTGCTTTGCAGGTAAAAGCTACAGCAGGCAGGGCTTCCAATGCTAAATTAAAATGTTCATTGACCTTTTTCAATTTTTCTTCTATATTTTTTTCTTCGGTAGTATCCACAAAGGTCATCACTACACCGTCAATGACATTGTCGGTCGTGCGATAGGGGGTTATCTGCATGTGAAACCATTGTCCATCTTTTGCCTGAACGACTCTTCGAATGACGCTTAAATCATCTAACACTTTTTGAGCATCTATTGCCAAGTCATCGTAACGTAGGTTGGTAGCGAGGTCTCGGATAGACCGACCAATGTCCGTTTGAATCAAATTAATTACTTTGGTTATAGACGGTGTAAAACGCCTGATTTCTAGGTCACTCCCCAAAAAAACAGTACCGATTTCTGTACTAGCCAATAGGTTGGACATGTCATCGTGGGCATGTGCTAGTTCAAATATTTTATTTTGCAATTCCGTATTTACCGTAATCATTTCTTCATTGACCGACTGCAATTCTTCTTTGGAAGTTTCCAATTCTTCATTGGTACTTTGTAACTCTTCATTCGCAGATTGCAGTTCCTCATTGGCGGACTTTAGTTCTTCGTTGGATATTTCCAATTCCTCAATAGTCGTGCGTAAATATTCTTTGGTAGAAGCCAGTTCATGTTCCAATTCAACGATATGCGCTTGTTCCCCTTCGCTTGCTGGTTTCACAGGAATCGGTGTTTGAATAGTCGGTGCAAAATCTTCAAAAAGTATCATTATCAACTGTTCTTCCGTTTCCGATTGGTTGACTGGTTTTACCTTTAGGGTGATGGTCGAATGCCCTCCATTAGACTTTACCCGAACCCCTGCACGTACTACATCTGTTTTATTTTTTCGAACTATAGAAATAGCTGCTCGCAGGTCAGATTTTAAACCAGTTCGAGCCATTTCTAGGATATTAAGATTGGCCTCTCCAGTCGAGGGCTGTAGATATTTGCCTGTATTTCCATAAAAATAAAGCGCAACATTTTTTTCGTTAATCACCACACAACTAGGTGCGTAATTACGGAGTAGGATTTTTTCGGTAAGATCTGAAAGTTTCAAAGTCGGATGTCTTTGAGGCACTCCCATTTTAATTTTCTGCAACGAATCATAATCAATGTCGGTTCGAGCAAAATCCAACATCGGTCTTTGTTTGACTATGCCCGATTTTCTGATAAAGAGTTTATTTTTTCGGTCTAATGGCGTAAATAAATTACTAAATTGACCAATCGTTTCCGAAGTTCCAAGAAAAAGCTTGCCTTCAGGATTGAGGCTATAATGAAAAATTGGAAAAACGCGTTTTTGAGCATCTGTATTTAAGTAAATCAACAAATTGCGGCAACTTATTAAATCCAGTTTGGAAAAGGGCGGATCTATAATCAAGTTTTGTACCGCAAAAATAACCTTATCTCGCAATTCTTTTTTTACCTTACAAACATGATTTTCTACTATAAAATAGCGTTGTAATCGAGTTTCCCCCACATCGACAGCGATACTATTAGGATAGATGCCCATTCTTGCGGTGTCAATAGCCCGTTCGTCTATATCAGAAGCAAATAGTTGAAACGGTATTTTTTTTCGCTGCTTCCTCAAAGCTTCGTCAAAAAGCATGGCAATACTGTAAGCTTCTTCACCATTTGAGCAACCTGGCACCCAAACTCGAATCACATCTTTGGCAGATTTATTTTTTACTATTTCAGCAATGATTTTATCTTCTAATGCTTTAAAAGCGGCTTTATTTCTAAAAAAATTAGTGACCCCAATTAACAATTCGTTGAAAAGCAAATTAATTTCATCTGGTGTTTTCTGTAGGTATTTCAGATAGGTTTCCAGTTTGGTAATTTGATTTATCGCCATCCGTTTATTAATCCGACGGATAATAGTGCTGGTTTTATAATAAGAAAAATTATTCCCCGTTTGGTCTCGTAAAAGCAAGAAGATTTTTTCCAATATATTTTGTTGAAACACTATTTCTGTTTGTACCGAAATGGGCTTTATCCGCCTTTTTTTCATATAATTCACTAATTTGGAGGGCATCTTGTCCGCAGCCAATATATAATCGGCGGAACTTGCGGCAATAGCACTCCGAGGCATCCCATCATATTTGGCAGTATTTGGGTCTTGGACCATGGTCAACCCTCCTGCTCCTTTAATCGCTTTCAATCCTATTGCTCCTTCTATTCCCGTACCTGAAAGGATAATCCCGACTGCCTTATCTTTTTGGTCATCTGCCAGCGAGCGCATAAAATAATCAATGGTTCGTCGGTGTCCCCGCAGTTCGACAGGCTCCATCAACTGAAGGGTTTTATTAAAAATGCCTAGTTCCTTATTAGGTGGAATAGTATAAATGGTATTCGGTAAAACCTTGGTATTATCTATTATTTCCAACACCTCCATTTTTGTATAATGCCTTAACAAGTCGCTTAGAAAACTTTTATGAGTGGGGTCTAAATGTTGTACGATGATAAAAGCCATACCTGTATCAGGCGGCATATTATTAAAAAATTCTTTGAATGCCTCCAATCCTCCTGCCGAAGCGCCGATACCTACTATTAAAAAATCAGGTGCTTTTGAAGCAGGTGATGATTTTTTTTTGCTAGGGTGCTCTTTTTTATTCGGTTGCTGCTTAGCCATACGAGTGCAAATTATGTGAATTGTGTGAAATTTTTCTCTGTTCGGAAAGATAGGAGATTTTTTATAGTTTATACTATTTGAAGGGAAAAAAGTTAACCTTATTCTATTCTATGAACTAAATTAAACTTAATTATTT
>JAFMDF010000630.1 GCA_017857395.1 Bacteroidota bacterium | reverse complement strand
GGAAAGAAATTGAAGAATATTAACTGCCGCTAACTTCTTGCGCAAACCACTAGTCCCATTTCGACAATGGGTTGAATCACAGGCATTTTATCTATTGATGCACGAACGCTTTCTTTAGCTTTTTGGATGGACATCTTGACAAGTTTTTCTGAATGCATAAACTGTTCTTCGATTGCCAAGGAAACCATCGTAGGGTTTTCCATTCTACTACTATCAATAGAAATTACATTTAATACTTCGATAGTCGCTTGAATTTTAGCTGCTAGTTGTATAGCAAAAACTAAAGCATTTTCAGAACAAGCAGAGAAATCTATAGGAACTAATATACTTTTCATTTTATTTTTTATGATGAAGAATCTAAACGTTTATCTGACCACCAATACTGGAGGGATTTCAGGATAAGAAATCAGTCTTTCGGTAACGCTTCCGAAAACAAAGCCTCCTAATCCAGAACGACCTTTTGCACCTGTAATAATCAAATCACTTTTTTCCTGAGCCGCCATTTCTTGTACATATTCGGCTACATTATAATTATCATTCAATAGCATTTTAAACTCAATGTCAGTCTCTGAAAGCTTATTTTTATTTAAGGATTGACGAAAGGAATTTTTAGCAGATGCTTTTAATTGCTGAACAATTTCCTCCTTATTTCGGTTGATTTTATAAGCGGTCATCGGCACATCTATTAAATGCAGCGCAGTAATACTTACCTCTTTTAATTGTTTTTTTAAATAAAGTGCCGTTTTTAAAGCCTTAAGTGAATAAGAGGAAAAATCAATGGGCACAAGTATTTTTTTTAGGGCTGTATTGGCGTTTTCCGTAACAAACCAGATTGAACAATCTGCTTTTCGAGCGATTCGTCGGGCAATAATCCCACTACCATCACTTATTTGTTTTTTACCTAACACTAATAAATCCGGTTTCTTTTCCCGAATTATGTTCAATAATTGGTCTTGTGGTTTACCTTCTACCACAGAAAGATTAAATTCCATTCCTTCCTTTTCCTCAAAAACGGAATGAATTTTTTTTTCCAAATCCTTTGGTTGTTCTCTAGCAAGGATTGACTTTTTTCTTAACAAATTTTCTAGCCGATTATCAAGTATATTTGAAGGTATATAATGGGGCACTACATGAAAAAAATGGGTAGTAGTTGCTTTAAAATTATTAGCAATGAAATGACTATATTCAATCAATTTTTCATCAAGTCCAGAGCGGTCAAGTGCAACCATTATTTTAAAAAAATTCATATTCGACTTGTTTATTTATTTAATAATTTTACAGGTGATAATCATCAATCTGGAAATCAGCTTTGGTAAAAGATAGCTTTCTTTCAAGTATTTTATTTGGCGTGGACATCTCTTTTTTATATTTATCGATAAAATTAAGCCTATTATGTTGCTTAATCAACATCCTTATTAACCACTTTGGAAATATTTTTTATAAAATATATATTATCATACCAATTATTTGGTCTTACTGCAAAAAGGTGTCGGACACTTTGATTTAATGAAATACAGTTGTTTCAGTAAAATCGAACTATTTATATATAATAAGTGTCGACACCTATCCAAAAATCGACCTTTTTTCAGTAGAATCTTATTTTCCTTTTCTAAATTTATATCGGTCTTCTTTGGGTGGCATTGTACCAAAAATATGATCCCATAAGGTAGAAGAAACACCAAAGACTTTGTCATCATATTTAAAATGATGTAGTTGGTGGTAGTACCATAATGGTCGAAGAAATGCGGGTGGTCTTCGGATAGCATGTGTGCCGTAATGGATACTAGAATAAAATAAATAACCGTTAACAAAGGCTGCGAGAAACACAAAACTGTAATTTCCTAAAATCAAATAAAACAAAGCAAATAAAATAGAAATAAAGAGAAGACCGGGAACTGGTGGCATAAAAATCCGCTCTTTGTCGAATGGGTATTCGTGGTGAACACCATGTAGCATATATTGTATTTTTTGACCAATCTGAAAAGCATCAATGTAATGGAATAAAAATCTATGAATTAAATATTCTCCTAATGTCCAAAAAAATAGACCTGCTAAATAAAGATAGATGCCTATTGAAAGAGAAGTAAACTGATGAGACCAACTATAATACAACAAAAAACCAATAACACCACCATAAGTTAGGATAGTCAATATCGGATTGGTTTTGGTAAATACTTCTAGGTAAGCACTTTTAAAAATTCTGCCTTGTCCTTTGTGTTTAATTGTTTGATTCATATTTTTTATTTAAAAAAGGGATAAAAGTAAATTTCATTAGGATTCATAATGATTTAGGCAGTCAATTTTTTTCTTGGCTTCACCATGTTATAAAGATTGGTTTATAAAAAAAATTTGACTTCTTATCACTTCGTAACAGTCAAAAAATAACTTCCGCACTTCACTCATTGACCTTGGAGCGTCTAAATGAGGAATTTATTATTTCATCGTGGTGGTGTACCAAAGGGGTTGATGGTGGGGGATACTTTGAAAGTCTATTGACACCCCACATCTTTTTAGAAGAGCA
>JAFMDF010000278.1 GCA_017857395.1 Bacteroidota bacterium | reverse complement strand
ATATTATTTTGATAATATTTTATTTTATTAACTAATTTTGGGCGAACCTAGCGCAATAATAGGTAATATATTTTATTAGGGTTTTCTTATAAAAATGATTTTACAGGAAATCATGTTGAAAACATGAAAAATACTGGGTCGAAGTTGCAAACTTCGACCATCGGCATCGAATTTCAATCCAACTTTGAAGCCGATATTCGAAGATTGTATCTTCGAGTCGATATTTTTCAAGTCTTTGACTTAATTTTTTAGGTACTGAGATTTTTATAAGAAAACCCTTTATATTTTATTTGACAAGTATTTATTTGTAAGGCAATATCGCAATAACCTTAAAATTGCAACAATAAACAATCATAAAGGAAAATCTAAAATAAAAAGATTAGACAAGATTGGCAAATTTATCAAAGTCCTTCCTATTTTTGATGCTTTTTAAATTCAAAATAGCCCTATTCAAAAAAGTCAATATCAATGCTAGAAAGTAAGCGCCAAAAAAACTACCTTCGCCTTACAAAAATAACTGAATATGAAATACCAAATTATTACGGCTTACTTTTTTGTTTTACTAATGACTTTATTTTCGTTTCAATTAGTCGCTCAAGGTGGGCGGACGCCTATTCCTGCCAAAAATGGGATGGTCGTTAGCAGTCATTATTTAAGCTCGCAAGTTGGCAAGGATATATTAGCTAAAGGTGGCAATGCCATTGATGCAACGGTAGCAACTGCATTCGCCCTAGCAGTCACTTTACCTTCTGCTGGAAATATTGGTGGCGGTGGTTTTTTAGTTTATCACGGAGCAAATGGGGAGCAAACAACTTTCAATTTTAGAGAAAAAGCGCCAAAAGCAGCTACGAAAACCATGTATTTAGATGAAAATGGTCAAATAAAAAATAATTCCAATCATCGAGGTCCATTATCTGTTGGTGTACCGGGAACAGTCGCTGGTCTTTGGGATGCACATCAAAAAATGGGTGCTTTGCCTTGGGCAGATTTAGTGCAACCTGCGATTGATTTAGCAGAAAAAGGATTTCCTTCAACGTGGGCAATGCAAGGTTTTTTGAAAAGAATGATGCAAGAAACCGATGCTGTTTATGCTGCAACTAAAAAAGCTTTCTTAAAAAAAGGGCAATTATACGAACCAGGAGAATTATGGAAACAACCTGATTTAGCCGCTACCTTAAAGCGCATTCAAAAAGAGGGAAGAGATGGTTTTTATAAAGGCAAAACGGCTAAACTGTTTGCTGATTTCATGAAAAAGCATGGAGGTTTAATTACAGAAGCAGACCTTGCTGCCTATCAACCTACTGAACAAAAACCGATTCATGGAAAATATAAAGGCTACGATATTTATGGGATGCCACCGCCGAGTTCTGGAGGTGTTGCTATTGTAGAAATGCTCAATATTTTAGAAGGGTTTAATTTGGCGAAGTTAGGTCATAATTCGGCTTTATACCTGCATATTTTAACGGAAGTCATGCGAACCGCCTTTGCCGACCGAGCAGAACATATTGGCGACCCTTTATTCAATCCAACCATGCCCATTGAAAAATTAATTTCCAAAGCTTATGCGGATGAATTAAGACCACATATTAACTGGTTTAAAGCAATGGAAAGTGACTCCGCTAAATTTAATCAAAATCTGTTAATAGCAGAAAGTGAGGAAACCACGCATTTTTCGGTAGTAGATAAAGCAGGTAATGCCGTTTCTTTGACTTATACCTTAGAACAAAGTTATGGCTCTAAAATTACGGTCGAAGGCGCAGGTTTTTTATTAAATAATGAAATGGGTGATTTTAATCCTGTTCCTGGTTTAACCAATTCTAGAGGATTAATAGGTACCAAGCCTAATTTAGTCGCTCCAGAAAAAAGAATGTTATCGAGCATGTCCCCGACGATTGTAGCGAAAAATGGCAAACCTGTCCTGATTATTGGTAGTCCTGGAGGGCGAACGATTATTAATACTACTTTACAAGTTATCCTCAATGTCATTGACCACGAAATGACGGTTGCAGAAGCGATTGAAGCACCTAGAATGCATCATCAATGGTTACCCGATATTACTTCTTTTGAGAAATTGGGCATCAGCCCAGATACTAGAAAGATGTATGAAATGATGGGGCATCAAATTCGATATCGTCGGGCACAAGGAAGTGCGATGGGGATTTATGTTGATTATAAAACTGGAATTATATATGGCGCTGCGGATTCTCGTAGTTTTGATGGTAAAGCGGTGGGTTATTAATACCTAGTTTGAACATTATCTAAACATTCTCACGAAAAAGTAGATTTTGCGCGTACTCTAAAAATCCGTTGTTAATATAATCAGTTGTTAAAAAATACTTTAAAACAACGGATTATATTAACAACGGATTTCCAAACTTCCCTAGAAGAATCATCCTGAATTTAGCTGAAATTAAAAGAAAAAACCACCCCCAAAACTAAAGCGATTTACCTCCCCATCTCCTCTAAAATAAGAGAAATTAATCGCCAAAATATCAAAAGGCGCAAAGAATAAACCACCGCCAATAGCCGTATGCCATTTGTCGGAATCTTCGTCATCAATCCAAACTCGACCATAATCAAAACCACCAAAAACACCCATAGATAACGGTAAGGCTTTAGTTTTAATATCAAATAGTTTAAGGCGCAAATCTATATTTTGATAAAAGGCCGTTTGTCCAGCAAATCGGTCTCTTCGGAAGCCTCTTAGGTTCGGTTCTGGGCCATTACCACCTAGCACCGCCGCTTGATAAAATTCAAAATCTTCGGTGAAGTTATGTTGAATACCTGCTCTGGTGGCTAAAGTTAGAATACCTGGAGGGCCAATATTTTGGTAGATGGCTAAATCCGCTTTGAGGTTCACAAAATCGTTAGTGTTCCCGCCCATATTCGCTCGATAACTTAAAGACGTTCTAAAATCTATCCCTCTAGTTGGCAAACCAGGAACATCTAAATTGAGGTAATCAAAAGCCATTTTTGCACCAGCAAAAGTTTGGTTATTAAAAATTTCTGGATCTAAGCCATCGCCTATTTCATCAATAAATCGGCCTTCGGTTCGTTTAATTTCACTTAATTCTATTAATGGGCCAAAAGAAAAACCGCCTGCTTCTCCTGCAAATCTCTTTTTGAAGGCAGGATAGGCACTGTATAACCGATGTCGGATTCGATGAAAATCATCGTCGTCTAGTACTTCTTCATTATTAATCGTTTCATTCCCTAAACCATAATAATTTCTTGCGTAAAGTGGCCCCCTTAATTCTACATCTAATAAAAATTCCCATTTATTAAAGACATCAATAAATTCCCCTGAATAACGAAGGGCAAAAGCGCCCGTTTCTAAAGCGACATCTCCGCTATAAGTTTGGATGGAAGCATAAGGGTCTTTTTTAAAGCCATATTTTGTGAAGGTAACACTACCTCCTAATAAAATTCCATCATCTGGGTTGCCCCCAACTTTAATAATCGGCATGGCAAAATCCATCTCATAATCCCATGCTCGGTGATTATACTGATTAAACTCTGGCCGGTCAGAAATCATATTTTTCGATTCTGAACCCAATTCCAATTTACTCTTTTCTTCTTTGGCATCATAAATCAATGTTTTAGGCGAGCCATTTTCTACGGAGGAATCATCTTTAAAACTATCTTCTCCTAGTCCTCCTATCACTCGAATAGTAATACCATCTGCCGCTTTGCCCGTGATTTCAAAAATATCATCGTCCCCAAAACCATATAAGGAAATTTCTTTCGTTTCGCTAGTCTTAAAAATACGAGAATACAAGACCGCTTTTATTTTATCGACTTCTTTATTGGTGTCAAAAACCATGACTCTTGTATGTTCGGCATCTATTCGCTGTACTAAAAAATAATCCTTCTTTTCAGTACCTAATACATCTACTTTTTGCGCTAAATATCCATAGAGCCCTTTAGCATATTCCAGCATATCATCCCGTCTTTGCTTTAAGACTTTTATGGTTTCTGCTCCATCAATTGCATAGACGTTTGCGGGCCATTTTTTGATAGCGGCTTCGATAATCTCATCCGTTACATTTTCTTTAATATGTTTGGCTGCCGTTTCCCATTCTTCCCAATTACCTTCGTTCATAAAGGTTCTGTCAAAATGGCGAGAGTGGTAATTGACCCATTGAATTTTATTGGGCGGAATCTTTGGGTCGTATTTTCTCAATTGTTTTAAGAAAGGAATAGTATAACGTAAAACACTAAATAACGCACCATCATATTTACTGTACACTTGATCCCTATCTCTTGGAATTGGTCGATAAATCGTATTTCCATCTTCCTTAAAACTTGCCCAACGCCATTGGTCATCATGTCTGTCCCAATCACCAATTAAAATATCAAACAAGCGGGAACGAATCGTGGCTGCTTGGTCAATTTTATGCCCATGATGCTTGGTCATATTTTCTAAAACATCATAAGTACTAATGATTTTTTTAGAATTACCAAAACTTGCCAATTCACTCCAATCTTTTGCAGGTCGTTCTTCTAATAAATATAAACCACCTCCGAACAAATCATTATAAGCCCCCAAAGCAGGTTGTTTAGCCATATAAACTATCTGCGGATTGGTATGATAAACCCCTGCTGCATCTGCCATATCCGCTAAGGTGATGGCTGCCATTGGATGAGCGGCACTAAAATTATCTTTAAAAATATCAACTACAAAAGACTCATTGAATGGATAGGGCACAATCCGAGATTCATCCTTGTCTAAAGAACGCATCACAAATTGTTGGCCTTTAGGATCTATAATTCTTAGTGAATTTGTCTGATACCCCCCACCCCTTTTTACAGGTGTCATGCCGCCTCTAAATTTGCTCAAATCAATGGAAGGTACCGTAATGGACTCCTTGTAAACATCCCTATAATGTGCACCCCATAAACCTCTACCAAATTTCCCTTTTTCAAAGTTTTTATCCGTTAAGGGATACGTTACTTCTTTTTTGCCTTTTTCAAATTCAGGAAAAGAAGTCGGTATTTCTGAACCTGTACTTGGCAAAGCATCTTTTATTTTTTTCTCAAAGACGACTTCTGCTGGTTTATCTTTATAAGCCGCCCAAAATTTCATATAGACACTCCCATCTTCATAAAAATCTAGTTGAGAAAAACCAGATTGACCGTAGGCGAATTGTGCACCCTTACCCAATTTAGCAGGCTCTCTTTTTGCCCCTGCACCACTCACGATAAATTTTTGTCCCCCTTTCTCAAAATATTGTAGGGTATGCTCATGTCCTGAAGCAAAAATAAAATTTCCGTTCTTATTTGCCCCTGCTAATAACCCTTTTTTCAGTTCCTTATAATCAGGGTGCGCTAAATCTTGTGGAATCCCAACGGTAGCCCGTAAAAAAGCACCAATTGTGCCAATCCCTGGTAATGGAATATAGGCATTATCATATAGTTGTGTTAAAGGAAAAATATGCTGCTTAATAGTTGTTCCACCACCATGTGGCCCGTTCGAAAATAAGGGATGGTGCATCGCAATCACCACGTTTTTATTTCGATTGGCTTTCAAAGCCTCCTCAAACCATTTCATAAAAGTAAAGCGGTTTTTTACCTCACAGCCATTATTAATTTCTGTTTCCCCTTCCCAATCTTGTAGAAACCATTGCGAATCAATCGCCAAAATGGTCAAATTTTCATTTATTTCTATTTCTTTAGGATCTCCACAACCTGCATCTGGAACAAACACATTTCCTCTATCCAGTTTCTTTTCAATGTATTTTTCTTGTCTTTGTAAACCATCTAATCCCCATTCGGCCCAATCATGATTACCTGCTATAAAAAACGGACGACCTTTAAAATTAGCTAAAGCATTTAATTGGGCATCCATCCGAAATTCATCTTTGGCACGTTCTTCTTTTTCTCGTTTGGGCGCCATCCCATTAGGATAAATATTATCTCCCAAAAAGATAACAGAACTATTTTCAGATGCAGCGTCTAATTTCTCTTTTAATAAAGCTAAGGCAGGAGGCACTTTTTTATCTTTTTTAGCATTTCCAGCATCCCCAATTAGATACATCGTATGCACAATTTCTCCTGTCATAGCTGCTTGGCTCTGAATGGAATTTGCCGTTAAATTTTTGTCAATATTTAATTTGTAATTCGCACAAGAAGACAATAATAATAAGGTAAGAATTCTAATGATATTTCTCAACATATTTTTGGAGCTTTAGATTTGAGGTTTATAACACAATGCAATATAGAAATAAAATATTAAAAGTTATGTTCGATATAAACCAGCTAAACCTAATAAAGGTTGAAATTTCCCCTTAAAATCATAAAAAGAATTAATTTGATAGATGGCTAACGAGCTCCTACAAATAATTACAAAGCACCATCATAAGCTTCTAATAACCATCCAATTAATTCGCTATCTACTTCCTCTGTAGTTGTTAAACGAACTCTATGCGTACACATACTACCGAATGGTCCAGAGTTTTCCAAACGGTCAGTTGTTGGTTTACCCTTAATTTTTAAGCCTAAGTCAATTCTCGTTTTAGTTGCGGGTTTAATCAAAGCAAATTGTTTTTTTCGAATCATACTAACCGCACTTTTTTTAGGCGTTTGGGTAATATCGGTTCCAAATTTTTCAATCGCTGCTACCAATGCTTCATAAATAGGCTTTAAGGATTCTTTGCCTTTGTATTGATTGACTAATAAATCATCCGAATCATGAGAAGCCGCATCCGATTTTTTGGATTTATGCGCTACAAAATTGGCATAACCATAAGTGAACCCATGTTCTGCTTTTAAATAATCAATAATGGCTTTATGCTTTTCAATGTTGGATGCATGGACTATTTTAATCCAATGCGCTAATGATTTTCCTGTTTTTTCTAATAATCCTTTTTCCATAATTACTACCTTTTTAAGTTATTAGTCAATCAAAGTTATAAAATTAAACTTATTTATTTGGCAAACTGTTAATCAGATATTCTATCATCTAAAAGAGACCCAAAATGTCTAAAAAAATTCTAGCCTTTGGCGCAAGCAGTAGCATACATTCTATCAATAAAAAATTCGCCACTTTTGCCGCCAATCAAATAACCGATGCAACTGTCACTATATTAGATTTAAACGATTTTGAAATGCCAATTTATAGTGTTGACCGAGAAGTCGCAGGTGGTATTCCAGATTTAGCCAAACAATTCAAAGCGCAGATTCAAGCAGCAGATGGTATCATCGTTTCTTTTGCAGAACATAATGGTTCGTTTACAGCTGCTTATAAAAATATTTACGAT
Organism: Bacteroidota bacterium; assembly: GCA_017857395.1. Classification (GTDB taxonomy): domain Bacteria; phylum Bacteroidota; class Bacteroidia; order Chitinophagales; family Saprospiraceae; genus JAFMDF01. The sequence goes on along the minus strand of JAFMDF010000278.1, from coordinate 5,207 downwards.
TGGATGTCTAGAATGGAAGGAAGTGTTTGGGAAGAACAATTGATGCTTTTATTGTCTACTTCTCCTGGCGGACGAGGAGGGAAAGGCGTTTTGGCAGCAGCTTTAAGTACTTATCAATGGAGTAATAAAAATATCGTAGGGCATTTTTCTTTACCTTTTTTTAATCAAAATTTTTCGGAACAAGGTGGGATTACAGATACTACTTTATTGGCTGGGTTTAAGGAACAATTGGCTTTGTTTGAAGGAGCTTTATAAGGTTTGAATATCACTTATTTTATCCGTTGTCTTTCAATAATCCATTGTACATTTTTTCTACAACGGATTATTGAAGGACAACGGATATTTTGATTTGATTAAACAGACGAGGTATAGTGCTTAATCTTAAAAAGACTTCAACCGAACCCCCACAAAAACAGTCCGAGGCGCACCAGGCCCATAAATATAATTACTGTCTCTATCCTTCCCTAAATCAAAATCGTTTTGGTAAGCATTCGTGATATTCTTAATACCACCAAAAACTTCTAAGCCGCTATCTAAGTTCTTTAAATTAAAAGTATAGCCTGTTTTAATACTCAACTCGGTAAAGGCTTTGGATTGTACATATTTGTCGGTTTCTACGCCAGGCGCACCTGCAAAATGGGCAATCGTCATTTGTCCCGTATAAACTAAATTTAAAGTGGTATTAAATTTTTTGGTTGGGAAAAAAGATAAGGTGGCATAGCCATATTCATTCGGGGTTCTTAAAAACTCCCTAAGTGGATTAAGTCCCTCAATATTATCAACCGCTTGGTCATATAGGCTAGACTGAATCGTTGCGCCCAATTCCAATTGTGCTTTTTGGCGATAATTCGCTCTTAATTCTAAAGTACCTCCTTTGACGGTGGAGCCCGCACCATTGCGTTTTTCAAAGCGTTCGCCGAAAGCATCTTCGCCAATCGGTTGTAAAAAGAAGGCATTATTTAAATGGGTATAAAAACCTTCGATGGTAAAGCCTGCTACAAAATTTTCGGTGGCTTTATCATAATTAATCGAGCCGCTAATACTATTCGAGCGTTCTTCTTTTAAATCTGGAGATAAGGAAATCCTAGAAATGCCACCGCCTGCAAAAGCAATGTGTAAATCGGCATCAAATGCCTGTGGCGCTCGGAAACCCGTTCCCCAAGTCAAGCGAAATTGCGTCGATAATTGAGGACTATATAAAAAGGAAACTCTAGGGCTTAAAATGGTTTTGTCCACCAAGTTATGATTGTCTGCTCGAACGCCAGTTAGTACCGTAAGCTTTTCGCTGAGTTCCCAATCACTTTGCAGAAAAAAGCCTAGATTTTTAGTTACCTGGTCAATTTTATAGTCATATGTATCAATCACATCAAAAACATCATCTACCACATATTCCCCGCCAAAAGTCACGACATTATTACCAGCGCCTAGAAAATTATTTAAGCGATGATTTATCTGTAAACCACCTTGTAGCGTCGCATTCGCAGAAGTTCCATAAGGGGCGTTTAATTGGTAATCAATAATATCCGCAGGTTCATCAGGGCTAATTCCTGTAAAGTGAACTCTATCTGTATTTTGCCCTGCTAAATAAGTGATAAAAGAACTGTTATCTTCGTTGAAATTAATTTGATAATCTAAACTAGTCATTAGCACATCATGCGTTCTTTCTTCCGATTGCAAGGCTAAATGGGCAGGTTTATTCACCATTTCTCCGCCGTAACGATATTCATTGATGCTACTTAAACTTATCTCTAATTTTTGGTTGTCTTTTGGTTGAAAAAATAGATTTGCTCCAAAAGAATTATTTTTTAATTTCGGTAACTCTGAAAAATTATCATCATTATGGTCATACCAATCTCTAGTTCGATTATTGACAAAAATAGAAACACCCCCATTGCCTTTGTGATTAAGTACCGTTGCATTGCCGGTCAACATTTTATCCATTGCTGCCCCATTGATATTTTGCAAAGTATAACCGACATCATAGCCACTTTCTTTCGGTATTTTGGTAATGACATTCACCGTCCCACCAATCGCACTTGACCCATATAAAGCCGAACCGCCACCTCTCACCACTTCAATTCGCTCGACCATATTTGCAGGAATTTGCTCCATACCATATAAACCCGTTAAGGGACTAAATATAGGTCGCCCATTAATCACTATCTGCGAATAACCACCACCTAAACCGTTCATCCGCAATTGGGTATAGTTACAAGTTTGACAATCGGTTTCTACTCTTAAGCCTGGTTGAAATTTTAAGCCTTCTGATAAATTACAAGCTTGTACATTATCTAGCATTTGGCTAGATATAACATTGACAATAACAGGAGACTTGGTTTGGCGCTTAAATGTTTTGGTGCCTGTGACTACGATTTGGTCGATTAAAATTTGGATTGGTTTTAACTCGAAATCTAAATTTATAATAACATTATCTTTATCGACGGTAATTTGCTGTTCTTTGGATTTATACCCAATCATGGAAGCAATCACCGTTAACTCCCCTAGTGGAATATTATTAATGGCATAACTTCCGTCCAAATCTGTTACGGCACCTAATTCAGAACCGACTATTTGAATGTTGGCATATTCCAATTTTTCTCCCGCGTGGGCAATTTTTCCTTGGATACTTGCGGATTGAGCAGAAGTATGAAAGATAGTCGTGAGGAATAGTATTATAGTAAAAAAGTATTGCATTATTTTTCTTTATTTGACCCTTTAGAGGAAATTTTAGTCACACTTATGAGGCAACTTTAATACAAATATAGAAAAATAATTAGATTTAATTAAATTTATTTTTAGATTAGACTAAAAATTTAATTTTTCTAAAACCCATAACTAACCCGAATATTAACATTCCGCCCCACCTCATCCGAAAAATACCGCAAGCGATTCAAATAATCCCGATACCGAGTATTCAATACATTTTCCACACTCAAAGAAAACTGCAAACTAGAATGTGCCAAAGGAATCTTAGTAGCCACATTAAAACCCAATAAAAAGTAAGCGGGAGGTGGTGCTAAAAAATCTTGTCCCTGCAAAAGACTATTCATGCCTCTATCAGGAAAGCGGCTGTTATCCGTCAGCAAATGAGTTTGTTTAAAAATGTATTTCCCATTGATGCCAATAGAAGTATTATGAAAACGGCGACCATCTTTAATAGAATAGGTCAAGTTTCCACTTAAATTATTTGCAGGTAAATTGATTAAAGGCAAATTATTTCTGTTATCGTCTCCTCTGACAAAAGCATATTTAGTAGTTAACTTAATGGCTTCTACGGGTTCATAAGAAAGCAATAAATCAGTTCCATAAATAGTGGCATCCGTTTGCTCGTATTGGAAAATGGGGAAGGCCCCACGAATATCCAATTGAAACTCATTTTGCGGATTTAAAAAGATATAATCTTGGATATTTTGGTAATAAAAAACAGCTTGCGCAAATATTTTTTGTTGAATATTCCAATCAGTCGATAATAGGGCTTTAAAGGATTTTTCATTCGTTAAATCGGCAGCACCTCGTTCGATACCTGCGACGCCTTGGTGTAAACCATTGCTGTACAATTCATTCACTTCTGGCGCTCGTAGGACATAGCCAATATTTAAATTGGTTCTAAAATGTTTACTAAGTCGATATTTTGCACCCGTTGACAGACTAATGTTATTAAAGGTTTGCTTGAATCGGTCAAAGGTAATTTGTCCATTACTTTCTTTACGCAACGGCAATGCATTCAGTAACTTCCAATCGTAGCGGCCACCTATTTCATATAGAAAGGCGTCGATTTCTTTTTGGTAAATAATAAAAGCACTTTGCTTGAAAGATTGATAATCTGGAATTAAAGGAAGTCGCCCTGTTACCTGATTATCATTGGTATTATCTACTAGATTCAATTGATACCCTGTTTTTAATAAACTACCATCAGTATAAGATTTATCAAAAGTAGCTTCGGCAAAATGATTAAATTGCTGAATACTCAAGGCAGGAATATCACTTGCACCGCCTCTTCTAACATCAAATTCTTTTCGGTCATTCAATTGCCCACCATAGCGTAAAGTCAAAATACGATTATCGTCGATTAAAAATTTACTTTCTAATTTTAGTAGATGGTGTTGCACTTCTTGTTTCGGTGCATTAATGGTATAACTGAAATTATCGTTGGTAAAAAATGGAATATCTTTGCCAATTGCTTGCTGCAAATCGGTTAAATTTCCAATATGCGCTCCTCGTAAAATACCAATAGTCGTATTGAATAAACTGTAATAAACATGATGCTGCCAGCGGTTTATCTTTTTTTCTAATTGTAGGGCAAAATTCCCTTCTCGTTTGCCCGTATTGGTTAGGAAATAATCGGGTGTTTGCGTATCGCCTTGATTTTTGAATGTCCCTGTAATCCGCCAAGCTGCCCATTTATCCATTTTTTCCAATTGTGCATTCACGGTATGTCCTTGCCCATTGGTTTGAAAAATATAATTAACTCTCCCATGCAAATGTGGATCTTCTTTGATTTTATCGACTTCCATTAAAACCACACCTCCCAAAGAAGTGCCACCATACGCCAATGCGCCTGCCCCTTTAACTACCGATAAATGATTCGCCAAAAATGGGTCAATTTCTGGTGCATGGTCATTTCCCCATTGTTGTCCTGCTTGGGCAATGCCATTATTTAAAATGCTAATTCGATTGCCATATAAGCCATGAATAACAGGCTTAGAAATTCCTGAACCATTTTTTATCACACTTACCCCTGCAATATTTTCTAATAAATCAGATAGGTTTTTACTACTATTTTGTGCTATTTCTTCTTCGCTAATGGCATTACTTACTTGGGCAGAATGCGCTGCTTTGTCACCATGAACGACCACTTCATCTAATAATTCTGCATGGTGATTTAGGTAAATATTAATCGTTGTATCATTGGATAAGGTCAAGAATTGATGTTCCGCTTCGCAGCCGATATGACTAAATTCGATGTGATATTCAGCAGGGCATAAATTAGTCAATTCAAAAAAACCGATAGAATCAGAAGTGGTGCCAATTTTTTGGTCTTCTAAATAAATCGCAGCATAAGGCAAAGGAAAATTAGTTCCTTTATCCAAAGTGTAACCTGATAAACGTAAAGAACAATCTTGTGCTTGTAATAAGAAACCAAGACAACTGAGAAAACTTATAAGAAGGATTTTATTTTTCAAAACCTATTTTGTATTTATAAATGA
>JAFMDF010000629.1 GCA_017857395.1 Bacteroidota bacterium | reverse complement strand
AGTTGCATAACTCAAAAATACGGGGATTTTTTTTTCCTCGTTTGCACAGCCTACGTCAAGCAAGAAACCAATAAGGCAACGCCTATTGTAGTCGCAAATACCGTCCATTGAATGTCAATATGGTAGGCAAAATTCTGTAGCCATTGCTGAATAAAATACCAAGCTATTGGAATGGCGACCAATAAAGCAATCAGTACCAGTCGTATAAAATCTTTGGACAATAAACCTATTAGATTGGTAACGGAAGCGCCCAATACTTTACGAATACCAATTTCTTTCGTGCGTTGTTCGGCAGAAAAAGTGGCTAGTCCTAGCAAACCTAAAGCAGAAATAAATAAAGCAATCAAGGCAAATAAATCTGCTAATGCGCCCGAAGTTTGTTCCGATTTATACATTTGAGCATAAGAATCATCTAAAAATTCGTAGGCAAAAGGATTTTCTGGAGATAGTTCTTGGTAAGTAGTTTGCAATGCCGCTAAAGCTTCTTTAGTTTTTCCTTGAATCGGTCGAACGAAGATATAGTTGAACCATTCATCAGAAGGAACGACTACCAAAGGTGAAATTTCTTCGTGTAAAGAATTCAAATGAAAATCCTTGACCATCCCAACTATTTTAAAATCTTGTCCCCAAAAGCTTAGTCTTTTTCCTATTGGATTATCTGTTTCCATTACTTGAGCAGCCCTTTCATTGATAATGATAGCAATACTATCCGCTACTCTTTCTTTAGAAGGATAACGGCCTGCTACTAACGGAATTTTCATGCTTTCCATAAAAGTATAATCTGCTACCAATCTTTTAAAAACAGCTCGCTTATCTTCGGTAAACCCATCCCATTCAGGGTCTCCCGTAGCACTACCGATACTTGTGGGTTCTTCCGTCGCTGCGGAAATAGTAGCAATATTAGGGTTCTGATTTAATTTTTCTTTAAAAACTTGGTAATTCTTGACCAAAGATTCACTCGCAGGAATCGTTATCATATTATTTCTGTCCATTCCTAAATCTTTATTTTTCAGATAGTGCATTTGTTGACGCATACTTACTGCCCCCATGATTAACACCGCAGAAATTAAGAACTGAAAGATGACTAACCCTTTGCGTAAATTCACCGCACTTAGACCTGTACTCAATTCTCCTTTTAGCACTTTATTTATATCAAAAGAGGATAATAAAAATGCTGGATAACTTCCTGACAGCAAAGTAGTTACTAAAAAAACTATTCCAATTAATATCCAAAAAACAGGTTGATTGTATTGAGCGACTATTTGCGTATTCGCCAACTCATTAAACCAAGGCAATAACAAATGCACAAAATTAACTGCTAATAAAATGGAAATGCCAGTCATTAATAATGCCTCTATAAAAAATTGAGCAATTAAAGAACCTCGCCTTGCCCCACTGGACTTACGAATGCCAACTTCTTTAGCTCTTTTAGAAGACCGAGCAGTTGCCAAATTCATATAATTGACACAAGCAATAAATAGAATGACTAAAGCGGCAATGAAGAATAAACGGACAAACTCAATCCGACCACCTGCTACTTTTCCGTTTTTAAATCTACCGTTTAAATAGACTTCTTTGAATGGTTGGAATAGGAGGCCACTTGCTGGAGAATACCGAGAGTCTGCCAGCTTAGTCGTCAAATAACCCATCAATTGGTCCGATACTACTTTAGTCTCTGCATGGGGTTGCAATTGGGCATAAATTGGAAAATTATAATCTCCATAATTTTCTGGTAAGCTGGTATTATTCGATAGGATTTTTTTAAAAGGAATGACATAATCAAATTGCAAAGAAGAATTAGTCGGTATATCGGCAAAAACACCGCTTACTTGATAGTTGTCTTCATTATCCACTTGAATGGTTTCTCCGAGGGAAGATTGCCAAAGATTGCCAAAATATTTTTTAGCCACCTTTTCAGAAATCATAATATTATTGATGTCCGACAGCACTTCTTGTGGGTTACCTTGGGTAATCGGAAAATCAAACATTCTAAACAAAGCCTCATCCGCAAAAATCCCTCTTTCCTTCCCTTTTTCCTTATTGATGGTAAATAAAGAAGTCTGCCTACGAGTCATTATAGCTACATCTTTCACGGCTGGGAATTCCGAACCTAAAGCTACTCCATAAGGATAAGGCAAACCACTCCATGTTTGAATTTCTCCACCACCAAATTGCACATTACAGCGCACCTGATAAATATTATCTACATTAGTATGAAAGCGATTAAAACTCCATTGATTTTGTGCCCATAGCAACATGAGTAAACTACAAGTCAAGCCAACGGATAGGCCCAAAATATTAATGATACTAAATCCTCTTTGGCTAATTAAACTTCGAAGCGCTACTTTAAAATGGTTGGCCAGCATAGGTATCGGTGATTTTTTACGCAAAAATTAATCTTGACAATAATTAGAAACTCAATGGATATGCCAAATATTTAAAATACTGATTATTAATCTTTTACAAAAAATAATTGGTTCAACTACATATTTTACGGAAAATATATATGTTAATAAAATTCTACCATT
>JAFMDF010000628.1 GCA_017857395.1 Bacteroidota bacterium | reverse complement strand
GAAAGAAATTGAAGAATATTAACTGCCGCTAACTTCTTGCGCAAACCACTAGAAGACATTTTAAATACCCTCGAAATACCACTAGAAGACATTTTAAATCAACCAAAGATTCAACAGATATTGAAAATCGGAGCGGTCAATCGAACCAATTTTGCCAAAATGGCATCATAACTGGCTCGAAATCAGCTCGAAATACTTATATATTATTATTTTAATCAATTGTTGCTTTTGGCGACCTCATTGACATTAGAATGTTTTTTTAATAAAAGACTTTACGTCCTAAGTAAGTAATCATATCAAAAAAACTATACTTTAATATTGAAATCAATCTATGCAGCCTCTAATACCTACAAATAAGAGAAAACCTTTGCGCAACTTGGAAAGAGATAACAAATTTCAATTATTGAATAATATACCTAACCTTAAAAAATTAATTTAAAAACACTTCTTTTAAGACTATTTAAGTCTTTCTTTTAGTCTTAATTCTTTGTAGCTCCTTAAATACGCTAAAATATAAGTATTATATTTTATTGAAAATCAATTAGTTAGAGCTGATATGATTACTTAAACAGGATTGGTCTAATGATTACCTAAACAGGAGCAAAAATAGGCTATATGATTACCTAAACAGGACGTTTTTCCTATGAATTGATTACCTAAACAGGATTATATGATTACCTAAACAGGAATATGATTACTTAAACAGGACTAATATGATTACCTAAACAGGACTGTGTTTTAAAATGTGTAAAGAATGGTTTTGTATTTTATACGTTAATTCATACTTTTATTGAAAATTAATGAGAATGTCTATAATTACACAAAAACCTATTGCAAGGATTGATAACCAATTCGTCTATAACGCAAGATACCAGCTTTCCGCTCGGGAACAAAAGGTAATCCTATTTCTTATCTCTAAAATCGACCCCATTCGCCAAGAAAGTTTATTGGAGCAAGTGATTAGTGTCAAAGACTTAGAAACTATTCTAAAAGGGGATGCTAAACGTTGGGGAGGAATTTATCAAGAATTAAAAGGTTTAGCAGGACGATTAGTTAAAAAAGGCATCGAGTTTTCCACGGATATTGAAATTGGTGGACGGAAATTCCCTGGTTATATTAATTGGTTTCAAGGTATTGAACCTGTCAGAGACGAAGACGGCAATGTCTCCTTATCGTTTTTATTCTCCCAAAAACTACAACCATTTTTATTGGATTTAAAAGAATATGTAGCGGTTAATCTTTTGGAAGTGATTTCTTTAAAATCCGCTTTTTCAATTAGAATGTATCAGGTATTTCGAGCACATAGGGATAGAATGGGAAAATATCAGAAACGGTCTAAATTGACTTATGATTTACCAGAATTGAAAGCTTTATTAGGGGTAGCAGATAAATATAATGATTATAGAAATTTTAGATTAAAGGTTTTAGAAATTTTAAAAAAAGAGGTGACTAAGCATACTTCAATTAGTATTAATTTTAAACCTTTAAAAAAGGGTAGGAGTGTAGTTGGAATTGAATTTGAATTTTGGGATAAAGGAACAAGAGAAGTGAAAATCAATAATTCGGGTGGAGTTGATTTTGACTCATTGCGCTATGCTCAGATAAAAGCCTTTGATAGATTGGTGGCGTATGGCGTTAATGATGGAATAGTATTAGAAATGCTTTCAAAAATTGGAGGTTCAGAAATACAAGGATTCGAGGACTGGTACTTTTCAGAAGTAATTGACATATTTGAGTCTAAAACTAAGCAGCAAGAAGGTGGAGCAAAGGCAGGTACTTTAGTCATTTGGTTTTTAAAAAAGAAAGTATTTGAGCAAGGCGACCATTTCGCCAATATTATGGAACGATTACAAACTCGTAAGAAGAAATTGCAAGTTGAGCAACCAGATGTTTGGGGTAACAGAATGATTGCTAAAGAAATGACGGCTATTGAATTTGAAGAATTAGTGAAAAAACAACGAGAGCAGCAAAGAAAAAATAAATAAAACGTAATAACGGACAAAAGAGAAAGCCAATAGGGTAGGGGAGTAGCCATATTTAATTTTGGGTATTTCATTGATGCCTTATTAACTAAACTTAAATTAATTCAAAAATGGAAGTTCTAAATTTTGACAACTACGATATTCGAACGACTGAGTATAGTGGTCAAACGTGGTATTCCGTAGTAGATGTCATGGGCGCAATGTCCAATTCGTCTAATCCTGGAGCTTATTGGCGAAATTTAAAAAAGCGTTTAGCGGCAGAAGGTAATCAGTCCGTATCAAATTGTTACGGACTGAAATTAGAGGCAGCTAACGGTAAGTATGTCAACCATGGAGCTGATTTATACAATGATGGCAGAAGAAACTACTCGATTATTGGCTATAAAGGAAGATGCACAAGGATATAAAGAGAATAGGGCAGTTGCTGCGAAAGCAGCTCATTCAGCTAATGAGTCAAGAAAGAGATTTGAAAAGACAACTGGATTAAAGGTCGTAACTAGTGGTTTGCGCAAGAAGTTAGCGGCAGTTAATATTCTTCAATTTCTTT
>JAFMDF010000277.1 GCA_017857395.1 Bacteroidota bacterium | reverse complement strand
AAAAGCAATTCCAGCCTAAAATAACCCCAGATAATATGCCATATCAGGTAATAGACAAGTCGGCATATATACATCGGAATAAATCCATATTTTTTAAACACCAATAGCTGTGTCAAATTGAATAAATAAAGGTTTATCCAAGTAAGCCACATCGCCCAAATTAGGTAATCATCCATTAATATTTGAAAAGTTGGTTCTAAAAGGGCGACTAATAAGAGGGCAACCCAAATTCTTTTTTGTTGGTTTTCTTTTTTGAAAATTGAGTTAAGCATCAACAGCAAAACGGAAAGTGGCAAAATATGAAATAAGATTTCTACCAAAAAAGCGATAGTGGGATAAAACAGTAACGATTCGGGAAAGAGAATATTTATATCTGCAGAAAAGACCATTTTTAAATCCACTAAAATGGCTATAATTGGGAAAACGATTACCAGCAAAAAATAACGAATCGTTGCTTTTAAATTTGCTTTTTTAATAATAACAAAGCATTCCATGGTCGATAAAATAGACAAAAGAAAAAAGCCTACTATTCCACTAAAGACCATCGCTATTACTGGATTTATTTGCCCTATAAATCTTTTAAAAAGGAATGCATTAGAACAATTTAAAATTGCGGTCATGCCTAACACAGTAATCCACAACAAAAATAGGGTTTTCCACTCTTTTTTTTGAAGCACTAATACTGCTTTTATTTTTTTCAACATACTTTATAATGCCCCAAAAATCGATTAGGATAACTGACATAAATCATTATGCTTGTTGATATAAATCACTAATTATCAGTAGCTAGGTTCGTAAATTGGTTGGGTGTGACTTTAATTTGATAAATCCATAAATTTTATTGCTAAAAAAATCAAAAACATGAAAAATAGTACAAAAAAATTGAGTGGTCTATTCCTTCTCTTATCGTGTATCCTTTTCTTATGCAATTGTAATGATGATGATGATTTTTTTGGTAATTGTCCTAAAGGGGATATTATTACCCGCACTTTGACTATTAATGGATTTACAGGTATAGAATTGGAGCTTGCTGCAGATGTACAAATAACTCAAGGCAATGAATTTTCAGTAGTAGCAGAAGGGCATGAGGGAATTATAGACCTCCTGGAATTAGAGGTCCAAAATGATGTTTGGGAAATAGATTTAAGCGAAAATTGCAATGGCAATTATCAATTGGACATTCGTATTACGATGCCCGTAATCAATTCTTTAAAAATAGATGGTTCGGGTAATATTGAAGGGCAAAATAATTTTGAGGTAGAAACGATAACCTTAGGTATAAATGGCTCTGGAAATATACAATTAGACTTAGATGCTACCAGCATTCTAGCAGATATTGACGGCTCTGGAAATATGACTTTGGAAGGACTGGCAAATGTATTAGACCTGCAAATTGATGGTTCAGGCAATTTTGGAAACTATGACCTTATAGTAGATGATGCCATTATTGACATTGATGGCTCGGGTGATGTGTCTTTAACTGCCAATAATTCCTTAAATGTTGACATTGCAGGAAGTGGTGATGTGAACTATAAAGGGAATCCTACTATTGATGTGACGATAACTGGTTCGGGGAAAGTAAATGATGGGAATTAATTTTATAGTAAAATAGCCTATAATTTATTCATTACATGCGTGTCACCCGAAACGGTAATTTTACGCTTTGGAGGTAATTAAAGTCATCGTTCAAATTGAGAAAAATCATACTTTTTTATTATGAAAAAAATCAATGTTTTCTTGATACTGGTTTTAGCTCCATTTCTTTTTGTACCTAACCTTTTAGAAAGTCAAAACCTGACTGGGTTAACATGTATATAAAGGCTTTTGCGAAATGTGAAGGAACAGGCTTCGATGCTTTTGATAAAGACAAAAGCAACAACTACTTCTACGGTAAGTCAAGAATTACTACGGTGAATCCTAATTATTGATAAAAAACAGGAATTGAAGTGCAACCCGAAATTGAATTTCTTAAAATTTAAAATTTTAGCCCTATGAAATTAGTAATAAATTTTTTCTCAATCATATTTTTTATCGCCCTAAGTCAAGCCTGTTTTGCGCAACTAACAGGAGAATGGACGGACGACATTGGGGCATGTTACAAAGTCCGACAGGTAGGTAACGAAATATATTGGAGCATGGATGATAGCCCAAGAGTAATCAATGTATTTACGGGGCTAAAAGTGAAGGATATCATTAATAGACTTGTTACCCTTTAATAAATACTCCATTAAAAACGTCTTTTTCCGCTATTTTAACCTAAAAAATGAGTCCGTAACTGGGCTATGCACTAATTTTTTAAGCCAAACTATCGAAAAAATACGAATTTTACTGTAGCACTTCTCAAAGGGTAACAAGTCTAATGGCAAATGGGCGGATGTACCTGGGGGTAATATGTCTGGCAATGGTGTGTTATCTCTCCGTGTCGAATCCAATAACCAAATGGTAAAAATTGGACAAGAGGGGAATTATAATGGCAGGGTTTGGACAAGAGGATCATGCACGGCCGATTATTCACCAGTTGGTACTTGGAGCTGGTCCGCTTGTAGCGGTACATCAACAGCAAAGTGGGCGATTACCTCGCAAGAGCCCAATGGTACTTTCAAAAGGTCATTTGATAGATCCGACCAATAAAAATACTGGAACGCTGGAAGGAACAATAACTGGGAAAAGCATCAGGATGGTTCGTACCATTCCAGATTATGGCCAGCAAATATGGACGGGTACTTACGATCCCAAAAAGAAAACATTTGTAGGGAACTTGACAAATCCGAGTTGTAGTTTTAGTGCGAACAAATTGTAAATACATTGTTTTAAAAAAGTTAATTATGAAATCTTTATTGATTATCCTTACGCTATCCTTTCCATTTCTGGGTTATGCTCAGCTGACAGGCTATTGGTTATCCGATACCAACGGTTGTTATGAAATCCGACAAAAAGGTAATGAAGTATGGTGGTCCTTCGAAACCCTTGATGGGCAAGTTCCGATGAACGTGTTCCGTGGGGCAGTTGCAGGAAATAACCTGACAGGTATCTGGTGTGACCTGCCTTCCAATCCCAAAAATGGTTGTGGGGAAAGTATTTCCCTTCGAGTGGAAAACAATAACCGTTTGGTAAAACTGGCCTCCTCCGCTCCTTACAACGGTAGCGTTTGGACTAGGCAGGATGGGGTTTGTAAGAGCAGCGTTTGCGCTTTTCAACTTTCCAACCTACCTAAAAAATTCAAATCCAGTCCAAGTGCCACTAAGCATTCCATTTATACTAGAATTGGATACACCAGCCAATATCAGGTAGCCTATTTTGATGGAACCAGAAAATATGCCGACCGAAAGGAAAAGGTTTACCGAGACACACAAGGTAGATTGGTTTTAGAGACCTACGAGACGACCGACGGTTGGATATGCGTACTCCTATCGGATAAAAATGCTGACTGCGATGGGAGTTTTGATTGTAGAAAATCAGGTCAGGTTAGTACAGGCAGATACACGATAGAAATTATTGAAAACTAGAACAAACATAAAAAAAAACAGACCTATTTAGAATAACCATAGACTATACTTAATCTGTATAACGAGTATTATTAAATCAAACAAGATGGACAAGCTAACAAATACCCCACAAGACGCAAAAGCAGTTTTTAGTAAATGCGGCACCTGTTCCCGAACTTTTGCCCATCTATTGAATCGGGCTTATGGACATCCTAAGGAAACGGCAGAAATAGCTATGAATCCATTAGCTGGTGGTATAGCCAATCAGGGGCATCAATGTGGCATGCTTTGGGGCGCTGCTATGGCGGTCGGAGCAGAAGCATTTCGCAGGAATAAAGACCAAGAAAAGGCTATCGCTTTAGCAGTTACGGCAACCCAGCACATTGTTGAATCCTTTGTCAATAGAACAAATACCGTTAACTGCAAGGAAATCATTGGCTGTGATTTAAGTAGTGTTTTTGGTTTAGTGAAATTCATGCTAAAAGCCATGGCTAAAGGAGTCAATGATAGTCAATGCTTTAATCTAGCAGAAGATTGGGCGCCCGAAGCAATACAAGCTGGAACGGAAGGCTTAGCAGAAAAACCAATTCAGTTGAACCATAAACCTGTGAGTTGTGCTTCCGAGGTAGTACGGAGAATGGGAGGAACGGACGAAGAAATGGTCATGGTAGCAGGATTTGCTGGTGGTCTTGGGTTGAGTGGCGAAGCCTGTGGTGCGCTTAGTGCTGCTATCTGGATGAAAACGTTAAAGTGGTGCAGAGCGAACCCTGGAAAAACTCCTCCAATGTTTAATAATCCTATAGCGAAAGTCACTTTAAAAGCATTTCGAGCTGCAACTGATTCTGAAATGTTATGTCATAAAATAACGGGAAAACATTTTGAGACGATAGACGACCATTCTGAATATATCAACTGTGGAGGTTGTGACAAATTGATGAACGTGCTTGTGCAACCATGATGCTAATATTCCACCTCCAATGCAACCATTTTAGCCCCTTCTATTAAACGCCTCATATCGTTCAAACCAATATGGGCAGGATATAATTTCCTTGCTGCATTTAATGCTTTAATCTCTTCATACAGCTCGGTGTAATCCGCCTTGGTAACTTTTTTAGCAGTATCGTAACCCGCTTCATACAACACATAAGCAAAAGTGTGATTCACCCATTTTATCCTAGAAAGGTCACATAGCTTGGTCAATTTCAGCATCTCTTTTTTATTAATACCCGTTTGTTGGGCAAGTCCTGCCCTACTTTCCTCGGTCAATATATGGTCGTATAGATGTAAGGTGTTTTTGATGCCTACCTTTTCCAGCTTTTCCACCGTTTTTTCGCTGATAGCAGGAAAATCCTTAATTCTATTAGGTTTTGGATGGTAACCATTAATAACCCTTCTTAGAACGGTCAAATAATTTTCGGACAAACCGCTTTGTTTAGCAAATTCTTGCACCTTAGTTTTGTCCTTTAGCCTATTCTTCAATTCGGCTAAATGCGGAATATTGAAGGATTTAATCCTATCCATATTTTCGTCGATATTTTCTTCCAAGACCTTCCAACTGGGTATCAAAGTAGTGGTTTTTAATATCTTTTTGTATTGGTCAATGCTTATTTTTTTTAAATCAATGTAGTAACCCATGTTATTTTAATTTTTTTGCTGCTTGGCACAAAGCCTTATTCTCCAAATACAAAAAGTTTTACTATTCATAGCCTTTAGGAGAAATATCAAAAAAGGAGTCCCGCCCCAAATGTTGACCATATTCTCTCGCTACATCTTCAATAAAACCAATTTCTCCTACTGGATGAAAGGTATGACCAAAATAGCCAGTAAAAACGACTCGTTCTGTTTGGAACAATCGTTTTTTCTTATCCACTAATTGAAATCGAAGACGAGTTTGGAATTGCATCCACCGTTCAATGCCTTCTCCATAAGATTCAATTGCCTCTGCTCTAGTCAGATTGGCAGTTTGACCACCAGTAGAATTAAACTGAGAGTGATAGACATATAAATAATCTTCTTGGGCATAAATGAAAAAATCCTTGATGTCAGAAAATTCTTCAATAGCATCCTGAACAATTTCTTTTTCCTCATAATTAGTCGCAACAGGTTTTACTTTTCTGATAACCACTTTAGCATCTTCTGGTAACTCCGCCACCTCAAATCCCAAAGGGACTTCTTCGATTAAATTGGGATACTCATCAGATGTAGTCACGTAGTAGCGATACTTGCCTGTTTTGGTTTCTACTGCTCTAAAATAGTGTATTTTTCCGTGTCGATTAGTATAAGAATATGGCATTAAAAAAAAAATTTGATGAACAACTGGTCAATATACTAATTTGACTTGGTATTTAATCCTGTTGAATTAAAGCCTTTAACAATCATCCATATAGACATCACTATTTCTTGAAAAGCAATAGGTAGCACTAAAGTAATTGATAGTGCCGAAGGTAAATCAAAAGCGACGAATATAAAGGCAGTTATCAAAGCAACATCCGCTATTAATCCCCAAATAGCTATCCATCTTGGTAAGAGTTTGGATTGATATAAGGCGGTATGAAATAACAAACCGCCAATGACAAAAACAAGAATATAAATGAAGCCATCAGAATTGACCCAATAAATGATAGATTTAGTTGCATTGCCTAGCTGTTCGAAATAAGCAGTATCTGCCCTACTCTTTTCTAAATAATGCTGACTTAAATTAATGAGGGATAACTTATTGACCTGAGCTACACTTAAAAGCACGACCTCAAACAATCTGAAACTGACATAGCCCAAAGCCAAAATGGGATGATGCTTTTTTAGGATGGGATATAAAAGTACGGGTATCAGCACCAATCCAAGATATCCTACAAACTCAAGCAGAACGCCAAATACTATCTTTACTTTATTCGGATAAGCATTTTCTAAGTAATCAGGTGCACTTAAAATCGGTTTGTAAAAAGCTTCTCCTGTAAAAAGGGTGACGTCTGCGAGGATAAATAATATGCCTACAATGATGGCTATTTTTCTAGTTGAAATCATTTTTTCTTACTTTTTCCCTTCTTTTATCCCCCACGGAATGTAGGCAATACACATTAAGGCAGACCCAACGGAACTAATCAATTCAATATCTGGATTAATCAATAACAGCAAACCGATAATGATTAAAATTCCCTGCCATTTATCAATGACTTTTTCCTTCATCAAGCCAATCGCTTGTAAAATTCCGCCAATCATCAAGGCAAATATCATCCAGACAATAAAAAGGTAACCTTCCTTTTTGACGATGACCTCCAGATAGGGTACAAAATTTTGGAATTCGGCTTCAGGTAGCGTATCGAAGGCGGAAAGAACCAGACATAAAGCCCCCTTATCAACCGCCAAAATAAATGCGCCGAACACACCAATGATGCCGCCCCAGAAGCCATATTTCTTTCCTTTCCCTTGCAGTAAATTCATCGTACCGACGAAATAAACTATAATTACAGGAACCGCAAAGGTCACTATTAAATGACCAATATGGTACATTGGATTATTGTGGAATCGACTAACAAGTTGTTCAACGGTAAATAAAGGTTCCATTGCCAACAAATTGGGATGAGTGACAAATCCAATAAAAAGCATTAAAGGATAAGCAATGATGGAAAGGGCATAGCCTTTTTGTTTGATGGTTTCGATGTTATTGGTATGCTCCATATTAATAAGGGTTGATTTGCAAAAAACACCATAATTTAATGCAGTTTACCAGTTGGCAGTCAACGTCTTATTACCTACCAACTGGCAAATTGACAAGCTTTAATTTTAGCCTTTATATCCACCCCAAAGTGTAAGTGCCACTCTTATAGTAAGATAGTTATATAATTCCTCTTTTAAGCCTATATTATATTGTGCCGAAAATCGAGCATGACCTAATTCATAACCGATTCTAGGAGCAAGGCTTACCCCAGAGGCACCTTCTGTAAAAGTGGATTCTCCCGTATCTGGAATTTCGATGTCCCCATTGACATTACCCCCAAAAGCAAGTCCTGCAAACGCTCTATTGGCAGATGAAGAACTGAAGTAATAATCCGCCGTTAAATAACTTGAAAAAGAGGAACCGATGGTTCCTGTACCACCTCTATCATCTAATTCTTCTAAATCAAAGAAATTCATTTCACCACCCAATCCTAAAGAAAAATTATCTGCTAAATTATAGCGTACTTCTCCTGCGAGAGATAGTCCCTCTTTTATGGAATTTTCATCTATAGGAATAGCGACACCAATGCCAACAACATCCCATTCAAAATCGGTATAGGAAGGGGCTTGTGCAAACACATTGGTAAATCCGAACAACATTAGGCAAATAGTTAACAATTGCGTTTTCATAATTTAAATTTTTATATGGTTTATTAATAAATTTTTCCTGCCATTCTAGGTACTTCTAATAGAAATATCCATCCAATGGTAGTTGGGCAAAAATATTGTTAGCTTGGCAATGTAATTATGATTTAAATCAGCTTAGGTAGCTGATTATTAACACCCAAATGGGCAGCTCAATTTTTATATTTAATTATTTGTGCCGAAATGGAAAGTCTAATGCCTCTAATAAAAGAGGTTGATATTTGGTATCTATCACTAACATAATTTAAAGGGTTTTGGGTAAATTCAGGAAATATTACCTTTTCTAAAATGCCAACTTAGTATAAAAAATAGCCCCATCATTGGTATCAATAGGGTCAAAAGAAAGGTATTCCATCTGAAGTAAGCTGCATGTGCATTAAAAAAATACAACAGCACCAGTCCTAGAAAAGTAATCAGCAATCCGCCTATTAATTCCCGCTTCCAAGCAACCAAGGTTAGTATCAATAAAATCGACCAAGGTAAGGCGTTTGGACTGTTTTTCAGAATGCCCCGAAAACCTCCTCCATAATCTCCCGCACCAGAAAAAAGGGCAAAAAGAAAGGCCATTACCCCGATAATCAACAAGGAATATCTAGCAATATTTCTAAAGAGGTTGGCTTTTTTTAAATTCATCGTTTTTCGTTTAACTTGCGGGAATTAATAATAGTAATCCAATAAGAAAAAACAAGAGTAGCAGCACATAGCCGATTATATCCTCTTTTTCTAGTGGGTCTATTTCAGAATTTAGTTTAGGCATAGCTATAGGTTTAATTCGATAATATAATCGTTACAAAAACATTGTTATATTGGTTAAGTACTTAGGTTTTCTCCACCTTTAAAATACCTTTCCGCTCGTTTTTTAATACCCAAACACATCTTTCTATCCATAGCAAAAACAATAGGTTCCATCAGCCAACCAAACAGCAATTTATTTGTAAAAGAAGGGGAATAAGTAAGTCGATTTCTGGAAATAAATCGGGAGCGATTGTTTCCCAAATCTTCTACATACCAAAGCCAACTTAAACGAAAACAATTATCTGGAGCAACCTCTTCTGGGTTAAAAATCGTCCCATTATCTATATCATACCAAACGCCTAATACCATAGCTTTACGGGATTCGCAAAAAACAAGCGGGTAAGCATCTGTCGGACTAAAGGGGATTAAATCCCCAATTTTTGGTTGTTGAAATGCTGGCAATATTTTATTGGCATTGCTAATATTCAATCCAGCTAAGTTTTCTAACGCTTCATAAGTATAAAAGCCACCTCTTCCCTGTCCCATTTGGGCAACCCATGGCCAAACAGCCGATGCTGGAGCATTTATAGCTACCCCATGGGAAAATTGTGCTTTTGGCTGCTCCACAATTTCGTCTCCAATTAACGAACGGTTAGCTTCTGACTTGGTCAATCCCCAACGGTTTCTTAGTGGTTTTAGGAAAAAGGTTAGATAGCAGGCAATCATAATGGCAATGCCTTCGATGCCTTCTAGTATTTGATGGAAGGTATATTTGGGTTTGGCTGTTTGATGTAGGATGGAGTTATTCATTTTGAATCTTACTTTTCTAAATGGAAAACCAAGATTGGAATTTGCAGGTCAACTGCCATTTCCTTGGTCAAACTCTTACCAAAAATATTTTGCCAAAAGCGCTTTTGGCGATTGCCTAAAATAATTAAATCTGCTTGTTCTTTGGCAGCGTAATTATTAATGCCCCTTAGAGCAGAACTTTCATCTATATCCACAAAAGTGTAAGTAAAATCAAGTTTACTTCGACCATTTAGATGAGCTAAAATTTCTTGTTTTACCTTTTCAAAATCCTTATACTCATAGTCTCGGCTAATATGGACAAAATCTATATCTGCTTTGAACAAACTCGCCCAACTAATTAATTTATTCACCAAGGTTTCATCGGCAGATTCCCAATTACTAGCATAAATCATTTTGCTAAACCCCGTAAAATCAGCACCTTTAGGTACTAATAAAACTGGACAATGTGCTTCTTGCGCAACAGCGGACGAAACGCTTCCTAAGATTTTTTCAACAGTAGGATGGTCTTTCCGAGTCCCCATTATAACCAAATCATAATCGGTAGAATACGCAATAAGCTGTTTTATTACTGAAAAACTATAGGAGACGAGCCGTTTCAATTTTAGCTTAGTTGTCACTTCTCCTGAATCTGGAAATTTATTGGTGAATGCTTCCAATCGCTTATGTAGCCTTTCGGATTTTTTTTCTACGCCTTCTTCTTTTATAGGTTCTATATCCGAAAATTGATGGCTAAAAATATGGACAGCGGTTAATTCTGCATCCACAGATGCCGCTAGGTCTCTTGCGAAGAGGTAGGCGTTATGCGAATTATTAGAAAAATCAATGGGAACTAATATCTTTTTCATCTTATTTATTTGAATAGTAGGCTATAAAATAAGTAAGTAGACGGACAAGTTTAATGAATTATAATTGCTGAATTGTTTTATTGCTATATTGTTGTTTGACAATGTGTTACGATAACAATATAACAATTTTGTCCAACCACTTACCTAGTGTTAAATAATCGTCATTCTTGATAATAGGTACTTATGATGCAAATTAGTCGAGTTGAAAGTATTAGTCACTGAGAATTATCATCGGGTAGGGGTGACTTTTAGCATCTTAGCATAAGCCTCATAGCTTGTCAACCAAAATCCGAACGGCTCCTTCCAAATAAAGGTCAATCCTAATAGTATTTTTTTCCAGAAAAATCCGATTCACTTTTAAGGTTTTTACTTTGCCTTTTAAGAAAACACCCTCTTGTACTTCAAAATCTGCTAACTGCTTATGCAATTGAGCTTGGATGTCTACTATATCAGTAGTTAAAGGATAGACCATATATTTTTCTAATCTGCGGGTAATCAAACCATTAAAAAGACATTTAAGCCACTTTAGCATAAAATTCTTGGTGTCCAAGTTAAATGTAAGGATTTTAATGGAAATTTGATTTGTGTCAGCGTCATAAACAGGAATGCCTTTTAGGACGACCCCACCCGAGTAATTCCCCGAGGTTTGGACTTCAATAACTATTGCTTCTTCCTCTTTTCGGAATTTTAAGGCTTCAACTACAATTTTTCTTTTACCAAAAAAAAAAAATTCTCCTTTAAGATTTTTAATGGTTACTTTTTCTGCTGCTTCCAATGGGATTTCAGCTAAAATATTCATTTTAAAACCTTCCTTGGTCGCCAAATCTTTTATTTCTATAGAAGACAGTGGTGTATTCGGCAAAAATTGGTAGTGCGGCCCTACGCTCATCTGCGTATTACCCCGAATAGATAAAGTGCTAATAATGCGGTCAGTTTCGGTTTTAAAAGGAGAGAGGGTTAAACTTCTAGGGGTAAATTTAAGCCGAGTTTCATATTCCTCCGACACCAAAGTTGGCGCCTGTACTAAATCCCAAGCCTGTAAAGCGTACTCTTTTAACCCCAAACTTTCCTTGACCTGATTATCAATGGCATCCGATACGGTTTCTTTACTGGAATTCAAAACCCTTTCCGCAATAGTCGTTACAGGAATTTTTAACCCAAGTACCTCCGCTTTCGGTTCTATCAGCCATGTAAAATCAACAATTTGGGTATCGGTATAAATTGTCCAATCAGCATTTATTTCAAAATCGGTTTGAAAATCCAGCACTATGTCACCTTCCGCAACAACATCGCCCAACATAAACTCTTTTTCTACTTGAATGTGCAACGGAACGCTGTAATAAACCGTCGATTCTTGCAAAGAAAGCTTTATCCTATCTACTTTGTTTACTACTATTAAAAGAGTATCATCTGTAATTTTATCATCGAAAATAGTACCGTCAATTTTACTATTTAGGGCATCTTCTAATTCCATTTTACTCACCAAAATAGGAATGTAAAAACTGGATATTAGTTGTTTGTTATCGAGGTGGTCGGCATCTTTCATTAAAGAAGGTATTTAGATTTTTTTACAAATTTTGACTAGGAAATCAATCAGAATAAGGCAGATGCCATTTATTAAAGATGAATTATTAAGTCGTCATATTTGACAAACAGTTCTGAATGATTACTAAAAACTCGCTTATCTTAAAAGGTTTAATTAAGACTATCAACGGAGCTGCTTCCATCATCTTTTGATGTATTTCACCAGCAGGTCTTGAAGACAAAAAGATAAAGGGAATTTTTTTTGTTGTATCTTCCTTTTTCAGGGCTTGCAATACTTCCCAACCGTTCGTATCCGAAAACATTCTGGAGCAGATAATCAAATTAGGAGCATACGTTTTGGCAAACCTAAGTCCTGAAGCATTTATTACTTCCAATACTTCATAACCTTCAACAGACAATAACTCTGTCAGGCTTCCACGAAATATATTATCCCGTTCCATCAGCAGGATTTTTTTTGGCTTTGTTCGTATATGCATCGTTCCTAAATTAAACGCTCTTAAAGCTAGTCCCCTAATCTTTGCAAGTTGATATTATATCAACTTATACAAGTTGATATAAGTCATAGATAAGGATGATTTTCATCACCATCCGCAATCTTTATTCCGCCTATCTTAGGGAAAATATTAGGTGTAATAAATGTACGCTTCATTTTAGGGAGTAGGAAAAATATAGAACTAAATTAAACTTATTAAAAAATAAAATATGTCATTTATTTCATTGA
>JAFMDF010000276.1 GCA_017857395.1 Bacteroidota bacterium | reverse complement strand
ATCTTACTGATTTACAGTCACATGTGAAAAATAATTAAGTTTAATTTAGTTCAATATATGAGTAAAAGAATAAAGTAATTAATACTAAAAGGATTGATGTAAAACACTTTGCTATCTCTTTATCTTAATCAGACAATTTTCCACCTTTGTTTGTTGCATTTTTTTCTTTTTTATTAAAAAATCGTACATTCGAGTCTTTCTATAAAGATTGAATAATTGTGGGATTGAAGGACGTTTACTATAATTAATAACCAATAAATATGAAAAGACGAGAAGCCATTCAAAATATGTTTTTATTGTCGGCAGGGTTAACCTTGATGTCGAGTTGTCAATTTAGTGAAAGCGGCCCTGTTTATGCCAATGTGCCACTAGAAAAAGGGCAACGAACTTTAATTGACTTACTCACCAATGCCATTTTACCAACGGAAGGTACAGAAGTGACGACGCCAGAAAGTACCATAGATTTTATCCTAACCATGCTGAATGATTGCACCGATCCAGAGGATATTCAAGCCTACTTATTAGGTATGAAAGAATTTCAGCAAGGCATCAAAGAACTGCATAATACCGCATTCAAAAAACTAACAGTAGAACAGCAAATAGCATTATTTGAAGGGATAGGTGATTCAGAAAAAATGACGGAAGCAGCCAAAACCTTTTTTAATAAAACGGCAGGCATGACTCGGCAGCATTTTACCAGTTCTGAATATTTTATGAAAAATCGGCTGGATTTTGAATTTGCACCTGGGCGTTATTTGGGCTGTGAGCCTGTGTGATTTTTACCCTATTCCTGTAACGCCAAACTAGGCTGTTCAGAATAATGGATAAGCAACCCGTCCGTAAATGGTTCACAAACAGTGTTTGATCATCCTTGTTTTGAGAAGGCGGTAAAAATCATAAATCATAAATCTTAAATCATATATCATACATCCATCTAGTTTTTGCGTGACAGATTTATGATTTAAGATTTTTGAACTGTGATTTATGATTTAAACCCAATTTAATATCATTATCTTCTTGAGTAATCCTGTAATCTTGTAAATAATATGACCAATAATACAGACCACCACTACGACGCCATCATTATCGGCGCAGGTATGAGCGGCAGTTACGCTGCCAAAGAATTATGTGATAAGGGCCTAAAAACGCTAATGCTAGAAAGAGGCAGAAATGTCGAACACATCAAAGACTATCCAACCACTAGTATGCAGCCTTGGGAATTCCCACATCGGGGACAAATCCCTCATGATGTCAAAAAAGAGAACCCTGTAATTAGTCGCTGCTATGCGTATAAAGAAGATGCGATGCACTTTTTTGTTAAAGATACCGAGCATCCGTATATTCAAGAAAAGCCCTTTGATTGGATTAGAGGTTACCAAGTCGGTGGAAAATCTATTATGTGGGCAAGGCAAGTACAGCGTTGGAGTGATTATGATTTTGAAGGGCCTGCTAGAGATGGTTTTGCAGTCGATTGGCTGATTCGGTATAAAGATTTAGAAAAATGGTACACCAAAGTAGAAGGATTTATAGGAGTCTCTGGTAATAAAGATGGTCTAGATATGTTGCCCGATGGCGATTTTCTAAAAGCTTTTGATTTAAATTGTGTAGAAACTTATTTTCAAGATGAAATTAAAAAGTACTATAAAGACCGCCATGTCATTTATGCCCGTTGTGCGCATTTGACAGAGAATCGACCGATTTTTAAAGAGCAGGGTCGGGTGCTTTGTCAGGGTCGAAATATTTGCCAAAGAGGTTGCCCTTATGGTGGGTATTTTAATGCCAATTCAACGCTAATTCCTTGGGCAAATCGAACGGGTAATTTGACCTTAAAACCGCATTCTGTTGTGCATTCTATTATTTTTGACGACCAACAAAATAAAGCAACAGGTGTCAGAGTGATTGATGCGAATACCAAAGAAACAACGGAGTATTTTGCGGATATTATTTTTGTAAATGCGGCTACGTTTAATACCAATGCGGTTTTACTAAACTCTAAATCGGAGCGATTCCCTGATGGATTAGGAAACGATAGTGGTGTATTAGGCAAATATGTAGCTTTCCATAATTATCGAGCAAGGATTAGCGCCACACATACGGGACATAAAGATTTCAGAACAGTTGGTGGTCGCCCAACGAGTGCATATCTCCCACGGTTTAGAAATGTGTACAAACAAGAAACAGACTTTTTAAGAGGGTATGCCGCAGGTTTTGGTGCAAACCGTTATCGAAATGTGGAGGCGGAAGGTTTTGGTAGTGCATTGACTCAAGGCTTATTAAAAAATCACGATTTGGGGCCTTGGCGAGTTGGTTCTCACATGATGGGCGAAACGATTCCAAAAGAAAGTAATCATTTATCTTTAGATGCCGAGAAAGTAGATGATTGGGGCATTCCATTATTAAAAGTGGATATTGATTATGATAATAACGATGAAAAAATGATTCAAGACTTTTTTGAACAACTCACAGATATGTACAAAAAAGCAGGATTCACAGATATTCGAACGCAAGATGATAAACGAAATCCAGGCTTGGATATTCACGAAATGGGCGGTGTGAGAATGGGACATGATCCTAAAACTTCTATGTTGAATAAATGGAATCAATTACACGCTTGTAAAAATGTTTTTGTCACAGATGGCGCTTGTATGACTTCCGTTTCTACTCAAAACCCTTCTTTGACTTTCTGTGCTTTGACGGCTAGAGCAGCAAATTATGCGGTAGAGCAATTGAAAAAAGGAGAACTAATTTGATAATTAACACCAAAATGAAAATTTACTATATTTTAATTATTACTATTTTTCTAGCTTCTTGTTCAAGAAAGAAGAAAACGCCTAATAATAAAATAGGAGGAGTTGACATTGAAAATCAAATTGTCAAACTTGGATTCCAATCAATTATCGATTCGGCTGAAGTGATAGGTTCGATATTAATTTATGATTTAGAAAAGAACGTTTATTTTTCCAACGACTACGAATGGGCTAATAAGGGTAATTTACCTGCTTCTACCTTTAAAATTACTAATTCAATCATAGGACTTGAATGTGGCGTCATTGAAAGTGATAGTATCATTTTTAAATGGGATGGCGAGGAAAAATGGCTCAAAAATTGGGAACAAGACTTAATTTTAAAAGATGCTTTTCATTTTTCATGCGTTCCTTGCTATCAAGAGGTCGCCAAAAAGATAGGCGAAAAAAGGATGAATGAGTATCTAAATAAATTTAATTATGGACATATAAAAGTCGATTCTACTAACCTCAATAATTTCTGGTTAGAAGGAGATGCTCGCATTAGTCAAATGGAGCAAATCAATTTTTTGAAAAGATTCTATGATTCCCAACTTCCTATTACGGACAGAACCGAAAAAATAATGAAGAGCATGATGGTGATTACAGAAAATGAGGAATACAAACTTAGCGGAAAGTCTGGTTTATCTAATAGTAATCAGCACTATAATGGATGGTTTGTTGGGTATATTGAATTAGCAAATAAGGCCTATTTGTTCGCTACAAACATAGAACCCGAAAAAGAATTTGATTTTGATACCTTTATTAAGCAAAGGAAAAACGTAACTTTTAAAGCTTTAAAACATTTGAACATTTTAAATTAAGAATTACCAAAATCCTTTCTTACTTTTGTGGTTTCCAAGGCCTGACCTTGGAGCGTTTGGAAAATCTCCAAGCGTCTTATAATATGAACACCTAGACACTTGAAAGTCTTGAAGACACTCCAAGGTTAGGTAGACCAACATCAAAATGTCTGATTACAAAAATATTGCATACCATCAACTAGGTCCAATTGCGGCGATTATCCTGAATCGACCTGAAGCAATGAACGCCTTGAGCCCCCAGTTAATAGCAGAGCTAAGAGCTGCGATGGAAGCAGCTGCTAAAAATACCGAAGTAGAAGTAGTCATCGTAACAGGCGCAGGGCGAGCGTGGTCAGCAGGGATTGATTTAAAAGAGCTAAATACAGGGATTGAAAATGGTACTTTTACATCCGACAAAGTATTGAAAGATGGAGAAGCCATTATTAATTTATTACAAACCATGCCGAAGGCAACGATTGCAGCAGTAAACGGCTTTTGTTATACTGGCGCAATGGAACTAATGATGGCTTTTGACATTGTTATTGCCGCAGAGGAAGCCCAAATTGGAGATACACATGCCAAATGGGGTGTGATTCCTAAATGGGGCATGAGCCAACGATTAAGCCAATTGGTTGGTCCTATGAAAGCTAGAGAATTATCCTTTACTTGTGAACCCATTTCAGGAAAAGAAGCGGCTCGAATAGGTTTAGTTAACAAAGCCGTGCCTTTAGCCGAATTGGATGATGCGGTCAATGAAATGGCCAATAAAATATTAGACAATAGTCGGCAAACGATTGCTGCGATGAAACACTTGTATTTACAAGGCGAATTAGCGACCCTAAAAGAAGGGCTTGAAATAGAGTTGGCTTATGAAAAAGAGATTACCGATAGAACGGAGTTTTTAAAAGATTTTGTTAATAATAAATAACCGAGTTACGGGTTGCGAGTTGTACGTGACAACCCGCAACCCGTAACCCGCAACCCGCAACATTAAAAACATGAAACTAGCACCATTTCATTTAGCATTTCCAGTGTACGATTTAAAAGCTACGCGTGATTTTTACGAAGGCTTATTAGGTTGTAGCGTTGGTCGAACATCTGACCGATGGATAGATTTTAACTTTCATGGGTCACAAATTTCTGCACATTTAGTGGATAATAAAGAGATTGAGGTGAATACCAATCACGTAGATGGTAAAGATGTACCTGTGAAGCATTTTGGCGCCATTTTAGAAATGCCTGTTTGGGAAGCGTTAGCAGAAAAATTGAAAGCAGCAAATACGGAATTTATTATCGAACCTTATGTTCGTTTTAAAGGCGAAGTAGGGGAACAGGCGACTATGTTCTTTTTAGACCCTTCTGGGAATGCGGTGGAATTCAAAGGTTTTCAAAATTTTGACCAGATTTTTGCATCGTAAATTAAATGGAGTTAATGGGTTGAATAAGTCGATGAGTTAATGAGAAGAAATGCCTCATTAACTCATTACCTCATCAACTCATTACCTCATCAACTCATCAATAACAACTAACTATTGTCCACTTTCATTTATATCATTTGTGTGCTAACGATTTTGCTCCTAGTTCTCTTTCAGGTTGCAAGTATTACGTACACCTTGCGTAGAGCATACTTAGCTATGAAAGTGGATATGGGGCAGCAAAAAAAGATACTGCAATGGGTGGCTGCTGGGCTTGCTTTTTGGTTATTGATTACAGCGGTATTGTCGATAGGTGGCTATTATAGTAATTTTAGATGGTTGCCGCCTAGAGTTTTTCTATTTGGCCTATTCCCGCCTTTGGCCATTACAATCGTCTTATGTTGTTCCAAGTCCTTTGTGAATATTTTGCGGCAGATTCCTCCTACTTGGTTGATTAAAGTTCAAACTTTTAGAATTGTGATGGAATTGATGCTTTTTTTAGCCTTTTTAGGAGACCTTTTTCCTTTTCAAATGACTTTTGTCGGTTTTAATATGGATATAATTGCAGGAATTACAGCGATTTTTGCAGGTCGAGTTTTTTTTAGAAAAGGTCGGGTTTTTAAACCAGAAGTTATTATTTGGAATGTTTTCGGAATTTTACTCTTAGTCAATATTGTATTCGTTACCGTTATCTCTACGCCTGCCATCTTTCGAGTTTTTATGAATGAGCCTTCTAGTGCTTTAATTGCTTCCTTTCCATTTATCTGGATTCCCACATTTATCGTACCTTACGCTTTAGCCATGCACTTTTTTTCTATTCGACAGGTTTTTATTAAAGATTTAAAACCCTTCGAGACGTAGCTTGGACATTCCCCGATGCTCGGGATTAAAATACCTGTCCTAGTACAAACAAGCGCCGAAAATATCAAAATGTGAAATATTCGTTCCTAGTTTTATTATTTCTTTCTACAAATCTTATTGCTCAAGAAGATAGCCTAATCCATTTCAAACTACTCTTTGTGGGCGATGTGATGCAGCATAAACCCCAAATTAAAGCGGCTGAAATTATCCCTAATAAATCCTACGATTACGAATCTTGTTTTAAATACGTCAGTCCAATTATTAAAAAAGCAAATTTGGCAGTTGGAAATTTAGAGGTGACCTTGCCTGGAAAACCACCTTATCAAGGATACCCTCAATTTAGAAGCCCAGATGATTTAGCAAAAGGTCTACGATATTCAGGCTTTGATATGATGGTTACTTCCAATAATCACTCAAATGATGCAGGTAAAACGGGCGTGATTAATACGATTGAAACCTTGAAAAATTATGGTTTCTATCAAACTGGAACTTTTAAGAATCAAGAAGAACGAGATTTATTTTATCCATTGATTGTCCATAAAGATAATTTTCAACTAGGTTTTTTGAATTATACTTATGGTACAAATGGTCTAAAGACAAAATATCCAACAATTGTCAATTATATAGATACTGCCATTATTAAGAAAGATTTAGCATTGACTAATTTAATCAATCCTGATTTTACAATTGTCATCATGCATTGGGGAAAAGAATACAAATTAATAGAAAGCCAAGAACAAAGAGATTTAACTGCATGGTTATTTAAAAATGGGGCAGATTTGGTTATTGGTGCACATCCGCACGTAGTACAGCCGATTAAAGTCCACGAAAATGAAAAGACTTTAACCGATAATTTAGTCGTCTATTCCATGGGTAATTTTATTTCTAATCAAACGAAGCTGAATACAGATGGCGGTATTATGGTAGAAATAGATTTGACAAAAGATACTGCTTCTAATCAAACTTGGCTGTCTCGGCATGCCTATATTCCCGTATGGCGTTATATTCAAAAAGATAAAAAAGGGAAGCGACATTATTTTGCGGTACCTGTATCTGCTTTTGAAAATGGGAATGAAAAATTATTGAAAATGCGGACGGCTGATAGGACGGCTATGAAGGCTTTTGCTAAGAAAACACGGGAGCATTTGGGGAAATATGATGGGGTAGAGCGGGTAGTTGATTTGAGTGAGGTGATAGAAAATTGATTCTTTGTATTAGGAGGATGGTCAAACGAATAAGGACGGATTTAACGAATGGGGACTGATTCTACCTTTACATAAGACAAAAAAACGGTCCTTCATTCGTTAAATCTGTTTAAATCCGTGGTGTTATCCTCCTAATAAAAATCAGTGACCATATTATCCTAGCGCCTGCTCCCAATCCAAAATCAAATCCCCCACATTTTCCAACCCAACAGAAACCCGTAATAAATTATCAGGCGTCGGACTATCTGTTCCTTCAATAGATTTTCGATGTTCTACTAAACTTCCCACACCGCCTAAACTAGTAGCTGTCGTAAATAATTTTAATCGACCAGTTAATTTCATCGCATTTTTAGCATTCCCTTTAACTTGCACAGAAAGCATGGCACCAAAACCTTCTTTCATTTGTTTCTTAGCGATTTTATGATGCGGATGACTTTTTAATCCAGGATAATTCACCCGTTCAATTTTTGGATGCTTTTCTAAAAAACGAGCCAATTTTGCTGCATTTTTAGTTTGCTGCATCACTCGGAGGTGTAAAGTTTTAATCCCTCTAGTGACCAACCAACATTCAAAAGGAGAAGGCACGCCACCTGTAAGCGTTTGAATACTTTTAATTTCTTCGGCTAATTTTCCTTTGTCTTTTAATACTAAACAACCACCCAAAACATCGCTATGTCCACCCAAATATTTAGCCGTAGAATGCATAACTACATCAGCACCGTATTCGATTGGACGCTGTAAAACTGGACTTGGCCAAGTATTATCAACGGCACAAATTGCTCCGACTTTATGCGCTAGTTTACTGATTTTGGCAATATCGCTCACGTTTAATTGTGGATTGGAAGGTGTTTCTAGCCAAACAATAGCGGTATTTTTCCGAATTGCTTTTTTGACCGCTTTTAAATCAGACATTACGACGGTGCTAATTTCAATTCCTTTTGTGCCAAACAAATCTTCTGCCATGGCCTTTGTCGAATAATAAACATCATGGGGTAATAATAAATGGTCGCCCAGTTTTAAGGTATTGAATAAAGCAGTAATTGCTGCCATCCCAGAAGAAAAGGCAAAACCAACCGTTCCTTTTTCTAAGAGGGTCAAACTATCTTCTAATAATCGACGATTGGGATTTTCTATTCTAGTATAGACATAACCACTTTTATAAGAACCATCCACCTCTCGTTTAAAAGTAGTGGATAAATTGATTGGGGTGGTAACTGCGCCTGTGACTGTATCTGAAGTTTGCGTACTTTGAATGGCAAGGGTCTCGAATTTTAATTGCTTGGACATTAAGGTGAGTATTTTAGATTTTAATTTAAATAGACTTATTAGATTTGCCTCAAAGTTCCGCTTATTTTTTACTAGAAAACAGATACAGTTTTTTGTTTTTTGAGCGGCTTACTTTTTTAATTTTCCAGAAACAGTATTGGTTATACTGCATTAGGGTGAAAATCGGATTTTTAATTTTAAAAATTACTTTATTGTTGTATTGCTATATTATTGGCAAACAATATTTTAGGCCTAAAATTGATTTTTGATAACAACAAAACAATGTAGCAATATGACCATTAAGCAGTATATTTTACATTACTGCTGCTTAGGTAAGTTACCTAAGCTACCTTTTACTCCTAACGTGTCCTTTTTTATAAAAAGAAACTGTACTGATTTCGGTGAAAACCGTATATTTTTAATTTCAGTGGGTTGTTTAGTTAAGGAAATTGGTGCAGTATTATTAGTTTGATTAATCGGCACACTATTTAAATCCACTTCTAATTGAAAATCTTTTGCGGTAATAGAATCGTATCGACTAAGGCCAACTACGAAACTAGTTTTTATTTTATTGGGAAAAACCCTTAAGCTATCAGGTGCGTTTTTGACCGTAACGGGTAAGAAAATAGATTTCTCTGTAAACTGTTCTATTGGAATGTGTACTTGTACAATTGAAGTGGATAGGGAAATTTGCGGTTTATCATTGGGTTGTAAGGTTAATGGGCGGTTAACCGTACTTCTTAAATCACTAAGCGATAACAGCGTAGTAGACCAGGCAGTATAGTCTTCTAGAAGTGCGCTGGGGCCATTGATAATAATACTATCAGGAGTTATTATAATAGGCGATTGTAACTGATGCTCTGGGGCGAAACTGAATTGCCGTTCCAAAATAACGGGTACTTTTTTATGCGCTTGTTTTCCCAATTCAACCGTGATATAATCAAAACTCATATCCACAACCGAGACATTCAACGACTGCGCATTTTCTACCATTTTTCCCTTTAATTGATTATTTGTAATCGTTTGACTCGGTAAACTGGCTAAATTAAAATTGATTTCACTATTGCGACCACCAAAATAATCATACATCAAATCCCAACCTCTTCCCTCAAGTGTTACCCGAACTTTTTTAGGTGGAATGGTAATATAAGACATGTCTGCTGGTACATTGTAGGTAATAGCTACTTCTCTAATGGCTTTATACTCTTGCGATAATTTAATTAATAACCAAAATAGCAAAGAAATGCCCATACTGATAAGGAGAATGCCATTATCTGTTTTAAGAAAAGCTTGAATGCTTGCCCTATCTATATCTATTTTGGGTAATTTTAGTTTCATATTTTAAAATCGGAAACTAAGATTGCGGTGTTGCTAGGTTAACATCGCAACTTCTAACAATCCAAGAAGAGTTCCATCGCAATTTTATCCGCTAATAATTTCCCTTTATCTGTCAGGGTAAAAATATTATTTTTTTGTTGGATTAACCCTTGTGTGATATAATCCGTACTAATTTTTTCAAAATGGGCTTTAAAATCATTTCCCCAATGCGTAATCTTCGCTAAATTACAACCCCATTTAGTCCGCAAAGCGGTTAAAATGTATTCATTATATTGCTGTTCTTTGCTCAATATTTCTTTTTCAAAAGCGGGTTGTTTATTGGTAATGGCTTGGATGTACTGCGTATTATGAGCAACATTCCATTGGCGACTAGTACTATTAAAAGAATGAGCGGCTGGGCCAACTCCTAAATAAGTAGCCCCTAACCAATAATTAGAATTATGTCGAGCATGCCAATCTGGTTTAGCAAAGTTAGAAATTTCATAATGCTCATATCCTGCTTTTTTCAACGTTGCCATCAAGACTTCAAATTGTTGTGCGGCTTTTTCTTCATCTACGGGTTCTGCTTTTCCTTTTTTGACAAAATGGGCTAAAGCGGTATTCGGTTCAACAGTTAAGCAATAGCAAGAAATATGTGGAATATCAAAATCGAGTACTGTTTGAATATTTTGTACCCAACGGGCATTCGTCATCGTCGGTGACCCATAAATCAAATCAATCGTCAAATTATTAAAACCAATGGTTTGGGCATTTTGAATACAAGTCTTTGCTTCATTTGCATTATGTGCTCGATTCATGAATTGTAAATCTTCCTCAAAAAATGACTGTACGCCAATACTTAAACGATTAATTGGGGTGTTTTTTAATTTGATTAATTTCTGTTTGGATAAATCATCAGGATTGGCCTCTAAGGTAATTTCTGCCTTTTCATCAACGGTAAATAATTGGTTGATTTTTTCAAAAATTAACCCTAAATCTGTTTGTGTTAATAAGGAAGGCGTGCCACCACCAAAATAAATAGTATCTAAACTTTCGCTTCCTATATAGTCTTTCCGTAAAACTAATTCTTCTAAAATCGCCTGTACCATCGTATCTTTTTGCTTCAAAGAAGTCGAAAAATGAAAATTGCAATAATGACAGGCTTGTTTGCAAAATGGAATATGTAAATAAAGTCCAGCCAAATTTTTTGGATATTATTATGGGTTAAATAAGTTCTTAAAACGAGAGTCGTCAGGAGACTAGGAATATCGGCATTCGATGTTTCTAGTTTCTAGACTAGAAACTATTATCTGTAGGTCTCCTGACCTGCATTGATAATTTACCAAGTTAAGCCTAATTTATTAACTATTTAATTTAGACTATAACTTGAAATTTTCCCTAAACTTATTTTAGAGAAACGGCCACAAAAACAGGTAAATGGTCAGAAGGATACCGACAATCTTTTGAGTCACTCAAAGTCGCATATTTTAAAACCTTTACTTGATTCGTATCTGCAAAAATATAATCAATTCGACGAGTTAAGGGTTGATGAAATTTGAAACCATTAAAAGTCCCTTCATTACCGAAGGGGGAAATTTGACTCACTTTTTTGGTATCTGCTAATCCATTGGTTAAGATGGTATAAACGGGATCCGTAGGTTCTACATTGAAATCTCCCATTAAAATGACTGGATGATTCGCTGTATTGAGTTGTTGGATTTTTTTAAGAATTAATTGAGCCGCATTTTTTCTAGCTACTTTTCCTCTATGGTCAAAATGCGTATTGAAGACCCAATATTTTTGATGATTTTGTTGATGTTCCAATAAGAGATAAGTGCAGGTTCTATTACAAACAGCATCCCAGCCTAAACCAACAGTATCGGGTGTTGGAGACAACCAAAAAGTCCCTTCTTCCAATAGCCTAAATTTAGCTTTATTATAAAAAATGGCGGTATATTCTCCTTTAGTTTGCCCATTATCTCTGCCAACGCCTTTATATTCATACCCTACTAACCCTGCTTGTAAATAATCTAGCTGATGCTTTAAACCTTCTTGTGTTCCCATAATATCTGGTTGATAAAATTGGACTTGATTGCGTAAAAAAACTTTTCGATTAGTCCAAGCATCCAAAGAGTCTCGATCGGTGTCATAGCGAATATTATAACTCATGAACGTGACAGCCTGCGCTAAAAGCATGGTTTGTAGGCTAAGTAAAAATAACGAACCGATAATTTTTTTCATTAGTTGAGGTCTTTTAAAAGGAAATTGTTACTTGAACGTGCTTCAAAAGTCTAACTTTATGAAGCATTAATCTAATTAATGTTGACTTTTTTTAAAAAGACCCTATCTTTCGAGCGAAAACTAAATCTAATATTTATTCGTTTTAGTTAAATATAATTTGTTGAATTGGATTATTCGTAGGAAATCTTGTAAATCCTGCAAAGTCCTGTCATCCTGTAAATATGAAAAAAATAATAGAAAAATATAAAGATCGCTTTTCAGAAGTAAAACTGTGGAGCAAACTAAAAAATTATGCCAAACAAGCTGGACTAAAAACGGTCTACAGTGCTTTATTACTTTTTTATGCTTATAAAAGAAGTGATACACCTGCTTGGGCAAAAAGAGTCATTTTTGGTGTCTTAGGTTATTTCATTTCACCTATAGATATAATTCCAGATTTAACTCCACTTATTGGGTATACCGATGATCTCGGTATGTTGGGCCTAGGTTTAGCAACAATCGCTTTCTATATTAATGATGAAGTAAAAACGAATGCTCGGGCGCAGTTGGCTAAATGGTTTGGAGATTATGATGAGGATGAGTTGCGGGAAGTGGATGAGCAGTTATAAGTTTGCTGAGGGCTAGTGGTTTGCGCAAGAAGTTAGCGGCAGTTAATATTCTTCAATTTCTTT
>JAFMDF010000627.1 GCA_017857395.1 Bacteroidota bacterium | reverse complement strand
ACCGCAAAGTTACAATAAATACTATTTAGAACTTCATGCGTAAACCACTAGTGCTTCCAGAACTTTAAGTTCTGGAAGCACTTTCCTTTATTCACCTTTTCCTTCTCCAACAT
Organism: Bacteroidota bacterium; assembly: GCA_017857395.1. Classification (GTDB taxonomy): domain Bacteria; phylum Bacteroidota; class Bacteroidia; order Chitinophagales; family Saprospiraceae; genus JAFMDF01. The sequence goes on along the minus strand of JAFMDF010000627.1, from coordinate 2,441 downwards.
TATACTTTTTTCAAGAACATTTTTAGTGAAATTTGGAAATATTAGTAAAAAACGACTAAATTCATTTCCAAAACATACTATGTCTAGACATTCTGACACAACAATTCCGCTTGAACCAAATACATTCTATCATATCTTCAATAGAGGAAATAAAGGTATAAAGATTTTTTATCAAGACAGGAATTATCCTTATTTCTTGCAAAAATATGATAGCATTTTATCTCCCTATCTCAACACCTATTCTTATAATTTAATTCCTAATCATTTTCACTTAATTGTAAAAATTAAATCCGTAGAGGATATTCTTTCATCAGCAAAAAACGATTATACATATCTATCAAAACCATTATGGAAATTAATGAAAACGAAATTAGAAAATTTTCCAATAGGAATATTCAAAGATTCCCCTGATTTTCTATTACTATTAAACCAAGCCTACCCAAAAGATAGATACCCTTTCATCCGATTCTTAGAACTCGTCCCTCCCTTTTTGAAATCCTCCATTGCTAGTTGGTTGCTTAGTGATTGTTTGAAGCGTTTTTTCTCAGGATATGCAAGGGCAATAAATGTACAAGAAAAAGAAAACGGAAGTTTATTTCAAAAAAATTTCAGAAGGAAAATTATTGATTCAGAAACCTATTTCACCAGCCTTATTTGGTATATCCATAATAATGGAGCACACCATGGACTTTGTCGTGATTTCAAAGATTACCCTTGGAGTTCTTATCATCGAGTTTTAATAGAAAGACCTAGTAAATTAAAGAAAAAAGAAGTACTGGATTGGTTTGGCGGTAGGAAAGAGTATATCGATTTTCACAAATCAGCTAAAGTTAATTGGAATTTATTGAATAATGTAATTATTGAAGAGGATGGCTTATTGTCTTTCTGAATTAGTGCTTCCAGAACTTGGAGTTCTGGAAGCACTAGGCAAATTACTTCAACTTCCGTCGATTATTAATATACCCGCGCCATTTTTCTAAACAAGCCTGAAAATCTTCGGGCAATTCCGATTCTAATAAAATTTCTTCTCCGGTACTCGGATGTTCAAAACCAATTAAACGAGCATGCAGTGCCTGTCGAGACAATAATCCAAAAGCATTTTGTACAAACTGCTTATATTTATTATAAATCGTCCCTTTCAATATTTTATCTCCACCATATCGAGCATCGCTAAATAAAGGATGTCCTAAATATTTCATGTGTACTCTAATCTGGTGTGTCCGCCCAGTCTCTAATCGGCATTTAACTAGCGTCACATAATACATCCGTTCAATCACTTCATAATGCGTGATGGCTCGTTTGCCTTGGTCTCTTTCTGGATAAACGGTGTATTGAATCCGATTTTTTTCGTGTCTGCCGATAAATTCGTCAATCGTTCCTGAATCTTCTTCGACATCTCCCCAAACCAAAGCGACATATTCCCGCTGTACCGTATGGTCAAAAAATTGTTTGCCCAAATGCGTCATGGCCTCCTTAGTCTTAGCTACCACCATCAATCCAGAAGTATCTTTATCTATTCGGTGGACAATCCCCGGTCTATCCGTGAATGCTTCATCTTTTAGCGGTAAATCCTTTTGTATATAATGCAATAAAGCATTCACCAAAGTACCTGAATAATTCCCGATACCAGGATGCACGACCATCCCTGCTGGTTTATGAATCACTAATAAGTCATCATCTTCATGTTTAATATCTAAAGGAATATCTTCTGGACTATATCGGTCTGCAAAACCATCTGGTTTATTTAAAAATACGGTAATGACATCTAAAGGGCGTACTTTATAATTTGCTTTAATCTCTTTGGCATTGACCAATAATAAACCTTCTTTGATCGCATTCTGTATTCGTGAACGAGATACCTTCTCTAAATGGTCTAAAACAAATCTATCTATACGGATAGGTGATTGATTTCTATCGACGTATAATTTTATCTGTTGCTGATTCCCTTCTAAGATTTCTTCTTTTTTCATGCTGCTACATTTTCTTATTGGATATTTAAAAATTTTCGCAAAATTACGACTTTCTAGACTAATCTTGGGAAAAGGCTATTTATTCTATTTGAACAACTTGTTTTTGTAAAATTATTATTTTGAAATTTTTATATGTATGTTTATGGTTAATTCTTTCAAAGCACTTTTAAAGAATTAAATTTGTCCTAAAATTACTCCATAAAATCTTCCACTTTATCCTTTTAAATCATTTCTCTATTTTTAGCTACATGATCTAGGGGATAAATGCTATTTTTTAGTAAAAAGTTTCTTTAACGCCTTAGTTATTAAGACTATCCTATTTTACTAATAAAAACTAACTTTTTATTCAACCACAAACAAAATTAACATGAAAAAAACAGGTATTTATGCGCTTTTAGGCTACATGGGAGGCCTTTGGGGTAGCCTGTTCAACGCCCTCAAAAATGAGGTCATTTTTTAAAGAATTTCCTT
>JAFMDF010000275.1 GCA_017857395.1 Bacteroidota bacterium | reverse complement strand
CTATAAAGAAAAAGAAATTCAAAAAGTATAGCACCTTTTGGGACACTATTACTAGTGGACTAAGCTATACATTTTGTGATAATGTAATCATCAAACTTGATTACCTGTTTCTTATTCATAACTAAACTAGTTTTTTCTAAGGTAAAATGACCTTATAAAGAAATGAACTTTATAAGCCTAATAATCCTATGCCGAGACCCAAATAAATAGGGATTATTCTTAACACTAAATAGCCGAATATGTAATAGGCTATTTAATTTTTATATGCTATTATTTCATTCACCTTTTTTAATTTTTCAAAATGAAAAAAACTACTTTTTACTCCCTAATCTTGTGCTTGGTCTGGTTAATACCTACCAATAAAGTGCTGGCACAAGATTTATTTAAATGTGAGCTAGATATTGCTCTAAGCGCTACTGGAACTTGTCATGAAAATACGGGAACGATTACCATTGATATTATAGGTGGGTTTGGTCGTACCTATACCATTCATTGGAGCAATCAGTATACTCGAACTGCTGATGGAACAACGGTGTCATCCAATGATTCCTATACCGTTACTGGATTGCCAGCGGCTAGATATACGGTTGTTGTGGTAGATGATTATTCTAATTGTCGTATTTCTAAACAAGTTGACGTTGTTCCTAATTATGTTCAAGGTACAATATCCGTAAAAGGTAAACCTGCTAGTTGTAGTGGCTATGGTGCTATCGATGTAACAGTTGAGGGCAATGAACACGCCTATTATGTAGAAGTTCGAGGGCCTGTTAATGCTAGTTATATTGCTAATTCTAACAGTTTTAGCATCTACAAATTAACCTCAGGAGATTATGAAGTAATTATTGGACAAGAAGATTGTATTCAAACTTTTAATACGACTATTGGATTTGCCTCAGGTTTGCCTAGTTTATCCTTATCTCCTGTGGAGGATGAATGTGGTATTCATTCTGGCGCAGTAGATTTTCTAATTGCAGATGGAGTAGGTGCTTACAAAATAGCGCTTGACGGCCCAACAAAAGATAACTTTGTGGCAAACGGTAGTTTCTCCGCTAATGGATTAATTACAGGAACTTATACAGCAACTTTAGTAGATGAAAATGGCTGTAAATCTGTTGCTGTTTTGCCACTTAATACAAATACATTGAATGCTACTTTTAGTGCCATTGATTTGAGTACTAGAGGAAGTGGATTTTTAAAGATATTGGCTACTGGAGGTCATGCTCCTTATAAAGTAGACTATAAGGGGACTGTTTCTGGGTCAAGGATAGCGAATGATGAAGCAGAATTGATTCCTGTACCAGCAGGTGCTTATGAGGTATCTGTTACGGATGCTAATGGAATGGGATGTAGCATTTCTGGTTCTATTACCGTTAAAGCGGGAGATAGTGGTGCTAAAATTACTGATTTTAATACCAATACCCCAGTTAGCGAAGACAAGGTAATTATGCATCAAAATTTTCCTAATCCTTTTAGTGGACAAACAACGATTCGTTTTACTTTGCCTCAGGCTGGGAATGTAACGATTACGATTCAGGACAATTTTGGACGAATTGTTTCCAATAGTAAACAAGCCTATACAAGAGGTCTTAACGAATTTATTGTTAATGGGGCTGATTTAAATGCTGGTATGTATTTTTATACTATTTCTACAGAAGACTTTCAAGAGACGAAGAGAATGGTTGTTCAATAGCTATTAATCAATTCGAGTTGCGGTTTACGAATTCAAAATCGAATAGCATTTAAGCATAGAATATTCAAAAGTTAGCTAATTTCTCAGAGTTTGAGTGAAACCGTAGACAACCCGCAACCTAAGTTAATTATGAACAATTTACAAGCTTATCATAGACCATAAATATCAATTACTACACTAATCTAGGTGACTGTATTATTTCAATTTATACGGTCACCTAGTAATTTTATCTACTTTTCTTATATTTTAGTTAGGCTAACTTGAAAAATTGAACCAAAATCCTTTTACTTTCCGTATCATTTCCTACTTTGCATTCTTTTTTTAATGAATCCATAAAGACTTCATAACCAAATATTTATACCAGATTATATGAACCTATTTTCATGGATTTAAATTATTTAATGAAACACCATTCGAAAAGCCCCGATGGTGTTTATAACCAACTATATAATGTCAAAATTAAGGTATGAAACGCTGCAATTACATGCAGGCCAAGAAGCAGCAGATCCAGCAACTAATTCTAGAGCTGTTCCTATTTATCAAACAACGTCTTATACGTTTAATGATTCTGCACATGGTGCTAATTTATTTGCTTTAAAAGAATTCGGGAATATTTATACTCGAATCATGAACCCTACAACAGATGTCTTTGAAAAAAGAGTCGCTGCTTTAGAAGGAGGGGTAGCAGCACTTGGCGTAGCTTCAGGTCAATCTGCAGAATTTATCGCTTTAAATAATATCTTATCAGCAGGAGATAATTTCGTTTCTTCTTCTAATTTATATGGTGGGAGCTATAATTTATTTAAGGTAGCTTTCAAGAGATTAGGCGTAGAATGTCGTTTTACGGCAGGAGAGGAAGGGAGTGATTATGAAAGCTTGATTGACGAAAACACCAAAGCGATTTATTTAGAAACCATTAGTAACCCAAGATTTAGTGTGGCTGATTTTGATGCCATTGCAGCGGTTGCTAAAAAGCATGATATTCCATTAATCGTAGACAATACTTTTGGTGCTTGTGGATATTTATTTAGACCATTAGAACACGGTGCAAATATCGTTGTAGAATCTGCTACCAAGTGGATTGGCGGACATGGTACCTCTATTGGTGGGGTGATTATAGATGGTGGAAATTATAACTGGGAAAATGGAAAATATCCACAATTCTCTGAACCATCAGAAGGTTACCACGGCTTAAATTTCGGAGAAGTTTTTGGTATGAATGGGCCTTTCGGTAACATCGCTTTTATTATTCGATGTAGAGTAGAGGGCTTAAGAGATTTTGGTCCAGCTTTGAGTCCATTTAATTCTTTCATGTTGCTACAAGGATTAGAGACGTTATCTTTAAGAGTTCAAAAAACTTGCGATAATGCTTTAGTGATGGCAGAATGGTTAAATGAACATCCACAAGTAGCGAGCGTCAGTTACGCTGGATTACCAGATGACCCTTCTTATGCGAATGCGAAGAAATATCTAAAACATGGCTTTGGTGGGGTGTTATCTTTTGAATTAAAAGGAGATGGTGCAGCTGCTACTAAATTTGTAGAAAGTTTGACTTTAATTAGTCATTTAGCGAATGTAGGAGATGCTAAGACCTTGATTATTCAACCTGCTGCAACCACACACCAACAATTATCTGCGGAAGAACAATTATCTGCTGGGGTGAAACCTAATGCGCTTAGACTTTCTGTAGGAATTGAGCATATTGAAGATATCAAAGATGATTTGAAGCAGGCTTTTGCAGCGATTGCATAGAGATAGTTATGAATTATAAGTGATGAGCACTTGTAATGTATGTATAAAAAAAATAGCCTTTAGATTTATGTTGTGTAAATCTAAAGGCTTTTTTTTACTTCTCCCCTCAACTAACCTCCAACCCATTCAAATATTTCGCTAATACGAACCCCATACTAAAGCAGCCCTGCAATAAGTACCCTCCAGTGGGCGCATACCAGTCTAGCATCTCTCCAATAGCATAAGTGTTAGGTATTTTTTTACACTGAAAATGGGCATCTATTTCCGTCAAAGCAATGCCACCTAAAGAAGAAATCGCTTTATCCAATACATCCGCAGCGTGAATAGTAATGGGGACGGCTTTGATTGTTGCTGCAAGTAAATCAGGATTTAAAAAGGTGTCTTTATCAGAGCATTGCTTTAACAGCCCAATAGAGGTGCGGTCAAGATTTAAATCCTTTCTTAAAATCTCTGTTACCTTAGATTGTCGAGAACGCTTGTATTTAGTGCTTATTTGGTCAAAGGTCATTGTGGGTTTTAAATCTAAATGAATGACCACACGTTCTTCGGTAAGCAGGGTTGCTTGAATCTTTTGGCTTAAGGCATAAATGGCATTCCCCTCCAAACCAAATTTGGAAATGACCAGTTCTCCTTTAGCAATATGATGCTTGTAAGTTAATGCGATATTTTTTAAAGGTTTCCCTTCATGAGTAGCTATAAACTGCTTATTCCAAGCTACGCCAAAAGCACAATTGGCCGCTCTAAATGCTTGTACCCTCACCCCACGTTCTTCAAAGACTTTATGCCACGCTCCATCAGAACCCGTCACCTTCCAACTTGCTCCACCCATAGCAAAGACCACAATATCCGCCTTCATATCCTCGAATCCGTCAAAACATAAATGTCCTTCGGCATTCCAACCGACCCATTTTGTATTTAGCTGGAATTTTATTCCCCTAGTTGATAGATGCCCTACAATTTTATTGAGTACCTCAATCGGTTTTAGTGCCAAATCAGGAAATACCCGATTACTTGATCCAATAAATGTTAGAATCCCCAAATCATTCAACCAGTTAATTAAATCTTCATTCGTAAACTGTCGAATGATAGGCGCCATAAATTCACTTGGAAAATAAGGCGCTATAAGTGCGTCTAAGGAAGCATTGTAAGTCAGATTCAATCCACCTTCTCCAGCGACTAAAAATTTTCGACCTACGGTCTTTTTCTTTTCACATAGGGTTACTTGATATTGCGCTGTGTCTAGCTGTGCTGCGAGCATAAGCGCGGCAGGCCCTCCTCCTATGATTGTTAGTTTTTTCATCTAAAAAATAAGTAGCTATTTGCAGGGGTATAGATTAGCACAATATGTACTCTTTGACTATTATTTAGTTGCTTAATCAACTTTGTCTGATTTTCTGCTATAAAGAAAAGCCATAATACCAATTCCATTCAATGCAAGTGCAATAGAAAACAAATTTAATTCCGTTTCAATGAATTTTGGTGCCATCATAAGTAAAAGGCCTGATGAGCAAAAAATAAGCATTATTATTTCTGCTGTTGTATATTTCTTCTTTTTTTTCATTGTGTTTTTTCTTGCGTTTAATTTGCTATAAATAACGGTTAGTATATGTTTTTTGCAGCTGAATAGGCTTCCGAAAATATATACTTTGTTAGCTGTTCGGGTTTTATCAACTGTTTAAATATTTTTTCTTTATGATATTTAAATGGTGTTTAGTGTGTCCAATGGAAATATATCCTAATGCTCTTGCCGAAATTTCATGACCAACTCCTTGTCCTAAAAATGAGGCTTGTTCGGCTGTGCAGTTCTCAAATAAAATTCTAAACCCTTTTCTTACTATTTCAAATTCTTCAAGCATACTTTCAATACCTCTATTTGTAACATTTACGTTTTTAGCATAAAAATCTTCGTCCATTCCATATAATGGTGTTTTTTTATCATTTCGTAAACAAACTATTGCTCTATAGGAAAACCCTCTTTCCGTATCTATTATATGCATGAGGACTTCCTTTATTGTCCATTTGTTTTCAGCATATTTATAATTTAATTTATCTATACTTATTGACTTGAATAAATCAATCGTTTCGTTTGTGATATTGTCAAATTGTTCAAAAAAATTCTCCTTATCAACAAGGTCAATATATGGTTGATAACCGGGATAGTATTCATTTTTTTTTGGAAATTCCATGTATTATAAGTTTTTATTTATTTTATTGTAACGTGATTTTACCTGACAGCTAACTTTTGGGTACAAACGAACCAGTTCATACATGAAAAATATAATTTAAGTATAAATTATTGATTTTGAGTTTTTTTGTAAATAATTTTGTCAAAGCTATTACATAAAGATAGTTATGAATTAACAAAAGTATACACCCAAAAAAACGACAAATACCCCCTCTTACAGAACCCCATCCCTAACCATCCGATCCGCATAATCTACCGCCCGAGCCGTCAAAGCCATATAAGTAATACTAGGATTCTGCGTACCAGAACTAGTCATACAAGCACCATCCGTCACAAACACATTTGGCACTTCATGCAATTGATTCCATTTATTTAAAACAGAGGTTTGTTTATCATGTCCCATTCTAGCCGTACCCATTTCGTGAATACAAGCACCGGGGGCAGTTTCAATATTGCTAGTCGTAATGTCTTTACAACCTGCCGCTGCTAGCATTTCTGCGGCACATTGCACGCCATGTTCCCGCATCTTCATTTCATTTTCTTTTAAGGAAGCATCGAAAGTAATGGTCGGCATTCCATGCTTGTCTTTTTTATCAAAATTCAACCACATTTTATTATCGTGGTAGGGGAGGAGTTCGCCAAAACAAGTCATTCTAATTTGATAAGGACCAGGTTGGAAAATTTGCTCTTTTAGGGCAGCGCCAATGACGCCGCCTGACGTATTCGGCCCTCTAGTAGCCGTTCCTTGATAACCAAAGCCTCTGAGGTAACTTTTTTGTTTGGAAGCTTCATCAATATTGGTAAATCTTGGAATGTAAAAACCATTGGGTTTGCGACCTTTATAATAGGTTTCTTCCATGCCCGGTAAAGTACCTGCTGCGCCCATGCCATAATGGTGATCCATGATATTATGTCCTAATTCGCCACTACTATTTCCCAATCCATCAGGGAAAGTTGTTGACCGACTATTTAATAAAATAGCAGTTGAACCAATAGTACTCGCATTACAGAAAATGATTCTTGCTTTAAATTCAACATCTTCTCCTGTCAATCTATCCTTTACTCGAACACCGCTGGCTTTACCCGTTTTGGTATCAAAAATAATTTCATGCACAATGCTATCTGGGCGAAGGTGCATATTACCTGTAGCTTCCGCTACGGGCAAAGTAGCCGATAAACTACTAAAATAGCCACCAAAAGGACAACCTCGTACACATCTTGCTCGATTTTGACAAGCGCCTCTAGTGCCTAAATGGACTTCGGGGTCGTACTCTGATAAATTCGCTAATCTACTGGGCGTGACCAATCTATCTGGATAAGCCGCATTAATGGTTTTGCGCAAATGTTGCTCCGCACAATTCAAAGGCCAAGGCTTTAAAAATTTACCATCTGGAATTTGCTTTAAACCTTCTTTTTGTCCACTTACGCCGACAAAAGTCTCGACATAATCATACCAAGGTGCAATGTCTTTATATCGAATTGGCCAATCTACCGCAATGCCTTCTTTTAAATTGGCGGCAAAATCTATATCACTCCAACGATAGCATTGTCTACCCCACATTATCGACCGACCACCGACATGATGCCCTCGAATCCAATCAAATCGATTGACTTCATCATAAGAATAATCACTGTCTTTATTAATAAAATGTTTATGGTCTTCTCTCACCCACCAACTTAATCGGTCTTGCTGAAAATAGTCATTGGCGACTTCTTCTGCGGCTACTCGATTATTATTGGGCAAATCCCAAGGGTCAAATCCTGCGGTCGGATAATCGCCATGTTTGACCATGCGGCCTCTTTCTAAAACGATGGTTTTATAGCCTTTTTTACATAATTCCATCGCCGCATATCCGCCGCTGATGCCTGAACCGATGACAATGGCATCGTATGTGTAGGATTCTTTTGTATTATAGTTCATTTGTAATTTTCATTTTTTAATTTATTTCACGATACTATCGGGATTCAAATGGTATTGTCTCTCTACTCTGTATCACATTGTCCACGCTTTTCCACCCGCTTCTTCTACCGTTATACAAGCTTCGTATTCGCCAGGAACAGGCAAATAACTCAGGTAATTCATCCCAATTTCTTTGCTCGATAAATAATAGGCGATGGTTTGTTGCTTGAGATTGGTAAACCCTTTTCTTGCTGCTTCGGGTAAAGTTTCATCTTTGATATTGAGTTGTGTAATGGTTGCTAGGAGGTCATTACCAGTAAGTGTCTTGGTCAATGCCGCAAAGCCCGTTTTATAATTGGTTCTTTCCTTTTCGGAATAAACATTGCCAACCATGTGGTCTATCATATTATGCACGCCAACTTCGGTAGCGGAAGGGCTGTCTGTTTTGGGCAAAATAATATCCGCTATCTTTTTGACTAATTCAAACTCCGCACTATTGAAAAACGCTAATCCTTCAACAGTTGAGTTGGTCGCAACCTCCGATTGGCAACCGACTAATAAAGAACTTAAAAGTGGGGCACTAATCGCTGCGCCTGTTGCGAAGGCAGTATATTTTAAAATATCTCGTCGTTTCATATTGTAAAAATGAAAGGCTTTTATAAAATAATTTGAGCGGACGAAAGGTAAGGAAAAAATATAGGAAAGGGAAATGGAGGAGGGGAATAAGTTTGTGAGGTTACAAGGTTATGAGGTAACAGGGTGATAAGGTAATGAGTTTATGAGGGAAATCGAGATTAACTTGCAAAGTCCCGTAAGGACTAAAGGTAAGTAGAAGGATAGAAAGATGCAAAGGTATCCAAATAGAGAAAGAGCCTTCCCTGAGTTTTCGTGCCGTAGGTACGCAAGATAATCCACCGATTATTGTATCTTACGTATCTACGACACGGGAAGGAGTTTGAGCTTCATGAATTTCATAACCCTGTGATCTCATAACCTTGTTACCTCATGACCTCATAAACCTCACCTACTCAAATATAGCCTCAATCCGAGCCTTAATATCTTCAAAGTGCGCTTTAGCGCCCGAATTCTTCATTCGCTTCAAAGATTTTAAATCATTTTTCAAAGCAGTTAAGTTAGCTCGAACGGCCGCTTTAATATCTGTTTGATCATATTTTGCTTCTTCCATTTTCATCAAAGCGGCCATTTTGCTGATATACGCCCGCTGTAAATTTCTCCGGAAAGCATCTGGTTGACGACCTGCTTTTAGCTCTGAAAAAATACCTTTTCGGCTATCATCCATTAAGTTCTTTAAGTTATAAGCAGTAGCACCATTTAGAGCTTCATTTTCAGAAAGTCTATTCAGTCTATCGCCATCAAACAAACGATTCATATAGCGAACTTGGAAACTTCTTAAATTTTCTAAAGCACCCGCATTTTGAATTTTATTCAACACTTTTTTATCAATCAACCAAGTTGGTGTTTGGAAAAGTTGTTGATTTAGGAAATTCATCGCTCTCTTTTGTTTTGCTTTTGGAACGTGAGAGAAGATGTCTCCTGTTTGGTCGGTTGATTTTCTATAATCATAAACACCGCCAATATTCGTCGTCACATGCCCCATATATCGACCTAATTGACTATAAATATTACGATACAATTCTGCTAAATCATCGTAATTTTTGCCGTCTTCTTGCGACCATTCCATTAAATTAGGTAAGATTCTTTGTAGGTTTTTAATCCCCATTTCACTTGCATACATGGCATCATCACCTAAGTCTTCGGTTTGTGCAGAAGGGTCAGCATTATTTCTTTTTTGAGCACCGTAGCGATAAATTGGATTATCTGCTCTTTCTTTTATCCATTCATTAAGTGTGCTTCTTTCAGAATCAGTAGTCGCTGTTTTATTTAATAATTTATACCCATAAGTAATCGACCAATCATCATAAGGCCCAATGCCTGGGTATAGTAAAACATCGCCATCTTCTGGTTGGGCGATATAATTAAATCGAGCATAATCCATGATACTTGGAGCAGTTCCGCCCATTCTATGCGTGAAAGAAGGAGAACGTAAAGAATCTACAGGATAAGCTGGACTAGAACCCATATTATGTGGTAATCCCAAAGTGTGTCCAACTTCGTGTGCTGCCACAAAACGGATTAATTCCCCCATGACTTCATCCTTAAATTTGATACTTCTCGCTTCTGGATTAATCGCTGCTGTTTGCATCATAAACCAGTTTCGTAATAAATTCATGACGTTGTGATACCATAAAATATCACTTTCTAAAATCTCTCCCGTTCGAGGGTCATGAACGTGCGGGCCTTGTGCATTTTGAATATCGGTGGTGATGTAGCGAATGACAGAATACCGCACATCTTCTGGACTCCAATTTGGGTCTTCTGCTTTAGTTGGTGCATCTTTGGCATAAATGGCATTTTTAAAACCTGCTTTTTCAAAGGCTTTTTGCCAATCATTGACGCCTTGCTTGATATATGGTTTCCAAACATCTGGTGTTCCTGGGTCAATATAATACACAATAGGTTTAATAGGTTCGACTAATTCGCCTCGATTATAAGCATCCCAATCGGAGGGTTCTAAACGCCATCTAGTAATGAATCTCTTTTTGAAAGCCTTTTGTTCATTGGCACTATAATCGGTTTGTCGAATAGAGAAATATCCCACTCGGTCATCGTAATATCGTGGTTGCCATTGTTCTTCGGGCAATTCGATAAAAGATTGATTCATTTCAATTGATAAGGCTTGAGTTAGTTGATTATCAGGCAATTTAGAGCCATTGAAAGTTAAAATATGTCGGACTTCTACATTTTTAGGAAAGGCTTTAGCATGCGAAATCAACGACCGTTTTTTATCTAAAGCTTTTACCCCAAATCGCTTTCTTTCACTATCTCTTAATGGCCCAATCATCGCCACATCGGTCGTAAATAATTGCGTCACGTCAAACACAACACCCGTCGTATCCGAATTATAAGCTGCTATCGGGAATGTCATAATTATCGGCTCGAAGTTATTATTTTTCAAAGATTTATAGATAGGGTCTTCGGGACTTGCCACACTATTATAAGATACGGTACGCAATAAAATACGCTCCTCATGCTTTTCCCAACGAACGACTTGTTGAGGTCTAGATTTCATGCCCGCACCGCCAAAATTAAGATTTTTGACATGACCAGAAATCCGACTGACGACTAATAATTCTTTGTTTAATAAATCGTTAGGCATTTCAAAGAAGTACTTATCGCCCATTTTATGCACTGTAAAAAGCCCTGTATCGGACTTCGCCTCTTCTGTAATAATATCTGTTAATGGTTTGATTTTACTGATGGACTTTTTCTTTTTGTCTTTATCTGTTTCCTCTTTCGTATCTTCTTTTTTGTCTTGGGCAAAATTTGGGGTAGCTAATCCAAAAAATAGTAATAAAAAGAGAAAGGTAAATTTGTTGATGTTACTCATTTTAGGAAGTATTTGATTAGATAGTTTTGCGTAAATTAAATTACTATAAATTAAATGTAAACTTAGTAAATATCTATTAAAAAGAGATATTCGAGTAGTAGGTAAGACTTACTGTTACTGTGATTTGTTAATTTTTATTAAAGATAAAACGTTGACTAATAATAAGTAAGGGTGGGTTTTTAACTGAATTCTGATTTTTTTCTGTATTGAGTAATATGTCTGAAATTGGACAGCTAGGAAAACGGGGATATAGTTATTTAAAATATCAAACTTAGTATATACTTATTGGTTCGTCGAATATTTCTGTTTACTCAGAATAATAAACTTAATTTTGGTAAACAATTATCATTTTTTAAGAGACCTATAAAAATCATATCGCTAAAATATATCCAACGAATTATGAAAAACAACTTATTGCTTAGAATTTTTTTGATGTTAGGTATTTACTTTGGTTTGACTTATTACGGTGGAGAATACGGTCGAATGCTTTTGTATCCTATCCGAATGTTGGTTACTTTTTTACATGAATTTGGACATGCCTTTGGCGCATTGATTACTGGCGGTAGTGTAGCTAGTTTAGAGATTCGGCCAGATGGAAGTGGTGTTTGTTGGACGGCAGGTGGTAGTCGATCTATTATTTTGATGGGTGGTTATATCGGTAGTGCTATTTTTGGAAATTTACTCTTTTTTATTGGTACTAGAAATTCTAATCAACCTGCTAAAATTACGACTTATGTATTGGCAGGGATTATGTTATTTGTTAGTTTCTTTTGGTTTACTTCTGTTTTCACCACAGGCATGTTGGTCCTTTTTGCACTTAGCTTGTATTTGATTGCCCGTAAAACAAATTGGGATGCCGATATTTTGATGTTTTTTGGTTTGGCAAGTATTTTGTATATTATCCAAGATTTTAATGTTGGGCCTAGTTCAGATTTAGAGCAGTATGCGAAAGAATTTGTCATTATTCCTGCCTCGATTTGGATGTATATTTGGCTGGGAGTTGCTTTGATGCTGTTTTTGTATAATATACGATTGATTTTTAGGTCGAATTAGCTTCAATTTTAAATTTTAAATTTCACAGTTTAAATAAACAATATTCAAGACTTCGTTTAAATTAAAAAAATCAGCACTGTCCAGTCTTGGGACTTAAAAGAGGGAATTACCTTCTTTTTTTTGCTTTATATACCCTTTTTAATACCTATTTCAAAACCATTCTTGTTGTCTAGCTTACCTAAGAAGAATTGGTATCATTATTGATGATATATTTTTTAAGATTGACTAACCATTCCTCCCTTAGTCTTAATTCCTCCTACCTTAAGTCTTTATTCGAACAAACATTTCAACACTTTAATTTTGTCTAATGGGAGAGTACTACCATATTTTGGAGAAAAAGATTAGGAAGCGACTAAAAACCAGAATTGAAGCCTTCGTATCAATAAATTATTTGGTACAGGGCTATCAAATGTTAGTAACTCACCTAAAAGGAATTAAATCCCTTTTGCTATTAGCTAGTCACTTAATATTTGTCTTTGCTGCAAATGCACAAATAGAAAGCACTTACTATATACCCATGTCTGAAAGTCAAATTCGGACATCTTTTAAAGTATTCACAGATGCTCAAAATTTTGGCATTTCTAATGGATTAAATG
>JAFMDF010000040.1 GCA_017857395.1 Bacteroidota bacterium | reverse complement strand
CTACCTTTACTTTTCGTTAACGTTAACGAAAAGTAAAGGTAGGGAAATTTTTCTAATAGAACCATAAATTAATGTTTGAATTAAAAGGGAAAGTGGTAATTATTACGGGTGGAGCAGGCGTCTTGGGCGGTGCAATGGCAGCAGGATTGGTCAAAGCAGGGGCTAAAGTCGGCATTTTAAGTCGAACCAAATCCAAAGTTGACCAGAAAGTCAAGGAGATTAAAAAAAATGGCGGTAAGGCGATAGCTTTGGTAGCAGATGTATTGGATGAAAAGCAACTCAAAGCAGCAAAGAAAAAAATCCTTAAAAAATGGGGGCGAATTGATATTTTAGTCAACTCGGCTGGCGGAAATATGAAAGGCGCAACGATTATGCCTGACCAAGATATTTTCGATTTATCAATGGATGATTTTACGAAAGTCACCGACTTAAATCTAAAAGGTACCGTTTTGCCAACAATGATTTTTGGACAAACAATGGCGAAACAGAAGAAGGGTTGTATCATCAATATTTCTTCTATGGCAGCACAGCAAGCTATCACTAGGGTCGTGGGTTATTCTGCCTCCAAAGCAGCGATTGATAATTTTACTAAATGGATGGCGGTAGAAATGGCGCATAAATTTGGGGAAGGCATTCGAGTTAATGCAATAGCCCCAGGCTTTTTTATTGCTGACCAAAACCGTAGCTTATTGACGAATGAAGATGGTAGTTTAACCGCTAGAGGGCAAACTATAGTTAATGAAACACCCATTAAACGTTTTGGCGAACCCGAAGAATTGGTGAGTACTTTATTATGGTTGGCAAGTGATGACTCTAGTTTTATTACGGGGATTATTGTGCCAGTCGATGGTGGATTTAGTGCTTTTTCTGGGGTTTAGTGTAATGAATTAATATGAAAAAATTAGAACAAACTTGGCGCTGGTATGGCCCAGATGATGCAGTTAGTTTAGCAGATATTCGACAATCAGGTGCGACTGGAGTGGTCTCTGCTTTGCACCATATTCCAAATGGAGAAGTCTGGCCAGTAAGGGAAATATTAGAAAGGAAAAAAATAATTGAAGCTGCTGGTTTAACTTGGTCAGTCGTAGAAAGCATTCCTGTCCACGAAGATATCAAACGGCAAACGGGGCATTATAAAAGGTATATAGAAACTTATAAACAAAGCATCCGAAATTTAGGAAAATGCAATGTTAGAATTCTGACCTATAATTTTATGCCTGTAGTAGATTGGACGAGAACAGATTTGGCCTACCCAATGCCAGATGGTTCAACTGCTTTGCGATTTGAAAAAGCCGCTTTTGCCGCCTTTGAATTATTTATTTTAAAAAGGCCAGGTGCAACAGAAGATTATAGCGAAGCCGAACAACAAAAAGCAACCGAAAAATTGGCTTCCATGAGTGAGGCAGAAATTAAAACATTGACCAATAATACAATTGCAGGTTTACCAGGAGCAATGACAGAAAGTGCCGCTGATTTGGCAAATTTTCAAGCGATTTTAGATACCTATAAAGACATAGATGCCAAACGTTTGCAAGCGCATTTATTGCATTTTATTAAAGAAATTGGCCCAGTTGCGGAAGCGTCGGGGGTTAAATTGGCGATTCATCCAGATGACCCACCCTTTTCTTTATTAGGTTTGCCAAGAGTGGTTAGTTGTGAAGCAGATGCTAAAGCTATTTTGACTGCCTACGATTCGCCCTATAACGGACTCTGTTTTTGCACGGGTTCTTATGGTGTTAGACAAGATAATGACTTGCCACAAATGGTGCGAAATTTAGGAAATCGAATTAATTTTATTCATTTACGAGCTACTAAAAGGGATGCCGAGGGCAATTTTCACGAAGCCGACCATTTGGATGGAGACGTAGATATGTATGCGGTCATGAAAGCTTTGGTAGAAATACAACAAACCCACAGAACTGCTATTCCAATGCGACCTGACCATGGACACAAAATGCTAGATGATTTAGGCAAACAAACCAATCCTGGGTACTCCGCTATTGGTCGGTTAAGAGGATTGGCAGAATTGCGTGGATTGGAATTGGGGATTATTAGGAGTTTAGGTGAAGTATAGATTATTTAATTCGTATCAATCAAAAACTCCAAAGCCTATTAACGAATATATTCAAAACGAGAAATGAAAGAATTCTTAAACCAACATTTTTTATTAGAAAGTAAATCTGCCCAAAAATTATACCATGACTTTGCGGCTGATATGCCTATAATAGACTACCATAATCATTTGCCCCCAGATGAAATAGCGGCTAATAAAAAATATAAAAACATCACCGAAATTTGGCTAAAAGGAGACCATTATAAATGGAGAGCAATGCGGGCAAATGGTATTGATGAAAAGTATATTACAGGAAGTGGTCGAGACAAAACGAAATTCTTAAGATGGGCAGAAACCGTACCTTATACGATGCGAAATCCTTTGTATCATTGGACCCATTTGGAATTGCAGCGGTATTTTGGGATAACCGACTTATTGAGTGCTTCATCAGGGGAGGCTATTTATGAAAATACGACGGCGCAGTTGCAATCGGCTGATTTTTCTGCTCAACAATTATTGATAAAAATGAAGGTCAAAGTGGTTTGTACCACCGATGACCCAACGGATAACTTAGTACATCATAAAAAATTAAGTAAACAAAAATGGGGTTGTAAAATGGTACCAGGTTTTCGACCTGATAAATTTGTCATGATTGAAAATCCCGTTTTTTTAGATAAAATTCAAGACCTCGAAGCTGCTACCAATAGTACGATTAACAATTTGATGGATTTATTGGATGCCTTAGAAAATCGAATTGAGTATTTCCATTCTCTGGGTGGTAGAATTGCGGACCATGGTTTGAATCAATTATATGGTGTCGATTTTACAGAAACGGAAGTCAATAAAATATTAAAAAAACGATTAACGGGCCAAACTATTTTTGCTGGTGAAGCTATCCAATATCAATCTTGTATTTTATACCATTTAGCAAAAATGTACCACGCCAAAAAGTGGGTCATGCAGTTTCATTTAGGGGCACTTCGAAATAATAACCAACGCTTGATGAATATTTTGGGTGCAGATGTAGGCTGTGATTCTATGGGAGATTTTCCACAAGCACAGGGACTTTCTCGTTTTTTCAATCGCTTAGATACCGAAGAAAAATTAACAAAAACGATTCTTTACAACCTTAATCCAGGAGATAATGAAGTGTTTGCCACCATGGTCGGTAATTATAATGATGGAAGTGTGGCGGGTAAAATGCAATGGGGTTCAGGTTGGTGGTTTTTAGACCAAAAAGATGGGATGGAAGCCCAAATGAATGTCCTTTCCAATATGGGTTTATTGAGTAGATTTGTCGGGATGTTAACGGATAGTCGTAGCTTTTTATCCTTTCCGAGACACGAATATTTTAGACGTATTTTATGCAATTTGATTGGGCGAGATATAGAGAAAGGGGAATTGCCAAATGATATGGAATGGTTGGGGAAAATGGTACAAGATATTAGCTATAATAATGCGAAGGAGTATTTTGATTTTTAAATGGCAGTAAAATTTCAAATAGAGTGGATTGGAAAAATTATAGGAAGAGGAAAATACCTTTTAGCTAAGATTTTGGATAAAAACAAAGATTTTTGGTTGACAGATGAATCCAAACTTGGTGGATATTTAATTGAAAAATCAATTTCTCAACCTAGAGCAAAGGATAAAAATGGAAATATAAGAACCGATTTATATGCTTTCCATCTAAAAGGAAATATTAATTTAGAAGAAATAAGAGAAGGGCAAATCGTTGAACTAATACCAGGAGATGAAATAGTTTATTTAGAACCATGGGAAAGTATTGATGAAAATTCGCATGTTTTTGAGCAAGAATTACAAAAGGAATTACAAAAATCACATATTCTCTTTGGTGAACATTTAAGAGCAATTGGTAGAAGAGTTGATAATGATGATTACCTTTTTGAAATTATTGAAACGAAAAAATTAGCGGTTGTTCATCTAACATGGAATGGTAAAAATGAAGAAACTTCTTTATATCCTTTAACTGAAATATATAATCATTGGACTGACGTTTTTGAAAAAAGGATTTTACAAGATAACAAAGATTTTAATTTATAGCATCATGACAAAACGAAAAAACCTACTCCTACCCATATTAATACTTTTCTTGGGTTGTGCGAAAATTTCTGATACCAAATTCCTTAAATTAGCCCACGGTTTAGAGGTATCCCACCCTGTTCATAAGGGCATGGAATTTATGGCAGAAAGATTAGCCGAAAAATCAGGTGGCAAACTGCAAATTGAAATCTACCCAGCCCAACAATTAGGCACAGAACGACAAGCATTGGAATTATTACAGATTGGTAGTTTGGCGATGAGTAAAACTTCGGGTGCAGTAATGGAAAGTTTTGCGCCTAAAATCAAGGCGTTGAGTTTACCTTATGTTTTTAAAGGAAGAGAGCATGCTTATCGAGTTCAAGATAGTAAAGTTGGCAAAGATTTATTATTGCAGAGTGAACAATTTTGGCTGCGAGGCTTAGGCTATTTTGATGCAGGACAGCGTTCTTTTTATACCAAAGATAGACCTATTAATAGCCCAAAAGATTTAGAAGGCTTAAAAATTCGAGTGCAGGAAAGTGTGATGGCAATGAATTTAGTGCGGTCTTTAGGCGGTGCGCCAACCCCGATTTCTTGGGGAGAATTATATACTGCCTTACAACAGGGCGTTGTAGATGGTGCAGAAAATAACCCACCTAGTTTTTATTCTTCCAGACATTATGAAGTTTGCAAATATTATTCTTTAAACGAACATACAGCGGTGCCTGATATTCTCGTCATTGGAACAGTTGCCTGGAATAGATTGTCGACGCAAGAGCAAACTTGGCTGCAAGAAGCTGCGGATGAAGCGATTACCTTTCAAAGAAAATTATGGGTGGAAGCAGAACAAGAAGCATTAGATGCTGTCGAAGCAGCAGGCGTAACCATCATTCGACCAGATAAATCCACCTTTATGGCAAAAACGAAGGGTTTATTGGAAGAATATAAAGATGATAAAGAAATGTTTGAGTTGATTCAAAAAATACAAGCGATTGATTGAGAAGCCAGACCGCTACGCTGTCAGAAGTCAGACCGAAAATTAAAATTTTCTGTCAGATGTCAGACGCTAGCCGAATCCTATCTGACTTCTGACAATGAAATGGTCTGACTTCTGACCTCTAAAAAATAACCATGCGAGAAAAAATAAATTATTACCTCGGCAGATTTTTAGCCTTATTAATGGCGATTATGACTTTGGATGTATTATGGGGCGTGTTTACCCGCTATGCAATGGGGGCACAAGCTAGTTGGTCAGAAGAACTAGCCCGTTTTCTATTGATATGGATAGGGATTTTAGGCGCAGCTTATGCTTCTGGGCAAAATATGCACTTAGCCATTGACTTGGTTTCTCCAAAATTGAGTGTTGCAGCCAATAAACGATTGAACTTATTTATTAGGGGGCTAATAATTGCCTTTGCCTTATTTGTTTTGGTCATTGGTGGGACTCGATTGATTTATATTTCCCAAGTTTTAGGGCAATTATCACCAGCATTACGCATGCCTATGTCTATTGTTTATGCTGCTGTTCCTTTGAGTGGCTTATTTATTATTTATTTTAAATTGACGGAAAGGTATCAGCCTAATGTAGTGATTGGTAATTAGAAATTAGTGATTAGTTGGCCTAGGGACACACTAATCACTAATTTCTAATCACTATTCAATATTTAAACGAATACGAAAACCAATATCAAATATTATGGAAGTTTTTATACTAGTTATTTCCTTTATCATTTTATTAGGCATTGGTGTGCCGATTGCTTGGAGTATTGGATTGAGTAGCATTTTTACGATGTTAGTGAGTATTCCTGCTATTCCAGCCTTTACGACGGTAGCACAAAGAATGGCGACAGGCTTAGATAGTTTTTCGTTATTGGCGATACCTTTTTTCATTCTAGCAGGACAAATCATGAATCGTGGGGGGATTGCTAGGCGACTCATTGCTTTTGCTCGAACGCTGGTCGGTTCTTTGCCAGGCGGTTTGGCACATGTGAACATTATTTCTGCCATGATGTTTGGGGCTATTGCAGGTTCAGCAGTAGCAGCGGCTTCTGCAATTGGAAGTTTTATGACGGATGAAATGGAAAACGAAGGCTATAGCAAAGAATTTGCAGCGGCTGTTAATATTACGTCTTCAACAACGGGATTGGTTATTCCACCGAGTAATGTACTGATTGTTTATTCCTTGGCGAGTGGGGGGGTGTCCATTGCTGCGCTATTTTTGGCAGGTTATATTCCCGGTATTTTGACGGGACTTTTTTTAATGATTGTTGCAGCGATTTGGTCTAAAAAGAATGGGTATAAAGTAGGGAAAAGAAGCACCTTGAAGCAAGTTTGGAATAGTTTCTGGGCGGCTTTTCCAAGTTTATTATTATTAGTTGTGGTCATTGGTGGTATCGTAGCAGGTATTTTTACGGCTACAGAAGCTTCTGCGGTTGCCGTTTTGTATTGTTTAATCTTAACTTATTTTTATAAAGAAGTCGCCTTTAGTGAATTGCCAGATATATTTTTAGCTTCCGTTGGGACGACCGCTATAGTGATGTTGTTAATCGGTACTTCTATGAGTATGTCTTGGATAATGGCGTATGAAAATATTCCACAAAACATTACCGCAGCTCTTTTATCGGTAAGTGATAGTAAAATTGTGATTTTGTTAATCATCAATTTAATCCTATTATTTGTCGGTATTTTTATGGATATGACACCAGCCGTATTGATTTTTACGCCTATCTTTTTACCTGTTGTTACGGAATTAGGGATGGATCCTACTCATTTTGGAATTGTCATGGTCTTAAACCTTTGTATTGGTATTTGTACGCCACCTGTAGGTGCTGTTTTATTTGTTGGCGTTGGTGTTGCTGGAACCACTATCCAGAAAGTGATTCGACCTTTAATGCCTTTCTTTATTGCGATGTTGGTCGCTTTAATGTTAGTGACTTATATTCCTGAATTGAGTTTATGGTTGCCTAGAATGTTTGGATTTTAAAATAAAAAGAGGTCAGACCATTTCATTGTCAGACCGTTTATTACATAAACTGTCAGAAGTCAGACTTATGACGTAGAACACGTCTCAAATCTGACTTCTGACAGAAAATTTCAATTTTCGGTCTGACTTCTGACTTCTCAAAAAAAAAGAATGAAATATATCGTCTGCGAAAAACCTGGGAAATTTTTATTAAAAGAAAAAGAAGCACCCACTAGAAAAAAAGGAGAAGCTTTACTCCGAATGACTAGAGTAGGGATTTGTGGAACAGATTTGCACGCCTTCCAAGGAAATCAACCCTTTTTTACCTATCCACGCATTTTGGGCCATGAATTGGCGGCAGAAATCCTAGAAATTGAACCCAATGAACAAGGGTTAAAAGTAGGAGATAAGGTGATTATTATGCCTTATATCAGTTGCCAAAAATGTATTGCTTGCCGCAAAGGAAAAACCAACTGCTGTACCAATATTCAAGTATTAGGCGTGCATACAGACGGAGGGATGCAAGAAATGATGAGTTTGCCAATTGATATTTTAATACCTGCTGGAAATTTGACAGATGAAGCGATTGCTTTAGTGGAACCTTTGGCTATTGGCGCACATAGTATTCGTCGAGCGGCTATTCAGCAAGGAGAAACTGTTTTAGTGATTGGTTGTGGTCCAATCGGTTTGGGCATTTTGAAACAAGCTCAATTAGCAGGGGGTAATGTGATTTCTATGGATATCAATGCAGAACGTTTAGCCTTTGTACAAAAAGAAATGGGTATCCAATACACGGTCAATGTTTTGGAAAATCCGATGGAAAAAATATTGGCGATTAATGATGGCGAATTACCGACTATTGTTATAGATGCAACAGGGAATAAAAAGGCTTTAGAGACAGGCGTAGAATATATGGCGCATGGCGGAAAATATGTTTTAGTAGGCTTATTTAAAGGAGATTTAAGTTTTAATCATCCTTTTATTCATAGCCGAGAAACGACTTTATTATGTAGTAGAAATGCGACTATGGAAGATATGCTGAAAGTAAAAGAAATATTAGAAAGTGGGCAATTTCCTATTGCTGCTTATATAACCCATACCGTTCCTTTTTCAGTAATGATTGATAATTTTAATGCTTGGATAAATCCAGAAACTGGGGTTATTAAGGCGATGGTTAATTTTGAGGATTGATTTGAAAGAGAATTAATTAATGTACTAATGGCAAGACCTTTTTAAGACAGTTAAAGCTGATTTTATGGTGTTATGGAAATATTGATTATTGCGGCAATAATGCGGTTAAATATTTGTTTTTAGAGCAAAATAAATAACATCTTAGCTTAATAATGAAAATTATGAGAATTGTTAAACTTATTTCAATAGTAGTTTTGACCTTAACTACAACTACGGCTTTTACTCAAAAAAAAACGGCGGACTATCTTAGTATGAAATGGAAGGATGTGGCAACCAACATGTCTTTAGAATGGTATGGGTCTGACGAAGCAAAGTTGGTTGCAGAAAATATATTACTCAGTCAAAAAGAGATTGGAGGGTGGGAGAAAAATAAAGCTTACCATAAAAAAAATTCTGAATCAGAGAGGCTACATTATATTAACGGCAAGTCTGAAATCGGAGCAACATTCGATAACAACGCAACTATAATAGAACTAAGGTTTCTGGCTAAAATATACTCGCATATTAAAGACAAGCGCTATAAACAAGCTTTTGAAACGGGATTAAATTATATTTTTGTTGCTCAATATGAAAATGGTGGATGGCCACAGTTTTTTCCTGTTCGAAAAGGAAATGTAGCTTATTCTGGCCATATTACCTATAACGACAATGCTATGGTTAATATCATGAATTTTCTAAAAGAAATAATTCTGGATAACAAAAAGTATGCATCACTTCAAATAAATAGCAAGACAAAGGCAAAAGCCAAAGAAGCATTTGATAAAGGGATTCAATGTATCCTAAATACCCAAATCATATATGGCGGTAAACTTACTGTCTGGTGTGCCCAACATGATTCAATAACGCTTGCTCCAGCAAAAGCTCGTAGCTATGAGCTTCCTTCGTTTAGTGGTGCTGAATCTGTTGGCATAGTGTTATTGTTGATGGATATAGATAATCCTTCCAAAGAGATTATTACTTCTGTAAATGGAGCAATACAATGGTTTGAAAACAACAGAATAGAAGGTATAAAAATAGAAACGGAAATCAGAAAAGACGGGAAGACTAATAGAATTGTTATTGAAGATAAAAATGCTCCAACATTATGGGGGCGTTTTTACGACCTAGAAACCAGCACAATTTATTTTTGTAGTCGAGATGGCATCAAAAGAAAATCCTTAGCTGAAATAAGTGATAATCGGCGAAATGGCTATAGTTGGTACACCAATGCTCCAGAAATGGCATTAAGTAAATATCCAAAATGGTTGGCAAAGATTAAGCAAAACAGGGTAATAATTCTATCAGATATTGAGGCAGACCCAGACGATACTCAATCATTTATTCGGTTGTTTTTATATGCCAATCAGATTGATATAAAAGGGCTAATTGCTACAACTTCTTGTTGGTACACTTCGAGCGTTAACCCTAAATCCATAGAAAAAATAATTGAAGCTTATGGAAAAATACAACCTAACCTTCTAGAACATGAATCTGGTTTTCCAAGTCCAGAAACATTATCGTTACTGGTAAAAGAAGGCTTACCCAAATATGGTATGAAAGGTGTTGGGGAAGGAATGGATTCAGAAGGTTCTGATTGGATTATAAAAGTACTTGAAGAAGAGGATGACCTCCCACTATGGGTCTCTGTTTGGGGAGGCGTAAATACCTTGGCTCAATCACTATATAAAATAAAAAAAACAAAAAGCAAAAAAGAGGCAAAAAGACTTATTTCCAAACTTAGAGTCTATACTATTTCAGACCAAGATGATAGTGGTATCTGGATTAGAAATAATTTCCCTGATTTGTTTTATATCGTTAGTCCAGGCGATGATTATGGTAGTGCGACTTGGACAGGCATTAATACCTATGTCAAAGGTATAGACAATACTACAATCAGCAATAGTTGGATAACTCAAAACATTCAACAAAATCATGGCGCACTTGGTGCTCAATACCCAGATGTTGCATGGGGTGTAGAAGGGGATACACCTGCATTTCTATCATTAATACCGAATGGACTGAATGAACCTGAGCATCCAGAATGGGGTGGCTGGGGTGGTCGTTATGAACTATATAAGCCTGATTTTTCAAAAACAAAAGAAGGAGGTTCAATCGTAACTATTGCACCTGAGACTAGAGATATTTGGACAAATACTTCTGATAATTATACACCATACATTTCTAAAGAATATGGTCGTACCATTAAAAAAGATACCGTTTCATTTAATGGCGATAAAGTTACTTTATGGCGGTGGAGAGATGATTTCCAAAATGATTTTGCTGCCCGTATAGATTGGTGTTTAAACACCTATGAAGACGCTAATCATCCGCCTATTCCAATTTTAACGCACGCTGAAAATATAACTGTTAATTCTGGAGAAGATTTTAGTTTAGATGCTTTTAATACGACCGACCCAGATGGAGATGGTTTAAGTTTTCTGTGGTTTAACTATCCTGAGGCTAGTACCTATCAAAAATTAATAAAAATTAATGGCGCAGAGAATGTGCATGTAGCCTATTTTACAGCACCAGAAGTTAACAAAGAAGAAACTGCTCATTTTATTTTAAAAGTAACTGATAAAGGTGAACCTCGGTTATCACGATACAAAAGGGTAATCGTAACAATCAAACCAAAGTAAGAATTTTTAGAGGTATTGAAAAGAAGGCATTTTAAGATGGATTGCTCACTTTAGATAATCATTACCTATAGGTAATGTTGTTACCTCTAACTAACAAAATCAAAATTAAGCTAGCGTTTAATAGATAATCTGCTAAAAAGAAGGAGTCAGAAGTCAGATATATAACGATGAATTAAACGTATTTAGCGTCATACATCTTCATACCCCATTACTTAAAGATTGTGATACCCTATTGTATTAATTGTGTTGATTAATTTAGTAAAATATAAACCATCCAATTGATAGAAGAGGTCAATCATACATAGCTAAAATATTTTTTGTTATTTATAGCCTGTTACCCCCGCTCCTCCGTCATTAAATAAGCCATTAAATCAGTAATTTCCTGCTCATTTAAGCGATTAAATAAACCTGGAGGCATTGGGGAAATAGGCGATATTTCTTGTTTATCAATATCCGATTTTGCTAACTTAACCGTATAAGTGCTGCTGTAAGGATTAGGCATAATTGTGACCTCGGTATCTGTTTCAGACAAAATCCGACCCGCCGTTTTTTTACCATCTTTTAAATGAAATAAAGTAAAAGCATATTGGTCAGAAATTTCATGATTGGGGCTAAAAACAGCATAGGCCAAGTCATTACCACTAAATTTAGTGCGAATTTGAGTTAAATCGGGCCCGTTAATGCCCCCTTCTCCGCCCACTCTGTGACAAGCACTACACATGGCTGCTTGGAAAGCTCTTTTCCCATCTGCTAAATTACCTGTATAATCCTTGGTTGCTTTTCGAGCCAATCTGTTTAAATCATAACTATTATAAGCTTTACCAGGACCAATCGGTTCTGGTAAATCGTCCATGACATCAATAGGGGAGAAGACGCCTGACAATTCTTCAAAATGTGCTTTTTGTGCATCGGGCACATGCGACATCGCTTTTAATCGAACATTCTCCATAAATGGCTTAAAACTCAAACCTCCTTTGGCACTCATGACTTCATAAAACCATTGGAAATATTTTCCTCTACTCATATCTGTCCAACCTACTTCTGCATGACTTAATAAAAGACCATAGTAAATAGCTTCACTAGGCGGCATTTTTGCTAAAACTTCTTTGATTAAAGGGCCATATTGTGTACTTCTATCGGCAACTTCTGTCGATAACATATTATTGGAAATTAAAGTCTTTTCCTTAGTATGTTTTTCTAATAAAGCGACTACTTTTTCAGTAGCATTCGGTGCTTTTATAAATAATAATAATTGACTTAACTCTCTATTTACCGCATTATTGGCATCTGGAAAATGAGGACTAAATTTTTGAATAATCGCCTGCCGATTAGATTCGCTAGGCATGCCCATCCGAATACCTACTAAATTATAAGTTCGGATTAAATCCAATTTTTGTTGGTTAGAAAGGTTAGTCCAATCGATGGTTAGTAATTTATTCAATATCTTATCCTGCATCCCTTTGTTCGCTTGTCTAGCTAACCCAATGCCCGCTTGAATGATTTTATCTGTATTGGTTGCTCTGAAAAAGCGAAGTTCCCATTGATTGGTAGGCTGATGTTCCAAAGCAATCCGAGCGGCATAGCGAATAAAACGATCTGAATGCCCTAAATTATCCCAAGCCAAAGCAATACCTGCTGTTGATTTTTCGGTATGAAATTTTTCAATGCTTTGGCGCAACGCTCTAAGGTCGGTTGCCGCCTCATTCTTAATCAGTTTAGCTTCTCCGAGGTCATTGCCTTTATAACTCAATCGGTATAAATGCGATTGTAAGCGTCGACCACCCGTTGCAAAATATAAATTGCCATCAGAACCAGCAATCATATCCGTCAAAGGCAATGGCGTGCCTGATAAAAATTCTTCTTTATCGCCTGTATAAGTACTACCCTCTGCTTTTAAATCAACATAATAAATAGTCCCAAAACTCCAATCCATGATGAACATACCTTGCTTATATTTCGCTGGAAAATTTAAATGATTGCCCATCAGAATGCCCGTTGGGCAACCTTGTTCTAGATTAATCGCAGCGGGTAAATTATCAGGGTAATATTCCGGCCATTTTCCTGAACCCGTTCGCCAACCATATTCACTTCCACTTGTTACATGACAAACCCTCGTTGGTCGATACCAAGGCATGCCAATATCCCATTCCATATCAGCATCATAAGTAAATAGTTCGCCATCTTGATTAAAGGCTAAATCAAATGGATTTCGATAACCAGCAGAAATTAAATCCCATTCTTTGCCATCTGGATCCATGCGAACAATCCATCCACCTGGTGCTTTAATGTCATTAGCATGTCCTCTAGCATCCAAGAATTGTGGAAATACATTATCTTCCCCCCAATTATTTGGCAATCGACTATTTTGCTTCACTATCTCAGGAATTTTAACATGATTTCCCGCTAAAAAATATAAATCTTTTCCACTTGGCCCAACTGCAAAATTATGAGGGCCATGTTCTCCTGCGCCATCTAATTTTAGGAGCATTTCAATATTATCTAATTCCCCATCTCCATTGGTATCTTTTAAGCGATAAATGCCACTTCCATATTTTTCATCCTCCCTCCACCGCTTATTGACTGCCACATACAAACTATTGAAAGCCCATAATAAACCATGTGCACTACCAATTTTTAATTTAACACTATCAACGCTACTAGGGTCTAATAATTGATTGGCTGCGGGCAGTTTAAATTTATAAATATCCCCATATTGGTCGCAAGCATACATTAGCTGATTAGGGCCTTCTGTCAATGCCACCCAAGACCCTTGCTCTTTATCATTGGGGCTGTATAAATCTTCTAAAACGAAGCCTTCTGGCAGGTTAAATTGGATGTCTTTTTGAGTATCGTCAGTTGTTTCTTTTTCATTGTTAGCAGGTTCATTTTGACAGGCTAGGAATAGCCCAATAAAGAGAATTAATAGATAAGATAGGTTTTTCATATTGTAGGAAATTTTTATATTTTCGTATTGAATGACTACATTTATTGGTTCTTCGGGCTAAACATACCTTGAATTTATTAGTTGTTCAAATTTTAGCTTTGAAAAAGTAAAATAGTAGGTTGAATTTACGGCTAAAAGTGGGCATGTAACAATTGGGTAGAAATAAGTGACAAATTAAGTAAGTCAAAACGATATTATTTATTGAGTCAAAAAACCTACCAACTCATTTAACGTCTCCACAGGCACCTCCCCATCATAACTCAAATAAGTATAATTTGCTTTAAAAACACCATTTGGCTGAATAGCAAAAGCTTGTCCAACCATCGGGGCAACACAATAATAAGGCATAGAAGGATGAATTCGAATAGGTTCTGGATAACGAAAATTTGTGGGATGACCAAGTATTGCCACACCTGCTTTTTGACCATCAATTAGCCCATTCATCGCAGACCAAAGAGGGCGACTATGGTTGGCAGTTTCTCTATTTTTGCCTTCATTGGTATGAAAAGTAGGTTCGTTTTGAAAATGTAAACTATCAACAACATTCCAAGCTTTTGTTCCCCGAAATGCCATGCCCCCATAATGATAATCATTAATAAATAAGGTGTCGGTTGCAACGGATTGTAGGGTCGTTTGAATTTCTATTCGATAAGGTTCTGTATTATAAATCGTTACTTCCCATTTTTCTTTTAGAATAGTACCATGTTTTAAACTCAGATGATTTTGCGTGGTCTCAAATCTTCCAAAGACAGGACCATTTTCATAATTCACTAATTTATCAAATTCAATAGTTCCTGTTTTTTGGTGTTGATTCCAAAAATCTAGTTTTTCTCCTTTATAAGTGGTGTTTACAAAAGCAAAAAATACAGCATGCTGATGCGTATGTCCTTCTGGAAAACCATCGGTCAGTATTTTACCATTTGGACTGTATAATGGATGAATGAAGCCGCCTCTTTTATAATATTCGGGTTTTCCTTCTGGTAATTTTTGGGTAATTTGATAATTTAAAACAGGCTTATTATTTTTTGTAACCAATAAAGCAGCTGCTGACTTTTTTATATTAATTTCATTTTTAAAAATTGGGGTATCAGAGGACATTACTTGAATATCCTTCGTTATTTTAAATTGGCTATTTCTAGCTAAAAAAAGGACAGTTGAGTCATTCAATTTTTGAGCAGGATACATTTTTTGCTGTTGCTTATCATGCACTTTAACATAAGGAAAAGATGTCGCCGATGACGGTATTTTAATTTTTATTGGATATTGACCATTCGTTACTAATTCAAAGGAAGCGGTATCGGTTGTTTTTAGTGATTGATGACACATCAAAAAAGAAATAAGAGAAGCTAAAAGGAGGCATTTTTTTAATAAGCTCATTTTCAATTCATTTATTTGTAATCTAGAAATAATTGGCAACAAAAGTTACGAATTACTACCAAATTAAAGAATTTTAGCCTACAAAATATAAATGGAAAAGAACATTCTGTACATTTACCCTGCTAAATGTAATTTTATTACGCTTAGGAGGTTTTTATTTTTATGGTAATTACTATTTTTGAAATAGAAGACAGAAGTCAGACCGAAAATTCATGAAATAAATAGTCTGACTTCTGGCTTCTCATTAATCACTAAAACAATCAATTAGGAATGAAAAATAATTTTCACACAAGTAGAAGGTCTTTTCTCAAAAAATCAGCGGTCTTGGCGGCAGGGATTCCATTAGTCAGCAGTATGGCTTGTGCCTCTAGTCGAATCATTGGGGCTAATGATACCATCAATGTAGCGGTGACGGGCTTAAATAGTCGAGGCGGCGGTTTATTGAAAACCATTATGGGCTTGGACAAGGTCAATGTGGTAGCCTTATGTGATGTCGATTCAAAAGTTTTGGAAAAAAGAGGCGCACAGGTGAAAGAAAAGACTGGGAAAACACCCAAATTGGAAAAGGATTTTAGAAAATTAATGGAAGATAAAGATATTGATGCGGTATTTATAGCAACTGCGGACCATACCCATGCGCCTTTTTCTATTATGGCTTTACAGGCAGGAAAGCATGTTTATTGCGAGAAACCAGTTAGTCAAAATCCACATGAAGGATTTTTATTGGTTGAAGCTCAGAAAAAGTATGGCAAACTAGTGCAAATCGGTAATCAACAGCGTTCTGCACCTACTTCTAAACAAGCCATGATGGATATTGCGGAAGGAATTATAGGCGATGTCTATGAAGGAAAAGCATGGTATGCGAATGATAGGAAAAGTATAGGCAACGGCAAAGCAGTCCAAGTGCCAGACCATATTGATTGGGATTTATGGCAAGGGCCAGCGCCAAGAGTCCCTTTTAAAGATAATTATGTGCATTATAATTGGCATTGGTTCAGACATTGGGGAACAGGAGAAATTGTTAATAATGGGATGCACGAAATGGATATTTGTCGTTGGGCTTTGGGGGCAGTAATGCCGACAACGGTGACTTCACAGGGCGGAAGATTCCATTTCCAAGAAGATGATTGGGAATTTTTTGATACTCAAATTGCTCGTTTTGAATTTGAAGGGGGGAAATCTTTAACTTGGGAA
This sequence comes from Bacteroidota bacterium, assembly GCA_017857395.1. GTDB lineage: Bacteria > Bacteroidota > Bacteroidia > Chitinophagales > Saprospiraceae > JAFMDF01. Next base: position 30,055 of record JAFMDF010000040.1, on the reverse strand, counting down.
GGCAGAAGTTGCAATGGTCACAAACAATACAATAGAGGACGAGGGGTTATTTTATATGGCTCAGAAGGCTCGATACTCTTAGATAGAAATGATTATTTCGTGTATGATAGAGGCGGCAAAGAAATCAAACATTTATCTGAAAAATCTAAGTCGCAGACCACAAATATTGTAGGCACAGGTGGGTTAACGGATTACCATATTGATAATTTCTTACAAGCGATTCGAACCAATATCCCATTAAATGCACCTGTGGTAGATGCGCATACCAGTAGCCATCTTTGCCACCTAGGGAATATGGCACAAGATGCCCAACAAATATTAAAAGTGGACCCTAAAACAGGAAAGGTGACCAATAATGATACAGTAATGAAGACTTGGAAACGAGAATATGCGAATGGATGGGAGCCGAAGTTGAGTTAAAATTGAAAAGCTAAAAATTTTATAACCTGACCTCTAATCTTTCTTTTAGATTGGAGGTCTTTTTTATTATCTTGTGTGGAAGTAATAAAGGGAGTTTTGACTTAGGATTTAAAAAAATTAACAAATACAATATTAGGTTTCCAATTTTTTTACCTACATTTAGCAATAATTAATATAGCATAAGCAAACTCCGAAAACACCAGAATATGAGTCGATTTCTCCTCACACTATTAGTAATTTGCATCAGTTTTGTAGCTATAGCACAGCCAACTACCTATCGTTTTAAAAATCTTTCCACCGAACAAGGTCTATCTAGTCATTTGGTTTCTTGCATCATTGAGGATGATTTAGGATTTATGTGGATTGGTACCAATGATGGATTGAATCGCTTTGATGGCTATGAATTTAAGACTTTTTATCATAATGAAAAAGATAGTAGTTCTATCTCCTCCAACCAAATTGAGGGGTTTCATATTGATAAAGAAGGGGATTTATGGATTGCTACCTCCAATGGGTTAAATCGGTTAAATCAGCAAACCAATAACTTTGACCGCATTCGGTTAATTAAAGGGAACGATGATTTTTCTGAAGTAATGATTAAGGTGGTGAAAGAAGATAATAAGGGGCAATTATGGTTAGGGACAACAAAGGGTTTATTGGTAGTTGATAAAAAAGGAAACATCAAAAATCATTTTAAAAATGAGCCTAATAATCCACAAAGTTTAGCAGAAGACAGGGTTGGACAAATTCTTTTTGATAAAAAAGGAGGCGTTTGGGTAGGTACAGAAAAACATGTCAATCGACTCAATTTAGGAGATAATAATTTTACTCGCTTTCGGTTGGATATTCAAATTCCATTAGATAAATATCCGCCGATTAAAGATTTATTTCAGGATTCAAAAGGCCGTATTTGGGTAACTTCTCGCATTTCAGGACTTAATTTATTTGACGAAAAACAACAGGCTTTCCAATATTATCCATTAAAAAGTATCCCTGCTGGCGATTTACTATTGCACCGAACCAGAGATATTCATGAGGCGGCAGATGGTAAATTATGGATAGCGACTTACGATGGAATTATCCTATTTGACCCTGACTCAGATTTCGAAACGAAGATTGTCCACGACCCAAATAATGAATATAGTTTGAGTCATAATGGGGTGAATTGTATTTATGAAGATAAGCGGGGCAATCTTTGGATAGGCGTTTATATTGGCGGAGTGAATTATCTAGATAAAAACATTAATGCGATTCAACATTACCAATATACGGGTGATAAATTTGGCCCAAGTTTTAATGTGACTAGCACGATTGCTGAAGATAAATCAGGTAAGATTTGGTTGGGGGTAGAAAGAGAAGGCTTAAATTGTTTTGATCCTATCACGCAAACTTTTAAATATTATAAGCAAGACAGCGAATTATACCAGAAGCATGCCGCTGCCAATCATATCAGAGAAATAGCAATTGGAAAAGCCAACAACTTATGGATAGGTACTTTTTATGGAGGTTTGTTTTCTTTTGATTTAGCAACCGAAAAATTTAGTCGAATCCCATTAATAGATAAAAAAGGGGAGGATCTTCAATTAGCGGAAATAAATAGTTTGGAAGTAGATGTAAAAGGAAATTTATGGATTGCTAGTTCTGCTGGTTTACATTATTATGATACACATAATAAAGTCTTATTAAAGGAGTTGACCGATTTGCAAGGATTGGATTTAAAAGGGACTATTTACACTATTTTTGAAGATTTAGTAGGAAATATTTGGATAAGCACTTCCCAAGAGAATGGTTTATTATATCTCGATAATACAACAGGAGAGGCGAAAAAATTTGCTTTAGATAATGTACAAACGATTTATCAAGAAGCGGCAAATGAATTATGGTTGGGGACTAAAAGAGATGGACTATCTCATCTAAATATTAAGACGGGGGCTATCAAAAATTACCCACTTGGAAAAATTAATAATAAAGGGGTTTATGGTATTCTAGCAGGGAAGGCTAATAATTTATGGCTAAGTACGGATAAAGGAATTTACAATTTCAGTAAAGCAGATTATTCCCTAAAATCCTTCCAAAAAGAAGATGGAATTAAAGGGAATCAATATAAAAGAAATGCCTTTTTAGAAGCATCAGATGGACGTTTATATTTTGGAGGAAGTAAAGGGTTTTGTGTCTTTGACCCTTCCAAAATAGGCGACGAAAGTTTTTCTCCAACTATTGTCATTACCGATTTTTCTATTGCTAGTGCTAAAGAAGGCGCTTCCCAAAAAGATAATGAATCTGAATTCTTGGTAAAAAATGAACTGATAGAATTACCATGGCATCAAAATACTTTTTTTATTGATTTTGTGGCAATTAATTTTTCTCGACCTGATAAAACCCAATATGCCTATAAATTAGATGGGTTTGATGATTGGAATTATATCGGAAATCGCCGAAATGCGACCTATACTAACTTAAATCCAGGGAGCTATACTTTTCAAATTAAAGCAACGAATGGGGATGGTGTTTGGAATTCAGAAAGTGAAATTTTAAAGCTACATATTGCGACCCCTCCTTGGCAGACTTGGTGGGCTTATTTAGGCTATTTAATAGCAATTTCAGCGATTATTTATTTTGTTCAGCTAAATATTAGAAATAGAATTCGCTTAAAAAATGAGCTACAGCTAGAACATTTAAAACGGGAACAAGTACAGCAGTTCCATGAATTAAAATATCGATTTTTTACCAATATTTCGCATGATTTAAAGACGCCACTCACCTTAATCATGGGACCTTTAGAACAATTACTAAACTATTATACGAGTGATGTGCAAGTGCGCCGCCAATTGACCGTTGCGTATAAGAATGGCGAACGGCTATTAACTTTGATTGGACAATTAATGGATTTTAGAAAATTAGAAACCAATCATAATCAATTAAGAGTAGCGCAAGGCAATTTTACCCGTTTTGCCAATGAAATATTCCTTTCTTTTCAAGAAGAAGCCAGATTTAGAGGGATTGATTATACTTTCGAGGCGGCAGCAGAACCGACTCTGGTCTATTTTGACCGAGATAAACTGGAAAAGGTATTGTATAATTTATTGTCTAATGCTTTTAAATATACCCCTGACGGCGGCTTAATCCAAGTTACTTTAGCGAGTCATGCGCCTTCCGAAAAATTTAAAGAAGGACATCTTAGTTTGAGTATTCAAGATTCTGGTAAAGGCATGACCGAGCAAATTAAAAAGCATTTATTTAATCCTTATATTTTAGCAGACAGTCCCACTTTTAACCAAGAATCGAGTAGCGGTATAGGTTTGTCTATCGCCAAAGGGCTGACGGATTTGCATAAAGGGACGATAGAAGTAGCAAGTGAATTTGGCGAAGGCTCGACCTTTATATTGTGTCTTCCTTTAGGAAAAACACATTTATCCGAGGAAGATATTTTAGGTGACTTCAATGATAGCGATGCCTCTGTTCATTATTTAAAATCAGGAGCGGAATTAGCGGAAGCGGTAAAAGAAAAAGTAACAAATTTAGCAATTCAACCGCCAAACAATTCAGCCAAACAGCCATTATTATTAATTGTAGAGGATAATCCAGATATTCAGCAATATATAGTTGATATTTTCCAACAAAATTATCGACTTTTATTAGCTACAAATGGCAAACAAGGTTTTGACAAAGCCCTTAAAAACAACCCCGATTTAATTATTAGTGATGTTATGATGCCTGAGGTGAATGGGATAGATTTTTGTAGCCAAATTAAAAGAGAATTAAAAACTAGTCATATTCCTGTTATCCTGTTATCGGCTCGAACTTCGCTTATTTTTAAAGTAAATGGTTTAGAAACTGGAGCGGATGATTATATCAGCAAACCCTTTTCTCAAAAGGTGTTACAACTGAAAGTGAAGAATTTATTGGCTACCAGAAAGAGTTTGCAGCAAAGATTTCGGAAAGAAGCTAATTTAAATTTAAAAAATATTGCAGTTTCTACCGCAGACGAACGGTTCTTGGAAAAGTTGATTCAATTAATTGAAACGAATATGAAAGAGCCAAAATTTGGCGTGGAGTTTTTGGGTGAAAAATTAAGAATTACTAGAGTCCATTTATATCGAAAAATAAAGGCTTTAACGAATATGACCGCCACAGAATTTGTACGAACCATTCGACTTCGGTTTGCCAAAAAATTATTGACCACTACTTTTTTAAATATCAATGAGGTGAGTTACGAAATTGGCTTCCAAGACCCTAGCTATTTTAGAAAATGTTTTAAGCAACAATTTGGAGTTTCCCCTACGAAGTATCGGGATAACCCAATGGCTTATAATGAGGAGTAGGGGAGGACTAAGCATTCTCCTTCACAATAATTTCCACAGGAATCTCCACATTCAATTCTGAATCGTCGTTTTCCGTTAAAAATTTATACAAACTTTTAATGGCAGTATATCCTTGATATTCAGGCTTTTGATTGATTAAAAAACTAATTTGACCTGTTTTGAGTAAAGCTAAATTTTGTCGGTTTAAATCAAAGCCAACAATGAAAGTATCCGAAATGTTATTTTCTTTTAGAATTTGAGGAATTAAAAAAGAACGAGCGTTGGTCACAAAGATGCCTTTCGTTTTTTCATTAGAAAATAGCTGTTTAAGTGCTTCGGTAATTTCGAAATCATTTTCTAAAGGATGATTAATCGTATGAATAGCAATGGATTTATTTTTGAAATTTTTATTAAAAAAGGCCCTGAAACCACTTTCTCTTTGTCGATTATTAATTTGAATACCGTCTTCATTTAAAATATTGACCACAAAATATTGTCCATCATTACCCACTAGTCCATGTAATAACCTTCCTGCGACCATTCCAGCATTAACTGAATTTTGGCGGATGAAATTAGCGCTATATTTTAAAGGACGTTCTGTATCCAAAAAAACGACAGGGATATTTTGTTTAATTGATTTAACTAATAAATCATTGCTCTCTTTTTCTAAAAAAGAAACCGTTATAATCCCATCAAATGCTTCTGAAAAGATTGTTCCACATTTTTCACTAAAAGATTGAGGGTGCAAAAAATTAAAATGGAAGAATTGAATAGAGATGCCTTGTTCTTTTAATTCTTTAACTGCTTTTTTAATTCCTTTTTGAGGTGCTTTCCAATAACTCCACTCATTTTTTATCTCAGGAATGAGAATAGCAATTTTAATTTTCTTACGTGCCGCCAATTTTAATCGACTAGCAAGGATGTTTTTTGTATAGCCAGTTTCCTTAATAATGTGCTGAATTTTCTTTCTAGTAGCAGCCGATACGCCTGTCCGATTATGCAATACTCTATCGACAGTACCGATAGATACATTGGCTAATTTGGCAATTTCTTTGATGCCTAGATTATTGCTTTTATCCATAAAATTTTGTTCCGACTGAAAAGAAAAAAAGTTTTGTCTGAATATTAAAAAAAAACCAAACTTTATGCAAAAATAAAGAAAAAAAATTCATACATTCGTTAACGTACACGAAACTTACGTTAACGTTAACGTAAATAAAAAAAACATATTTAATCCCATCCAAGCATAAAAAATAACTACACAAATCGAACTTGTTCTATAAGTAATTAACAGTCAATTAGTTATAGGAAAAAATTGCTTATATTTTTATTTTTAAATTTGATATTAATACTCGTGAAATCATTGTTTGCGCTATTTTGTAACATCTATCACTTATCAGGAAATAAATAGCAATTATAATTGACGCTACAAAAAGTTTATTTTTTTAACCACCCATTAACAATATAATTATGATTAAAAATGTAAATTATTTTAAATAGTGATGTTTTTATGAACCATACAAAATGTAGGTTATATTTTTAAATTTAGAATATTATTTTACGCAAAAACATAGATAACATATAATAATTAATTTTGTAAAAGAGAATCTCTGTTGAAGTCAATTCAATAAGTTGCTCATAAAAGTTTAAATACATCTAAACTTAGTAGGGTTTTTATGTCTTAAATGAAAGGAAGAATGTTGCTATGACTAAAATTATACAAAAAGTTGACTGATTTTTTTGTGTTAAAAATGAATTCCCTAAAAAAATCACACAATTTATCTATCACATTTATTTTCTAACAAGTTGCTTAATTAATTAACAAAAAAACTAGTTTATGAAAGTTAAAAAGTACACACATTTTCAGAATAAGCGATTGCTTTTTCTGAGTTTGATGCTCTGGGCTTTCTCGGCTTTGGCTTTTCAAGGAATGGCACAAACTCGACAAATTTCAGGTACCGTTACCGATGAGTCTTCGGGAGACGCTTTAATTGGTGCGAATATCCTTATTGATGGAACTTCCACGGGTACCGTTTCGGATTATGATGGAAACTTTACTTTGGATATTCCTTCAACAGGAGAAACTACACTTAATGTCTCTTACACAGGATACCAAGACAGACAGATTGCAGTAGGAAACCAATCTATTGTAACAATTACTTTAGCTGAGGGTTCTGTCTTAGATGAAGTAGTAGTCGTTGGTTATGGAACCCAAAAGAAGCGAGATGTAACGGGAGCTATTGCTACTTTAAGTAGTGATAAAATCGGTAGCCTTCCAGTTTCTTCTGGTGTTCAGGCGATGCAGGGGCAAATTGCAGGAGTAGATATCCAAAGTTCAGGTGGACGACCTGGGCAAGCTGCCACCATTAAGATTCGTGGACGACGTTCTATTTCTGCTTCTAATGACCCATTATTCGTAATTGATGGTATTCCACAAACGAGTGGTACGGATGCTATTTCGGACATTAATCCGCAGGATATCGCCTCTATGGAGGTACTGAAAGATGCAGCGGCAACCGCTATTTATGGTTCGAGAGGAGCAAATGGGGTCATCATTATTACGACTAAAAGGGGAAGTGCTGGTAAAACGGTGGTGACCTATGATGGGTACTATGGTAATACAAGCCCGATTGAGAATATTGATATGATGAATTCGACTCAGTGGCAAGCGCTAAGAAAAGAAGCCTATAGAGATGGCTGGAACGGTTCTTTGCCAACCGATGAGCAGGCTTTTGAAGAAGACCAGTTGATTGGTATCAATGCTGGTCAAGACATTGATTGGTTAGATTTAGTATTAAAAGATGGTTTTCAAACGAATCATCAGTTAAGTGTGAGGGGAGGAAGTGAAAAGACACAGTTTAATATGGCCTTAGGTTATTTTAATGAGGATGGAATTATTGATAATATGGATTATCAACGGTTATCTGCCAGAGTAAATTTAGATCATACCTTGAATAATATTTTTAAAGCAGGTATTTCATTTACCATTTCTAATTCTACGCAAAATTGGGGCTCTAGTGCTACCTTAGGAGAAGCGGTAAGTAATATACCCGTTGGTTTTCCTTACCAAGAAGACGGAATTACCCCTAGATTTTTACCAACAAACGATGGTATTCGGACCAATCCGTTAAATGAAATTTTACCCAATGCTTATCTTGACGAACGAAAAGTAACACGGATTTTTGCGCCTGTTTATATCAGAGCTAACATTGCAGAAGGCTTATCTTTTACCACTACTTTTGGTCCTGATCTCCGTTTTTATAAAAGAGGTCAATTTAGAGCTAGTTTGACAAATGACAATAGAGGTGGCCCCGCTGATGCCGAAGTTGAAAATGTCTCAGATGTAGGAATGACACTAGAAAATTTATTAAACTATAATAAATCTATTGGAAAAAGCTCTTTTGGCGCTACGTTGTTACAATCTATTCAAAGTTTCCGCCAAGAAAGCAATTTTGCAGAAGTAGCAAACCTCCCTTATGAATCCCAATTATTTTATAATATCGGTTCTGCATCGGTTAAAGGAAACCTAGGTTCTAGATTAGAAGAATGGTCTTTAGCTTCTTTCATGGGGCGTATAAATTATAGCTTTGATGGTAAATACCATGTTCAAGCAACCCTTCGGGCGGATGGTTCTTCTCGTTTATCGGATAGAAATAAGTGGAATTATTTCCCTGGTATCTCCTTTGGTTGGCAAATTGGTGACGAGGCCTTTTTACAAGATGCTTCTTGGTTAAATAGCCTAAAATTAAGAGCTTCTTATGGCGAAGTAGGGAATACTTCAGTAGATCCTTATCAAACAGCTGGTCGTTTAACTAGAAGGGTGTATTCTTTTGGCGAAGCGAATGCCTTTGGATTTGGTTTGAACGAAATTCCTAATGACGACTTGACCTGGGAAGTTTCTAAGACGGTAGATATTGGGCTTGATTTTGATGTGATGAATGGCCGATTTTCTGGTTCTATAGACTGGTATAATACGAATACTACAGATATTTTATTAGAAAGACAATTACCTCCGACTTCTGGCTACGGAAATATTTTACAAAACGTTGGTGCTACCCAAAGTACAGGGGTAGAATTAGGCTTAACCGCTAACATCATTCAAAAGCCAGGAGATGGATTCAATTGGGCGATCGATTTCAATATAGCAGGTTATAAAGAACAAATCAAAGAATTAGCATTGAAAGATGCAGATGGCAATTCTATTGACGACGTAGGAAACGGATGGTTTATTGGTCAACCTATTCGAGTTATTTATGACTATAATAATATTGGAATTTATCAAGCGAACGAGGCAGATTTAGCAAATGCGGCGGAAAATAAATTACCAGGTGAAATTAAATTAGAAGATGTAGATGGTGACGGTGTCATTACTGCTGATGACCGTAAAATTATCGGTACCGATGTACCTGATTTTTATGGTGGCTTGACTACACGGTTTGAATATAAAGGATTTGATTTAAGTGCCTTCTTTTATTACCGTCAAGGACAAACGATTCGTAGTAATTTCCATGTTGGAAATAACTCCCTTTTTGCTAGATATAATAACTATAACGTCGATTACTGGACCGTAGATAACCCAGGCGGTACTTTCCCACGACCTAATCAAGCACAAGAAAGACCTCGGAATAATAACACCATGGGGTATTTTGATGGTAGTTATATCAAATTGCGAAATGTTTCTTTAGGCTATAATTTGCCAAACGAATTGACGGAAAGCATCGGAATGAGTAATTTGAGAGTTTATGTTTCTGGTCAAAATTTATGGTTCAAAGCAAAATTTGATGCGCTTGATCCAGAACTAGATGTTGCTACTACCCAAGATTTCCCTGTTATTGGTACAGGTACTACGCCTAGTACTAGGATTCTATTATTTGGGGTAAAAGCTCAGTTCTAGTTGACTGTTTTTGTTGAATCGTTATTTTCTTTTTTTTGATAAAACATTGAAAATAAAGAAGATAGCAATTTTTATTAGTAAGATTTTCTTAAATTAAATATAATGAAAAATAAAATATTTCTATTAACTTTTCTAATGACTGCACTTTGCTGGCAGTCATGCGATGATTATTTAACGGAAGATTTAGTTTCTGATGTTTCGGCTTCTTCTTATTATACAACGCCTTCTGGATTTGAGGATGCGGTAAAAGCAACTTATTGGTGGATGAAACCATTTTTTGGTCCAGAAAGAGGCTTTTCGATGTCTGTTTTTGGTACGGACACCTATACGAATGGGGCGGATGGAAGTCATAAAACCTTAAATTTTTATAATGGTGATTTGAATCCAACCCAAAGTCTTGTTAGAGATACTTGGAGAGATTTCTACCAAGGAATCAATCAAGCAAATGCGGTGATTAATCGCTCTACTACACTAGAAGGAGTTAGTGAGGCACAGAAAACGGCTAGAATTGCAGAAGTTAGATTTTTACGTGCTTTTTATTACTACATGCTAACTTCTCACTATGGAGATGTTCATTTGACGCTGGAAGAAACGGAAGGTATTGAAATTGAGGCGAATCGAACATCGGTAGCCGAAATTTACAACCAAGCCATCATTCCTGATTTAGAATTTGCGATTGCCAATTTGCCAGCTTCGCAAAATGATTTTGGTAGAGCGTCTAAGCCAGCAGCAGAATTTTTATTAGGAAAAGTCTTACTAAGAGGATCTTACAAAGGTTATGGTGATGCGAATAGAGCAGCTTCCTTGTTTAGCAATGTAATTAATAATTATGATTTTGCCTTAGTGGATGATTTTTTAGATTTATTTACCATTGGGAATGAGCAAAATTCAGAAATCATTTTTTCCGTTCAAAACAGTAAATCTCAAGTAGATGAAAATCTAGATCCAGAAGGGCATAGAGGGCACCTTTATTTCTTGATGGAATATGATAAACTGCCCGGTATGACCAGAGATATAACCAATGGTCGTCCGTGGAAACGATTCCGCCCAACTGAATATACTTTAGGTCTTTGGGACAGAAGTGTTGATGCTCGATATGATAAAACGTATAAACATGCTTGGATTTCTAATAATGCAGGTAATATTCCTTCATGGACAGCAGCAGACGCAGCTTTAGGTTATGGGGTAGCAGGTCAGCCTAAATTTGCTGTGGGTGATACTGCAGCTTATATTCCAGGGCCACAAATGGATGAATTATGGTCAGATGAAAGAGTGGCAAGTACTCGATATGCTGTCTTTAGAAAACAAGATGAATACTGTGGAGATTGTATCAGACGAGAAAGAGTATTCCCTTCTTTGAACAAATGGATTGATGCGACTAGACCTGACCGTCAAAAGACACAAGGCCAAAAAGATTTTATCTATATGCGTTTAGCAGATGCTTATCTATTGAGAGCAGAAGCTAGATTGAGCACAGGCGATGTAGCTGGTGCTACTGAAGATATTAATATCGTGCGGCGAAGAGGTGCATGGCCTGGTCAAGAAGGTGCTAATGAAGTTACCTCAGCAGTTGTAGATTTAGATTTTATTTTGGATGAAAGAGGAAGAGAATTGATTGGAGAAGGTCACCGTTGGATGGATTTAACTCGAACTGGCAAATTAGTCGAAAGAGTTAGACTGCATAATGTAGAGGGTGGTTCTAATATTCAAGATTTTCATGTAGTGCGTCCAATTCCGCAAACGCAAATTGACAATACTTTAGGTGGTTATCCTCAGAATCCGGGGTATCAGTAACAGAAAATACATTAAGCTAGTGAGTAATAATATGATTTGTAAATTCATACGTTACAAAAATTGGAGACCAGCCCTAGGGTTGGTCTTTTTTTGTTGCTTACTTTCTATTTCAATTCCACCAAAAAAGCCACCAAATCCCGAATCTGTGCTTTGTCCAATATTTCCCCTATATCAAACATCCCCGAAGGCAAATTTTCTCGTTCTTGAATTGAATTTTTATCAATGATTTGGATAGGCTTATCACCCATCTTAATTTGTAAATTAGCAGCCGTTTCTTCCATTAAAATACCTGCCAATTCTTTACCATCTTTCAATTTTAAAATCACGGTTCCATAACCTGGCGCAATCCGTGCATTAGGGTCAACCAAAGATAATAGTAAATCTTCTCGGCTCAGTTTATCATTGATACCATCTAAAGCAGGACCAACTTCACCACCATAACCTTTAATCGCATGACATCTTAGACATTGAGCAGTTGTATTTCTGCTAAAAATTTGTTGCCCTTTGGCTTTATCCCCTCCAAATAAAGTGGATTCATATTGTGTCAATATTGGGGCATCCGCTAGACTACTTTCAAAATCTCCTTTTACACCTTTTAAATCTTCAAAAGCGCTTTTTTCGATAGCCTCCATAACATCTAATTGCAAAGCAGGCGTTAGGTCTGTACTAATTAATTTATCTAACCATTTTTTTAATAAATCAGCAGCACTTGTATCATTGATTTTTGCTACACTTGCTAACGCTTTTTGCTTTTCACTTATGGTATTGTTGTCCAATATTTTTTCAAACATGCTGACTAATGTTGGGGCAGGTAAATCTACGTTTTCCAATAAAGTCTGGGCATTTTTTCTTAATTCTACTTCCTTATCAATTAAGGCGATATTGATGGCTGCTACTAAATTTTCACTTTTTAAATCCGCCAAGGCATTTAAAGCAGCTATTCTTACACTTGTCTTTTCTTTTTGCTGTTTAAAAATGGTAAAAATTTTATCATTAGCTTGTTGAAATTTAGTTCGACCTGCTGCGGTAATCACAGCAGCTTTTAAAGTGCTATTTTCTACTAATAATTGAGAAAAAATCGTAGAAATAGCTTTTTGAGCAGCCTCAACTTGATGTCCCGATAATTCCCGATACCGATTATCCACTCTATCTAAAACGGGTGGCTTTGCCCAGCAGCCTAATGCCCATAATGCATCTGTTCTTAGGTTTTCTGGAACACCTTTAGTATTTGCATATTTGGCTAATCTTAGGGCATTTGTAGCATTTGCCATCCTCAAATTAGCATTAATTGCTCGACGAATAAAAGCCTCATTCTTTATTTCTGTCCTATCCAATGCATTGGCCAAAGCAGGCAAAGCATCGGGAATGGAAAAATCATCATTAATGGCTCTAGCGGCTTCCGCTAAAACGAGTGCTTCGGTATCATTCAAAAAGCCAGCAACTTTTGGAGATTGCATCATCCGCAAGGCAACAACGGCACCAATCCGAACATGTTTTGATGGATGCGTTGCTAATTCGGCTATGGAATTAGCGGTATTTAATCTGGAGAGTGCATATATCACGGCATGTCTTAAATGTGGGTCATTTTCTGCGACTTGCTCCAATAAATTAACTAGTGGTTGAAAAGCATTTTTATCGCCTAATTTACCTAATGCTTCGGCTGCAAAAAACTGGACTTTTGGAGAAGTATCTTGTAATAAGGCTACCAATTTTGTAAATGCAGGTGCATATTTGGCATCGCCAATTACTTTAGCCGCTTGCGCTCGAATATATTCGTTTTCATCGCTTAAAAACGCCAATAATGGAGTAGCTTCTTTGACTTCTTTTCTTGCCAATTGACCAATGCCCCATATAGCATGAATCCGAGCTAATAACTCCGTATTATTTTTTGCAATGGATAATAGGGTAGTAGCCTCCTTTTTTTTCACCAAAGCAAATTGTGCTGCCATCCGAATTCTTTGGTCAGCATGCGCTATTAATTGATTTAATTCGCTTACCGATTTATTACCTACTCCTTCTTTTAATAAAATCTGTGTTTCTTGTTGTTGTGGATGCGGTTTTTTCGCTTTTAATTGCCAAATTCGGCCTGTTGGTTTTTTATCATAACTATCTTTCCAATCATTAATATATAAAGCGCCGTCTGCTGCAAAGGTAATGCCTGTAGGCACAATCCCACCAACGACATCTTTTTCATTCGTAATTTCAAAAGAGGCCCCTTTGGGCTTGATTTTAAAAGCTTGAATTTTAGATTTAGCAGAAGTTGCCTTAAAATAGGAAGCAAAGAAATAGTTCTCCCATTCAGTCCCTAAAGCAGTCCCTGGATTGTAGGCAAATCCAGCAGGGCCATCATAAGCTAATGCTAAAGGCGGCAATAAATAGGCCGCTTGTCCTGGAAAATGAGGTACAGATAATTTTTCATCCATCCAAACTTTATAACTGTCATTTGGTTCATTATATTTACCAAACTGCCAATTGATTCGCCAACCAGTATCCGACCCTTCCACGATATGAATGTAGCGTTCATGTTCGCCTCGATGGTCACCATCGTTATCGACACTTAATAAATTGCCAAAAGCATCAAAAGCAATTTCTTGCGGATTTCTCACTCCATGTGCATACACTTCAAAATCAGAACCATCGGGATTTGCCCGCATTACTGCTCCTTGATTGGGATAAGCCCAACGTTTTCCATTTGCATCTACCACGTTTACGCCAATATCGCCAATTGACCAATAAAGTCTGCCATCTGGTCCCATCGTCAAACCCGACATATCGTGTCCTGCAAAAGCTATATGAATGCCATAACCATGACTGATAATGCTTCGTTCATCCGCAACTCCATCATTATTGGTATCTTTTAAACGATAAACGTCAGGAGCAGCAGTTAAAAAAACTTCATCGTCATAATGTAGAATACCTGCGGCAACACCTGTCAACATATCGTTAAATCCTTCTGCATAAAGTTGCGATTTATCTGCTCGTCCATCTCCATCACTATCCCAAACTCGCCGAATATATTCACTTTGCACTTCTAAATCTCTATAATCATGAATGCCGTCTTCATTAAAATCTTCTTGCCAAGTGTTTTTTTCGCTTAATTCCGTTGCCAACTTTTTTAAATGAAAAGCACGAGTATCTTCAATGGTCTGTAAACCAATATCGTCCACCATCCAGTCTCGATGTTGCCGAATGTCTAAATCGGAGCTTTTTCGCCTTTGGGTTTCTGAGACGTAAGCTACTCCTTGATTATCAAAAGTCAAGGCTACGGCATTGGATAAAAGCGGACCAGGTGCCCATAAATTCATTTCTAAACCATTAGCTGTGGTTGCGGATACCTGTTTCGCCTCTTCAAAATCTTTGGCTACGGCAGTTGCTATGATTGGGGATTGCTTTTCAATAGTTTTGTCAGGTTGACAGGCAGAAAGGCAAAGAAGAATGGAAAAGAATATTAATTGAAGACACCTCATTTGTAAATAATTTTGTCCTTGTAACTTCAAAACAATTGGCTATCCGTTGTCCTTTAATTATCCGTTGTAGAAAATACGACACAACGGATAATTAAAGGACAACGGATGGTTTTTTATACTTCAATGCCTATTCTTTTTTAGTATTCGATTTAGCAAAAAAGCCCTCCTTTCCTTGCATCACTTTGGGTGCCCAAACTTTTATATTATCAAATTGCCCAGTATCATCAAAAGAACCAAAACCAATGTGGCCTATATCAAAATGAGTATCCGTTGCCTCCATGATTGGCGCATCCATATTATCAAAATAAACTCGAATCGTTCCTTCGGTCGCATTTCGTTCAATTCGAGCAGTATGCCAGGAATTGGTTACGCCCCAATCTGTACCTTTGGTCGTTTTAGATGCAATTTTTACTCTTGGCTCATCATTGACCAAAAAGATATTATTGGCGTGGTCGTCTGCTGTTGTTGCTATATGCACATAATAAAAGTTGGTTGGGTCTTTTACATTAAAAAAGAGGCATAAATCTCTATGCCCATATTCTTTTCCAGACTGGGCTAGATTAACTTCTAAAATAAAATCGCCAACGATTAAATCTTTTATTAATGCAATGTTGAATGGGGAACGAACTCTAGCTGCATATTGGCTTTTGCCAAATAACTCTAAGGTGTTTTTACCGTTTTTATCATTAAACTTCCATGCATTTCTGTCGGTCATATCAAATTCATTTAATGCTTGTGGGGCGCTAAAATCTTGCGCATATACCAGCGAATAATTTTCTGGAATGGTGCTTTTTTGGGCAGTAATCGTCAAATTGATACAGCAAAAAACTAGGAATAAGAGCATGTTTTTCATCATTATTATTTTTAAAGCTTAAAACTATTAAGATTACTCAATCTATCAATCGAGTAATGATTTTGTGAAAAAATCGGGTGTAATATATACGAAAACTAACCTATTAACATCCTGTTAATCTTGGATAAATCCTGTCATCCTGTAGTCATTTGATAATCGCTTTATCGGATGCACTTTCATTATAAGGCAAAGCTGCCGAACCCGTCAATCCCAATCGCTCATTAATCACCTTTAAGTGATGGTCAACCCCAATTTCAGATTTAGGAATGAAACCAGGAACCGTAATTACTTGCGCCAAAACACCACCTACTCCTCTGTGCATAACGCCCCTAGGCAAGTATAATAAATCACCTACTTGCAATGGAGTTGATTGTACTAAATTACTAGACTGTGTCTTTGATATACTCGTTGGATTTTCAATTAAACTCACTTGATTACTGGTAATAATTCTAGCATCTTTTTGAGCCATCTGTACTAAATAAAATTCATCAAACCCACCTTCTTTTGGGTGGTAATGAGAAAAGGAATCCATTATTCGAACTCGATGGGCATTGATGCTGTGAAATAAATAAGGCCCTACTTTATCTTTCCAGGTTAATAATATTCGTCTATAAGCATTGGTTTCAGTAGCACATCCTCCTGGTGTATCCGTAATATTTTCATCCCAATCGGGGCGCACAAAAGAAGGAATATTAGCAGGAGGCGTATCAGGTACGGTAAAATTTAAGCTACTAAATAAACTATCAGTAGTCAGCGATTCTCCTTTTTTTAATAAGATAATATCTCCGACCGAAAATTTGGAGGATTGTTTGGTATTTAAAGTAGCTGTTCCTCCACCTGATTGGATAAAGATTACTAAATTTTGAGTAGTAGGTGCTATTTTTTTTGTATTGGCTTGATAGGCTAAATCATAACCTGGGTTATTGGCAACAAATGCTTTTCTGATGGTTACTAAACCTTTTTTATCGCCCTTGGCTAAATGAGCGATGGCAATGCCTTTTTCTGAAAACGCCATTTCATTTTGTTTAGTGCTTACACAATAGGCTAACGGGAAAATTAGCAATAGCCATAAATACTGTTTTTTATACCATTTCATGCTTTTTGATTTTCCAAAAGTACTTAGGCAAAATCCTGAAAGGATTTAACGTAAATAACACCGTATGAAATGCGGTGAATCTTGGGTGAAATAGATTCCTAATCTACAACTCTTTCAGAGTTGGGGATTTGAGCTTAATTATTTATCCTTATTTCTATCTATAAAAATCGAACCGAAAGCTATAACAGCTAAGATACCCAACAAAGCCAAATCCATCCGAATGCCTATTACCTTATTAGGAATCCACCCCATTAAGGAGGCTACAAATGTCAGAATACCAATAAGTGTTGCGATTGGAACCAATTTTATATTTTGCGCATTTTTATAAAAAATACCTGTAAAAATTAAGGGTGCTAACAAAGAAGTCCCTGCAAAACTGGTTCTTGCTAATAAAACCAATTCATCAGTGGTCATTAAGGCAAAAATCAATGCCATTATAGCGAAAAAGAAAATTCCTATTCTAGCATAACCTACCATTTTTTGGTCTTCTCCTTTTAATATCGACCGCAATTCTCCGCCTAAGGCAAATAACTGGGAATCAGAGGTTGAGATAGCTGCTGCTATTAAACCTATCATGACTACCGCCCCAATAAAATCAGATTGATCAGCTATAAAAGTTTTATTTAAAAATTCAGAAGTAGTGGCATCGGGATAAACAACCGCTCCATACATGCCCATAAAAGCTGTAGGTAAAATAACTAAAATAGCAAAAAAACCAATGCCTACCGCCATTTTATGCAAGGATTTTACATCTTTCATAATGACCAATCGAGTCGAAACTTGTGGTTGGGTATAAGGTAATAAAGTTATGGCAAACATGGATCCTAATAGAAACTGAAAATCAAATAAGCCTTTTGGCCCAGGTACAGATAATAAGGCGGAGTTCACTTTTTCTACTTCTGCAAACATCGCTCGAACGCCCCCAAAATGATTTAAGCAATTATAGCCAACAATCCATATTGCAATTAATAATAAAATTCCTTGCAAAACATCTGAATACATAATCGCTTTTAAGCCGCCTACCTCGCTATAAATCAACATGATAACGACCAGACCTATTGCCCAAGCCTCCATTGGAACGGCGTCTGGAAAAGTGGCATGCAAAAAGATGGCAACCCCTCTAATCTGAATCGCTACATAAGGAATGAGGAATAGAAATACCCCTAAAAAAGCGACCATTCCTGCAAAACGAGATTGGTAATTATGTTCTAAAAATCCTGACATTCCATAGTAAGTCTGGGTTTTGGCTTTTTTGCGAATGGCGTAGCCTATCCAAATCAAGCCAAATACCATAATGGCATCCGAAAACATTAAAAATATCCATGCGCCTACACCGTGTACTCTGAAAAAATCAGGCATCCCTAATAAGGTGAAGGTACTGAATAGGGTAGCGGCAAAGGTAAAAAAGCCTAAAATTGCGCCTAGATTTGCTCCACCTAAAAGATATTGAGTCGAACTTTTGTCGTCTGTTTTGGCATAATTGGCTAGGAATATAAGAATGCCAATGTAGATTATTCCTATGATGGTTAAGGTTTGTAACATACGTTTTGTTTTGATTAAGATGGTTAGGCTTATTTGGAAATGATACAGCGGCCTAAAGACCGCTGGACAGGACAGACTGAAGTCTGCGCTACCAGTTTAAGTCTAAAGAATTATTCTTCTCGTCCAGGATGTACCCTTGTACCTAACCAAGTAATGCCTACTAACAAAAAGGCGACTACAATACCGACCCAAAGGGTGTAAGGCATACCCATAAATGAAGGTTCATGTACACCCGCAGGCGTAACCAATGGGCTAAAGGTGAGGATAATTAATAGGCCAACTGCTATTTTACAGAAAGTCCAAAGTTTTTCGTTTTGCATAATTATATTTTTGGTTGTCAGTTACCCGTTGTCGGTTCAACTTCAACTGATAACTATTTAAAGCCGCTGCATAGTCATTCCTCCATCCACCATAATCACCTGCCCAGTAGAGTAGGGGAAGTCTCCTCGAACTAATCCTGCTACTGCCTTTGCTACATCATCTGGATAGCCCCAACGAGGTTGCACACTTAGTCCTTCTGCAAATAATTTATCGTATTTTTCTTTGACCGTTGAAGTCATATCGGTCGCAATAATGCCTGGCCTAACTTCATATACAGGAATTTCATCTTGTCCTAATCGAGTCGCAAATAATTGTGTCACCATACTCATTCCTGCTTTAGAAATGCAATATTGGCCTCGATTGATAGAAATTACGGTAGCGGAGATGGAAGATATATTAATAATAGCTCCTGAAAAATCTGGGTTTTCGGCTTTAGCCTTGACCATTTCTTTAGCGGCTAATTGCGATAAAAAGAAAGTCCCTTTCAAGTTGATATTTAAGACCCTATCAAAACTTTCTTCGCTCATTTCTAAAAGGTCTTTTCTTTCCTTGGGGGCAACTCCAGCATTATTGACTAAGACATTTAAGTGCCCAAAATGCTCAATTGTTTGTTGAATAATGGTTTGTCTCTCTGCCTTATCTCCAATATTTCCACGACAATAAATGACTTCATTATCGACGGTTTTTAAAGTATCCAATACTTCAGACACATTCGATGCTGGGCGCATTCCATTAATGGCCAAACTCCAACCTTCTTTGGCTAAGGCTTGGGCAATACCATACCCAATTCCTCTACTGCCACCTGTTATTAATGCTACTTTTTTCATGTTTTGCTATTCAGCAGAACAGAGAGTAGAGACCATTTCATTGAGAGAAAAGAGATTGTTTCGTACACTAACTTAATTTTATCGTAAATAGCATAAATTGAGTTAAATATACCTTATCGTCTCTATTCTCTGCGCTCTATTCTCTGCTCTTAAATTAATCTAATTCCTCCAAATCAACCCAAGCTCGTTTTTCCCAGCTTTCTATCCCTTTTTCTGCGAGTTGAATGCCCTTAGCGCCTTCCAATAAATCATTTGGAAAAGGGGTATCTAAAACTATATGCTTTAAAAAAGCTTCCCATTGCACTTTAAAGGCATTATCATAGGGTTCTTGTTCAGGGACTTTACTCCAATCGTCATAAAAATTGATAGGTTGCTTTACATCGGGATTCCAAACAGGTTTTGGCGTATTGCCATAATGTTGGATGTAACATTCTCTTAGTCCACAAACTGCGGAGCCTTTTGTACCATCTACTTGTAAAGTCAATAAATCATCTCGTCGAACTCTAGTCGTCCAAGAGGAATTAAAGTGAGCGATGACGCCACCTTCTAATTCAAAAGTGGCATAGGCTGCATCGTCCGCAGTTGCTTTATAAGCTTTACCATTTTCATCAATCCTTTCTGGAATATGGGTGGCGCCCATACAAGAAACGGATTTTACCTTGCCAAAAATATTATCCAAGACATAGCGCCAATGGCACAACATATCTACAATAATACCCCCATCATCTTCCTTTCGGTAATTCCAAGAAGGCCGATTGGGAGCAATAGAATGACCTTCATAGACCCAATAACCAAATTCTCCTCGTACGGACATAATTCTACCGAAAAAATCATTCTGAATCAGCCGCTGAATTTTTAATAAACCCGGTAGCCATAATTTATCTTGAACGACCCCTTGTTTGACCCCTGCCTTTTTTGCTAAATGATATAACTCCAACCCTTCTGCAACACTCGTTCCAGAAGGTTTTTCACAATAAATATGTTTGCCTGCTTTAATCGCTTTTTTGACAGCAGGACCTCTTCTGCCCGTCACTTGTGCATCAAAATAAACCTGATATTTTTTGCTCTTTAAAACTTTATCAACATCCGTTGACCAATTTTTAAAACCCGAAATTTCGCATAAATGCTTTAATTTATTTTCATTTCGACCGACTAAAATGGCGTCAGGCATTATCGTCTCATTCGCATTTATCTTAACGCCTCCTTGGTCTCGGATAGCTACAATTGACCGTAATAAGTGCTGATTGGTGCCCATTCTTCCTGTGACACCGTTCATAATAATTCCTATTTTATGTACTTTCATCTAAATTGATTGTTGAAATTGTTTGATGGTTAAATTGTTATTGAGGTATTAGTAGTCAGACAATAAAGCAATTTAACCATCGAACAATATAGTGCTTTATGAAAATTCTTTATAACTCTTGATAATTTTATTTAAAAATTGATGCTGATTCATTTCCCAATACCGATGAGAAAAAATTTCTACTTCGTGAAAACCTTTAAATCCTGCTTTTTCTACCCATTTTCGGATACTTTTTAAATCAATACAACCTTCTCCCATTAGCCCTCTATCATTTAGAAAGTCTTCTAGTGGTGCTTTAAAATCGCAGATATGGTAAGCAAATAAATTGCCATTTTTCCCACATCGAGCGATTTCTTTTTTTAAGCCTTCTTCCCACCATACATGGTACACATCTATGACCGCACCGACAAACTCCTCATTGATGGATTCCGCCATATCATTGGCTTGTTTTAAAGTATTGACCGCAGACCGAGAGTGGGCATACATCGGATGCAGTGGTTCGATGGCTAATTTCACTCCTACCGATTGGGCAAAAGGCAAAATGGATTCAATCCCTTCTTGAATTTGTTTTCTAGACTTTTCCAATGATTGTTCTGGGCTTGACCCGACAACTAACACCAATAAAGGCGCATTTATCGCAGCAGCTTCTTCCAGTAATTGTTTATTATGGTCAATCGCCTGTTGTCGCTTCTTTTTAGAAGTAGCTGGGAAAAAACCTCCTCGAACATAAGAAACCACTTCAATGGGATAGGACTTTATTAGTTTTCCTGCTTTTTTTGCACCCATTTTATCAATGGCATTTTGCCAAACGCTGATGCCTGCCACTCCATTTTTACAATAATTATCTAAGGCTTCTTCTAAGCCCCAGGGTTTGGTGGTAATCGTATGGACACAGAGTTTAGAAGTATCTTTTATTTTTGACATTTTTTTGAGATTAGAGAGCAGAGCGTAGAGAATAGAGACGGTGCTGTAAGTCTCTATTCTCTACGCTCTGCTCTCTGTTCTAAAATCATTTTACACAAGCATAAAAAGTATAATACGGCTCTTTTTCAATGATTCTATGTAAATACAGGGCTACTTCTCTAGCGTGGTAATCGCCCCACATACTGGATTCTCCATTCGCAATTTTACTACCTTTAGGCACATAATCCCAACCATTGGGTTGATGATAAATGGAGTGCAAAATCAATCCATGATGTTTGGTATCTGTGCTTAAATAAGGTTCATCGAATAAATGTTGAATGACAGTTAGACCTGCTTGCCAATAGGTGGTCCAACTTTTATCTTTTTTAGCTTTTAAATACTGTCCTAAACGTAGTAATCCTTGTGCGCCAATCGCTGCGGCGGAACTATCAACAGGTTCAAAATCATTATAAGGGTCAGATGGTCGATTCAAATAATCCCCCATTTTATGCAGATTTGGCGCGCCTGTATCCCAATAAGGAATGCCGTCAGTTGGCGTATTTTTAATATAAAAATCACAAGTTGCTTTCGCCGCTTTTAGATAAATGCCTTCAATTTCTTTAAATCCGCCGTAAGGCCTTAAGGCTTTTTTGGATAGGGTAGTGAGGTATTCTAATTGTTCAGCAAAACCTGCCATTGCCCATGCTAGGCCTCTTGTCCAAGTCGTAAAACCAGTATAACCTTGTTGGGAATTAGGGCAACGATAATTGCCATCATTGGTGTTAAACACACATTCATGTGCTGTTCGTCCCCAATCATCGTAGGAATCTCTGCCTTCTCCATAAAAAACAGAATAGTCAGCGGTGGCTTTGGCGTGTAAAATAGTTCGTTCTAACAAACTCGTTTTTACATCGTGGTCGCCCCAAAGAGCATAATCCAATTCGTGACTAACGACCAAGGAACGTAAAGACCGAATGGTATCCACAAACAAAGAATGAGGACCATTAAAAGAATGAATAAAACCACCGTTTGGAATGTCCGTCCATCTTTTTGCCTGAACTGCACCTGATAATTTCAAACCCAATTCATAAAAATGCTTTTCCCATTCATTGAAAGGTGTTTTGCCTTCTTTCATAAGGCGCAACAAATTACCGTAAGTACTAACATTATTAAATCCATGGTCATGAACCCCAAAATGTCCTAAATGAGAAGCCATTTTATCAACGGTAGCTTTTCTGCCATAGTCTAAAAAAGAAGTATCTCCTGTAGCATCAAACTGTAAAATGGCAGCGCCATATTGGAAACCTTGTGTCCACTCTGTCCAACCTCTAGTAGAATATTTTCCTTTGACAGTAAAGACAGGAGACCCTTTTTTAGGGTTATATTCTTTGTCTATCCGTTTAATTTTTGCGCCTGATGCTTTCCATAGTTTCGCTATTTTTGGTTTAAGGTCTTTTGCTTTTAATTTTTCGTTAATTATCATTTATTTGTTAATTAGAATAGAGAAAAGAGAGCAGAGAATAGATAGGGTTTTGTGCTTACTATAATACTCATTTTTTCAATATTTTAGGAATGTTTCCCTTTCAATATAGCTTTACCCTCTTTATCGCCTTTAAATTCCTCTTTTACTGGGTCTCATTTTAATGGACGATTTAATTGATAAGCAATGTTGGCTAAGTTGCAAACAGATGAGGACCGGTGACCAACTGCTGCATTAAAAATAGCCGTTGAACCTGTTTTATGGAAGTAATAAAGTCTTGATAATGGCCTTCCATATTTTGTTTTAGGCAAATTTCCGAAATTTATGTTTTTAATTAAAAGAAAGGTAATTATAATCAAAGATATTTTTAAATCCTAAGTTAGCTGATTCTGGATGTTACTTTTAAATAGAAATATGTTGAATTAATAAGGATTTGAAGGCATTTTCTTACAGCTATTTTAGATATGGCTTCAAATAAACCAAAAGCCGTAAATTGGTGGTATGAAAAAGTTAGCAATAGATGCCTTGTTTAATTACACTATGTAGATAATCCAGTTAATCTTCGTCCTGATAATAAAAGTCCTGCTCTTTTTTCGGAAAGATAGAGTTGTTTTAAACGGTCATCCAAAAAGGTGAAGGTAAAAGGAGTTGCTGTTTATACAGTTTTGTAAGCCGTCTCAATCTTATTGAATACTTTTAGTAAACTTGCTACATGGTTTTTATACCCTCCAACTTGGAATGATTTTTGATGATTTTTAGCTTAAACCTTCCTCTTTACTCCCCTTTTATCACTTACTCCTCGAAAAAAAAAGAAAAATTGCCTGTCACAATTACTTTTTTATAAAAAAATTGATACCCCCCCTCCGTCTAAACAAATATTCTACAACTATCAAACACAGAGGAGAGATGTTAAAAAAACCTACTAATAGAGAAAACGTTACATCACCATTGATTAATTATGGGAATAATACATTTTATTACTTTCTTTCTTTACCTACTATTGCTCCAATTAATAATAGGTATTGGAAAAAAATACTATCCTTTATAGTATTTTTAAGCTGGCACTTCATTTTATCGGCTCAGATAGAAAGCACCTATTATATACCGATGCCTGAAAAGGACATCCACGCTTCTTTTAAAGTATTCACAGATGCTCAAAATTTTGGCATTTCTAATGGATTAAATGCCGTCATTTCAATCGTTGCTACGGATGATAACACCATCATTTATTATGATCATTGGGAAGATGGTTACGAATGGAATATCATGAACCCTTCTAAAAATACGACTCAAATCTGGGGAGATAATGATGATTCTAATGGCAAACCACCTGGGTTTGCCACGGACATTATTAATGCTGGAGATGTAATTGGGTTAGAAAATTTTGTGCCCCTACCCAGAAATGCTTCTGCTATTTATTATGATGGTCGAGATAAAATTGCCGCTTCTGCTCAGTTAGCAATATCTAGAGCATCTTGGGCACCTACACCTGGGCCAGTATTATCAGGTGCAGTAGAAATATTGGAAACGAGTGCTTGGGGCGAAGACTTTGAGGTACCTATTGGAGAAAATATCAATGCTGATGGCATATTTGATAAGGTTTCCCTATTCGTAATGGCAAAGGATTTTCTTACTATTGTTTCTATTGATACCGACGGGGATGGAAATAATGATATTACCCGCTGGTTGAATCAGGGAGACACCTATCTGGTAAAGGATGGCATTCAAGCTGGGGCTAAAATTACTTCTACCAGACCCATCCAAGCGCACCTGATTACTGGAGACAGAGCAGGGCGATTTGAAAACCGATGGTTTACCTTGTTCCCTTGTGAGCTTTGGGATAATAGCTATTTTAGCCCAGTTGGAACTACTGTATCTAGTGACCCCGTTAATGTGTTTATATACAATCCTAATAATTCCGCTATTCAAGTACAATACAGCACTCTAGGTAGTTCTGGTTCTTTTAATGTTGGTGCAAAAAGCGTCTATCGCTTTGTAATGCCCATCCAATCAGGAGCACATTTTTACACCACTAATGACTTACCCTTTTTTGCTTTAAGTACGATTGATAGTGATGTACAAGATAATGATGCGCACGATTGGGGCTTTACACTAGTGCCAGAGAGTTACCTAACCGTCTCTGCCACCTTAGGCTGGGGCCCAGGAAGCGGCGGGAATGATAATCAAAATGGTAGCCCTGCTTGGGTGACTGCTATTGAACCCACTACGGTTTATGTCGATTATGACGGTAATCCTGCAACGGGAAATAACACCGATTTGAATGGGAATAAATATAATGTAGCTTATAATATTTCTGCTTACGAATCCTTGCAGATTTATGATGATAATGATAACGACCAAACGGGGATGTTTATTTATACCTTGGATGGTACTTTGATTAGTGCTGCTTGGGGACAAGACCCAGCAACAGCTGCACCCGGCAATCCCTTTTTAGATTTTGGAACAACCGTTCCACCCATTAGAAAAATAAGTGCTTGGAAAGACTATGAATTAACCACCGATTATAATGGCAATGGTTTAGTGGATCAAGGAGATATTATTACCTTTACTATTCATATTCAGAATGCAGGAAATGCACCCATTTATGATATCAATTTAAGAGATACCCTGCCATGGGAAGTAACTTATATTGCAAATTCGACCCGCTTGAATAATTTTATCCTTGTAGATGATAATGCTGGTTCGGCTTTTCCTTTGGATGAAACGGGCTATGACAAAGCCAACTTGGCAGTGAATGAAACGGATATTTACAGCTTTCAAACACAAGTTAATAATCCCCCACCCACCATTACTACTTTAACTAATCGCTTTACAGCCGTAGTTGGAACACCAAATAAAATCTTGACGGGAGAGGTAACTGTCCCAGTAGTAGGTAGCACCGTAACCGTTGAATTTTGTAACCTTGATTTTACGGACAATGGAGGCACCATTCAAAGCAGTTATGAAGAAAACCAACAAATATGTATCACGGTATCCGATAACGACCAGAACACGGATATAGGTAGTACCCAAATGATTGAAGTTTTACTATTCAATAGCAGTAAAGGAGACAGAGAAACGGTTTGTCTAACAGAAACGGGCAATAATACAGGTATTTTTAGGGGATGTATCAATAGTTCAAGCTCAGGGGGAATAGGCGTAGAAGATGGAATCATTAATGCTGTTGCGGGGGATTTACTAGATGCTAATTTTACCGACCCTATCTATGGAGAAGTTTGTACCAATACAACAATTATTGCTGCGCCAACAGAAACGAAAGTATTATATCTTACTGCTCCCGGTCAGCGGTTGGATAGAATTGACCCCGTAGCGACTAATGATGTAACTACCTCAACTGTAATTATATCTTCATCAAGTGGAAGTAATTCCTCAGAGATAGTAAACTATACAGGTACAGGTAATGGCGTTAATAGTAATGAAATAAAATCAGGTACTTCTTGGGGGCAGACTTTTAGCTATACCTCTGGCAATGGAACTTATACTGTAGAGGGCTTCTCTGTAAAATTAAAAAAAGACGCAGATGCAACTGCACAAACCATTACCTTTAGTATTCGAAATAGCTGGAGTGGTGCCAGCTTGGCAACGGCTACTATTTCTTCTTCTAGCTTAAATACTTCTTATGACTGGTACGAATTAAATTTATCCTCAAACTTGGATTTGACAGATGGTAATACTTATTATTTAAGAGCAGATAATCCAGGTAGTGGCAAAGTTTATTGGTTACAAGACGGAACGGGAAGTTATACTGGAGGGGCGGCAACGGATAATTCGGGCGTATTAGATGGATCAAAAGATTTTCCTTTTATTATTTCTGGAGTCTCAGGTGGAAGTTGTGACGAAAATACTGCAATTGATGATTTTAATACCGTCACCTTTTCTGGTGGAAGTGGTTGGAATGGAAACTGGGTAGAGCTAGGAGAGTCTGATGGAGCAGGGTCGGGTGATGTAATGGTTACTACAGATGTGTTAATAGGAGGAGACCGTAGCTGGCGAACACAACAAAAACAAAATGGAAGCCAGCGGGCTATTAATCTAAATGGAGCGACTTGTGCTAGTTTAGAATTTTATTATTTGCGAGACGGTTGGGATAGTAATGACAATTTAATCGTGTCTATTTCAGGGAATAATGGAAGTACATGGACAGAATTAACCCGAATTAATGGGGACGGGGGAGAAGATAATAGTTGGAATTATTACACGACTGAAATAAGCAATACCGCTTTGTTGACCGCAAATTCAGTCATCCGATTTATTTCTGGCAATGATGGTGAACAAGGAGGGGATGATTTTTTTATTGATGATTTAAGAATTGAATGGGGAGGCGGCGGTTCTGGAGGTGGAACAGGATTAGCTACTTTTACACAGACAGTACCTATGTGTAGTCCTTTGGAATTGCCTTCGGGAGGTGGTTTACAAATCATTAATTATGTTAATGTTACGAGTGGCACCATGCCTAGCAATCCTGATATTACAGCCGTATTGAAACATGATGCCACCGTTTTTGCTACTTTGTCAAATCCAGTGTACAATAATGGAACGGGTATTATCGAATGGAATACTACTTTGGGCAGTAATTATACCTTACCAGCAGGAGATACGGTTAAATTGGAAATTACCCAAAATGATACGGGTTATGAATTTGACATAAATTATGATAGCGACACAAAACCCTCCCGTATTGAATTGCCAGTTACCACCGTCATCGAAATTGAGGAACTAGCCATTTATGATGCGCCTTATCCCGA
Organism: Bacteroidota bacterium; assembly: GCA_017857395.1. Classification (GTDB taxonomy): domain Bacteria; phylum Bacteroidota; class Bacteroidia; order Chitinophagales; family Saprospiraceae; genus JAFMDF01. Next base: position 2,088 of record JAFMDF010000040.1, on the reverse strand, counting down.
TGGAAACCAAGTACAAAGTTTAGAAAACGGACAAACTGGATATATTAGAACCACAGTTAATGACCCCTTTGGCCCTTATGATATTACAGGCTTGGATTTAAACATTTATCCTCCTTCGAATAGTCCGATTAACTTAAACCTTGATGAAGCCGATGTTGCAGGCACTTCGGGTTGCACTAAAATTTATGAATACGAATGGAAAACTTCCGTAGCACAGGGGCAATTTTCCATTGAAGCCATTGCGCACGAAGGTTATGAAGGCATTACCGATAGTTTGACAATGCCCATTGAAGTTAGTTTCAATGATTTAGGTACTTCTTGTTCCGTACAGTTTCTGGATGCAGGTTTCAATCCAACCGAGCAGTATAATGAAAATGACCAAATTTGTGTGGCCGTAACGGACATTGACCAAAATGAAGATACGCTTGCTACGGAAACTGTAATTATCACACTATTAGGCACTAATGATACGGAAACCCTGACCTTGTCCGAAACGGGCATTAATACAGGGGTTTTTCAGGCTTGTATAAATAGCCATACCGGTGTGGGAACTTCCGAAAATGGACAATTGGCAGCTCCAGGTGGCAGCTTGATTTCTTTTGAATATATTGACCCACAGGATTCTACGGATATTTGTGAAGCGGTAGCCTCCATTATTACGCCTACACCCACTTTGCAAATTCGTAAAACGTTAATGCAACCAACCGACGGAACTGCCTTAGTTGGAGATGCCTTGCAATTTGATATTTTATTGGTGAATACGGGCAGTACGGTCATCACTTCCATCGCCTTGGATGATGTTTTTGATAATGCTTGTATGAACTACGATTCTGCTAGCATAAGCCCTAATGCTACGGGTGCAGGCACTATCAATTGGACCAATGTTGGCCCGTTAAATCCATCAGAAAGTAAGACTGTTACGGTCTATTTCACCGCTTCTAATTCTTGCAATCCAGCACAGAATACCGCAAGTGCTAATGGCGTTGATGAAAATAGTACACCTGTTTCCGCAGGCCCTGTAACGGCTGAAGTAATTATCACCAATCCATTATTGTCGATTAGCAAGACGCTAATTAGCCCAGCTAGTGGCCCTTATTTTGATACGGATTTGCTGACTTTTCAAATTGATATAACTAATATTGGAAACACTAATATTGTCACCTTACCACTCACGGATGAGTTTAGTGCCTATTGTCTGGAATTTCAATCAGCCAGTATCAGCCCAGATGATAATGGTAGTGGCAGTTTAGTTTGGAATGATTTAGGAAATCTAAATGTTGGCAATACGATATCTCTGACGACTCAGTTTAGTGTAGTCAATGCCTGTGACCCCGCCATCAATGAAGCAGAAGTAGCTTTTGCTATTGATGAGAATGGAGATGTAGTGCCAACTGTACAAGATGATGCACAAGTAAGTATTGAGTCGCCACCTGTAGCTTTGGATGACGAAGATGAAACTTATCCTGGAATAGGAGTAACGGTTTCTGTTTTGGATAATGATTATGATATTAACAATAATATTCATCCAGGAAGTGTCACCACAACTGGTGTTTTACAACCTGCTAATGGTACGATTAGCGCTATTAATTCCACTACGGGAGCTATCACTTATACGCCAGACAATTCCTTTCTTGGGATAGACACCTACGAATATATTGTTTGTGATTCCACCAATTTATGCGATACGGCTTTAGTTACGATTACCATCAAAGCCAATTTACCACCTAATGCTGTAGATGATTATAGTAGTACCTTAATCAATACCCCTGTTGATATATCGGTACTTGATAATGATTCAGATCCAGATGATGGGCTAGATACGAGTAGTATTTCAACCACAGGTTTATTAGCCCCTTCTAATGGTGGGGTTTCAACGAATACCTCCAACGGTGTGATTACTTATACTCCCAATAACGGCTTTACGGGTAACGATAATTTTGAATACCAAATTTGTGATCTAGCAGGTGCTTGTGATACGGCTATGGTTTATGTGCTCATTCGACCATGTATTGAATCGGCAGGGCAGAATAATATAACTGAGGGGTGGGAATAACCTCCATCCTCGTAATTTTCAGATGAATACTGAAA